>URHH01000076.1 GCA_900547615.1 uncultured Blautia sp. | reverse complement strand
AACAGCACCGGCGACAGACGGTGCAGCGGCTTCGGCAGTACAGTAAAAAAATACTGTTGACATATGCAGAGTACTGTATTATAATTACCCCTGAAATTAAAATAAGAATGATAAAGCAAAGGCGCTTTGTCTGTTGAAAAACAGGCGAAGTGCCTTTTTTTGCATTCAAAAGGAGGAAAAAACGATGAGAATGACACCGAAAGAGCAGGAAAAGCTATTGCTCCATTTTGCCGGAAATCTCGCAAAAGAAAGGCGGGAAAGAGGGTTGAAGCTGAATTATCCGGAAGCAGTAGCTTATATCAGCTCAGAATTGCTGGAAATGGCAAGAGACGGAAAAGAAGTGACAGAGCTTATGATCCAGGGAACAAAAATCCTTGCAAAAGAAGATGTGATGGAAGGAGTTGCTGATATGATTCATGAAGTACAGGTTGAAGCAACTTTTCCAGACGGAACGAAACTTGTGACTGTACATAATCCGATTCAATAGGAGGATCATTATGAAAATAGGTGAAATTATACCTGTAGACAGGGAAATTATTTTAAATGAAGGAAAAGAGTGTCGAAAAATTCTTGTGAAAAACATAGGAGATCGACCTGTGCAGGTAGGTTCTCATTATCACTTTTTTGAAGTGAATCGCTGCCTTGTTTTTGACAGAGAAAAAGCGTATGGCTTTCATCTTGATATTCCATCAGGAACTTCAGTACGATTTGAACCGGGGGAGGAAAAGGAGACGACACTGACCGCTATGGGAGGAAGTCGAAGAGTTTTCGGATTTAATGATTTAACTTGTGCCAGAGTTTCAGAGTCCACAAAAGTGGCTGCCCTGAATGTGGCAAGACAAAAAGGCTTCATCAAATAGGAGGAATACACATGAGTGTGAAAATCAGCGGAGAAAAATATGCAATGATGTACGGTCCTACAACAGGCGACAAGGTGCGTCTTGCAGATACGAACCTCATTATTGAGGTGGAAAAGGATTTTACAATATACGGAGAGGAATGTAAATTCGGCGGTGGAAAAACGCTTCGTGATGGGATGGGACAGTCTGTTACGACGACAAGTGCGGACGGAGATCTGGATTTAGTTATCACAAATGCTTTGATCGTAGATTATACGGGAATTTACAAAGCAGATGTCGGAATTAAGAATGGTGTGATAGCAGGTATTGGAAAAGCCGGAAATCCCTCTGTGATGGATGGCGTAACACCAGGAATGACAGTGGGAGCGTCTACAGAAGCTCTGGCGGGAGAGGGACTTATCCTCACGGCAGGAGGACTGGATACGCATATTCATTTTATTTCTCCTCAGCAGATAGAGTGCGCTTTATACAGCGGCATTACCAGTATGATTGGAGGAGGAACAGGACCGGCGGACGGAACAAATGCCACAACATGTACGCCTGGTCCCTGGAATATGCAAAAAATGCTTCAGGCGGCAGAGGAATACCCTATGAATTTAGGATTTTTAGGAAAAGGAAACTGTTCTGATGAAAAGGCTCTCGCAGAACAGATTGAAGCTGGAGCTATGGGGCTTAAAATCCATGAAGACTGGGGTGCTACACCGGCAGTAATTCATCACTGTCTGAACGCGGCAGACGATTATGATGTGCAGGTGGCAATTCATACCGATACATTAAATGAGGGAGGCTGTGTGGAAGATACCCTGGAGGCTATTGCCGGCAGAACGATTCACACTTATCATACAGAAGGTGCCGGCGGAGGTCATGCACCGGATATTATCTGTGCGGCAGCTGCTTTAAATGTACTTCCTTCTTCCACTAATCCGACGATGCCATACACGGTAAATACACTGGACGAGCATTTAGATATGTTAATGGTTTGTCACCACCTGGATAAACGAATTCCGGAGGACGTAGCATTTGCTGATTCACGTATCCGCCCGGAGACAATAGCAGCAGAGGATGTGCTTCATGATATGGGGGTATTTTCCATGATGAGTTCAGATTCCCAGGCTATGGGACGTGTTGGAGAAGTTATTACACGTACCTGGCAGACTGCTTCGAAAATGAAAGACGAAAGAGGTCCGCTTCCGGAGGATGAAGGACACGGAAACGATAATTTTCGTGTAAAGAGATACATCTCAAAATATACAATTAATCCGGCGGTCACACATGGTGTTTCCGAGTATGTCGGTTCTTTGGAAAAAGGAAAAATTGCAGATCTTGTTCTTTGGAATCCCGCATTTTTTGGAAGCAAGCCGGATATGGTGATTAAAGGGGGCATGATCATAGCTTCTAAAATGGGAGATGCAAATGCTTCCATTCCTACATGTGAGCCTGTTATGTACAGACCGATGTTCGCTGCGCATGGAAAGGCAAAATTTGAAACCTGTCTTACATTTGTATCTAAAGCGTCCATGAAAGCAGATATAGCAGGTAAGTATGGACTCAAAAAAAAGGTTGTTCCTGTTTGTGGATGTAGGAACATTACAAAGAAAGACATGAAGTTTAATGATAAAACACCGGATATTACTGTAAATCCGGAGACTTATGAAGTGCGGGTAAATGGGGAAAAGATTGTGTCAAAACCCGCAAAAAAACTTCCGCTCACACAGATTTACAGCTTGTTTTAAGCGTGGGAATGCCGCTTTTTGCGGCATTTTCCAAATAGAAAACGTCACAGGAGGGAAAGAAAATGTTAGGTGTGTGTTTATTGTTCGTGGGAATTGTATTAATTAACAATGGAATGTGTACCTTCTATCAGGTAGATGGGAAATCAGCGGCTGTTATGAATATTCTGACGGGAGGATTATCCATATTTATTAACGGAGTGAACCTTGTTTGCGGAAATTATTATGCTGCAGGAACCGGGCTTTTATTTGGATTCACTTATCTTTTTGTTGCATTTATGAAGATTGGGAAATTAAATCCCGTTCCCTTTGCCTGGTTTTCCACATTTGTAGCAGTCAATGCAGTTGTGTTTGGCACAATAGAAGGGATTACTGGAAGTGCGGAACTTGGAATTGATCCAGATTGGAGATGGGCGGCAATCTGGTATTTATGGGCAATTCTTTGGGGAAGTTCTTTTGTCGAAGACATCTGCCATAAAAGGCTTGGAAAATTTGTTCCGGCGCTTCAAATATTTGAGGGAGTTGTCACAGCCTGGATTCCAGGTGTCCTGATGTTGATTAATAAATGGTAAAATGAGAGGAGAAAAAATGATCTGTGAAAAACTGGAAGGTGTTTTAGGAGAACTGGAAACAACCGGGAAACAAATTGAATATGTAGAGATTGAGTGGCATGAGGCTTTTAAAAAAATACATAAAAAAACGACGGATTATGGAAGGGACGTAGGTATTCGTATGGGGGATTGGGTGCTGACACGCGGACTACAGGAAGGGGACGTGATTTATCAGGACGAAAATCGGGTCATTGCGGTCCATACCCCTCCCTGTGAAATCATCCAAATTCGGATTCTTCCGGAACATGAGAAAATGACGGCGAAAATTTGCTATGAAATCGGCAACAGGCATGCACCTCTTTTTTGGGGAGAAAAAAAAGATACCTTTGTAACACCTTACAATGAACCAATGTTTCAGATGCTGCGAAAGTTTCATGGGGTATCTGCTGAAAGAGCTATGGGACAGCTGAATTTTCACAAAAAAATATCTGCGTCAGTTCATAATCATCATCACTGAGAAAGGAAAATATGAGAATGAAAATTTCAAAAAAGGAATTTCTGATTTTGCAAATAAATGATTCTCTATTCCCTATAGGTTCTTATTCTCATTCTTACGGACTTGAAACTTATATACAAAAAGGAATCGTACACGATGAAAAAACAGCAGAAAGGTATTTGAGAATGAAACTCAGATACAGCTTTATGTATACGGATCTTCTTGCTGTAAAACTTTCTTATGAAGCGGCAACAAAAGGAGACATTTATAAATTAGAAGAATTAGAAGACATTATGGAAGCATCCAGGATTCCGGAGGAGATTCGCTGTGCATCAAGAAAACTGGGAAGTCGTTTTGTGAAAACTCTGTTTTGTATGGATCCTTCCTGGAAACAGGGAATCTTTGAAAAATATGTATCTATAAGAACTGGAAAAACAATTTGCCATCCATGTGCATATGGAGTTTTCTGTGCGGCCAGAGAAATCCCGGAAGAAGAAATACTGGCAGCGTTTTTGTATGCGCAGGCATCGGCGGCTGTAACGAATTGTGTGAAAACGATTCCCTTAAGTCAGTCGTCAGGACAGAAGATTCTTTTTTCACTTGTTCCTCTGTTTGAGGAAATTTTGGAACTGATAAAAGAGACGGGAGAGGACATGTTGTGTCTTTCTGCGCCGGGATTTGACGTACGCAGTATTGAACATGAACAATTGTATTCTCGGCTATATATGTCATAGAAAAGGAGAAATCAGAAAATGTCTTATGTAAAAATAGGAGTAGCAGGTCCGGTAGGATCAGGAAAAACTGCATTGATAGAGGCTCTGACAAGGCAACTTGCCGGAACATACAGTATTGGTGTTATCACGAACGACATATACACAAAAGAAGATGCAGAATTTCTGGCAAAAAACAGTATTATGCCAAGGGAAAGAATTAGGGGAGTTGAGACAGGAGGATGTCCGCATACGGCAATCCGCGAAGATGCATCGATGAATTTGGAAGCAGTAGACGAAATGATACGGAAATTTCCGGATATCGAACTGCTTTTTATTGAAAGCGGCGGAGATAATCTGTCTGCTACTTTCTCACCAGAGTTAGTAGATGCAACAATATTTGTAATTGATGTGGCGGAGGGAGACAAAATCCCGCGCAAAGGAGGACCGGGAATTACACGCTCGGATCTTCTTGTGATTAATAAAACAGATCTGGCTCCTTATGTAGGTGCAAGTCTTGAAGTAATGGAAAGAGATTCCAGAAAGATGAGGGGAAACAGACCTTTTATTTTTACAAATATACGAGGAAATGAAAATGTAGATCAGGTAATCCACTGGATGAAAGAAAATGTATTACTGGAAGGAATGTAAAATATGCAGACCAATGCATTTGGGAAAATATCAGAGTTTTCTCTGACTGCCGAAGTTAAGGATGAGAAAACTATTTTAAAAGATGTCCGTTTTACAGCGCCTTATAAAATTATGCAGCCTTTTGAAAAAAAAGACGGAAGTATAGAAGTTATGATGATGGCAGCATCTGCGGGCATTATGGAAGGTGATTGTCAGGAACTGCAATTTCAAATTGGGACGGGAGCGAAAGTGGAATTTCGTTCTCAGTCTTACGACAAAATCCATCAGATGAAAGAAGGGTATGCGGAACGACAGACAAAGATAGATATAAAGGCAGGAGGTATCTTTTTCTTTCATCCGCAGCCGGTTATTCCATTTAGAGACTCAGCCTTTAAAAACAAAACAGAAATTTCTCTGGAAAATGAAACGTCAATTCTTTTTATGAGTGAAATACTTTCTTCCGGACGAAGCGCCAGAGGAGAAAATTTTGCATACAGATTTTATCACAATCTGACAGAAATCCGGCGAAAAGGTCGTCTTATTTACAGAGATAATACAAGATATGTCCCTTCAGAAATGCCTATGAAGGAAATTGGGTTGTATGAGGGATATACACATATCCTAAATCTTTTTATTTCTCGATTGCCTCAGGGCGAAGAGTTTTTTGATTTTGCACAGGAACTTTTGAAATCCAGGGAAGGAGCAGAAGGGGGAATTACAAGGTTGGAAGACGGCGACTTCGCGATTCGAGCGTTGGCGTACAGAGCACAAATTCTGGAGGAAATATCAAATCTGTTGTTTTTGCATATCAGAAAATAAAATATACATCCGCACCGAAAGACAGCGTTTCTGGTGCGGATGTAGCACAATAGGAGGAATATTTTATTCCGGATATACGAGCCGTTCCGGTTTTATATCGTAAAGAACTTCCTCCAGATATTTTTTTGCCAGATATTTTGCCATAGGAAGATTCATGTCCAGATAATTTCCACAGTCTTTTGCAGACGCTCCCGGAACTTCCCCCTGGAAATCACGGATAAATTCAAAGGTTTCAGTGATGAGAGAAACAATATCCTTTGATTCATAATCTCCGTTTAAAAGAAGATAATTTCCGGTGCGGCAGCCCATTGGTCCCCAGTAGATCATTTTGCTGCCAAATTCTTTGTGATTGCGCAGATACGTGGCTGCCAGATGCTCAATGGTGTGAAGCTCTGCCGTATTCATAACCGGTTCTTCGTTAGGAGAAGTCATACGAATGTCAAACGTTGTGATGACGCTGCCGCCCACCTCATCTTTTCGTGATACGTAAATGCCCGGCTGTAATTTTATGTGGTCAATAGTGAAGCTTGTGATTTTTTCCATAATATGTGAAGTCCTTTCCTGTTTTTTCTCATATTTTAGCAGACAATTCTCTATAACACAAGTACCGGGAATTGACTTTACCTTTGGGGAATGTTACACTATTAGGAAATAAAGGTAACTTTGGAGGAAAACATTATGATAGACGGAAAAAAAGTGCTGTTCAGCGGTATGCAGGCAACAGGAAATCTTACACTTGGAAATTATCTGGGAGCGCTGAAAAACTGGGTTACTTTAAGCGATGAATATGAATGCTTTTACAGCGTGGTAGATATGCACTCCATTACTGTGCGACAGAATCCTGCAGAACTTCGAAAAAGAGCGAGAAATCTTCTTACTCTTTATATTGCGGCAGGTCTTGACCCGAAGAAGAACTGTATCTATTATCAGTCCCATGTTTCCGGACATGCGGAGCTTGCATGGATTTTAAACTGCTTTACTTATATGGGTGAATTAAACCGTATGACACAGTTTAAAGATAAATCTGCAAAACACGCAGATAATATCAATGCCGGTCTTTTTACATACCCGGTTCTTATGGCTGCAGATATTCTTCTTTATCAGGCAGATGTAGTTCCCGTGGGAATCGATCAGATGCAGCATCTTGAGCTTACAAGAAATATCGCGGAGCGTTTCAATAACATTTACGGGGACGTATTTACCGTTCCGGAAGCTTATATCGGAAAAGTAGGCGCGAAGATCATGAGTCTTCAGGAGCCTTCCAAAAAAATGTCAAAATCCGATGAAAATCCAAACGGAAGCATTTATCTTATGGACGACCCGGATACGATCATGCGTAAGTGTAAGCGTGCTGTGACAGATTCCGAAGGCTGTATCCGCTACTGCGATGAGCAGCCGGGCATTAAGAATCTGATCGACATTTACAGCGCATGTACAGGAAAAGCGCCCACGGAAGTTGTGAAGGAATTTGAAGGCAAAGGATACGGAGAGTTAAAACCCGCTGTAGGAGAGGTTGTGATCAGCGTATTAAAGCCTCTTCAGGACGAGTTCGAAAGACTTTCCAAAGACAAGGCTTATATTGATTCCATTATCAAAGAAAATGCGGAAAAAGCAAATTATTACGCAACAAAAACACTTCGTAAGGTTCAGAGAAAAGTTGGTTTTCCGGATCGCATTCGATAAGCTGGAGGTTATAAATGAGACATAAATTATTGGCAGTATTATGTGTGACAGCAGTGAGCGCTTCTCTTTTAGGCGGTTGCGGCAGTGAAAAAAAGACAGAAGAAAAGGAAACAGCCGGGGAAGTACAGGGCAACGAGTTAAGCGATGGCTCAGATGAGGAAGCAGAGGAAGAAACGAAGACAGAGGAAGCTGCTTCTGAGGAGAAGAGTTCGGAGGATTCTTCAAAAGCAGAAGGAGTTACGCTTGATGTTTCCAAGCCTTTAAGCGGAACGCATCATGCAGAGATGATTTTAAAGGATTACGGAACTATAAAAATGGAGCTGGACGCAGATACTGCGCCGCTTACAGTGACAAATTTTGTAAAGCTTGTTCAGGAAGATTTTTATGACGGGCTTACCTTCCATCGCATTGTGAATGATTTTATGATGCAGGGTGGAGATCCTGAAGGAAATGGAACCGGCGGTGCAGAGGAGACGATAAAGGGAGAATTTTCTAATAATGGAGTGGAAAATGAGATTTCCCATACAAAAGGAGTAATTTCTATGGCGCGTTCTACAGATTATGACAGTGCCAGCTCCCAGTTCTTTATTGTCCAGGCAGACAGCACCTTCTTAGATGGGGATTATGCTGCCTTTGGACATGTAACAGAAGGAATGGATATTGTAGATGAAATCTGCAAAAATGCAAAACCGATTAACAGCGGTGGTCTGATAGACACACCGGAGCAGCCGGTAATTGAAGATATTATAATTGTGGATTAAAGACGTATGACCATCACCGGAATGGGAGGATGATTTGGGCGGTTATAATATTCTGTTTTAATAACGAGGAATTTACGGGGGTTCAGGTTTTGAAGCCATGTCCAAACGCCACGGCGTCCATAAAGGCCGAACCCCCCGCCGCTGTATATGCAAAGAGAAAGAAGTCCTCCTTTTTTCAGAAGAGAAAGGGCTTTTGTGAGAGCTGGAATGCTGGTCTCTTTTTTGGTTGCCAGGTTATGGTCCCCTCCCGGCAGGTATCCGAGGTTGAAAATAATACAGCTTACAGGGGTGTTTTCTGTATATTGGTCTATGTGTTCATGAGAATCCAGGATCAGGGTATAATTTTTGGGTGATTGTTCTTTGTTTAGGAGTGCTTCTGTATTTGTCAGTGCCTGTTTTTGAATGTCGAAAGATAAAACGCGTCCGGAAGAACCGCAGAGACGGCTTAACAGCAGAGTGTCGTTTCCGTTTCCCATAGTAGCATCTATGCAGAAATCGCCTTCCTGTACCTGTTCCTTTATAAAATGAGCGCACCATTCTGTGATCTGATAGTTTTTCATGGTAAATTCCTTTCTGATTGTTTTTATTATTTATCTGTAGATTTTAAATCCTGTTACAGAGAGTTTTCCGCTTTTAATTTCTGTACTTCCTCAAGGGAAAGTCCGGAAATAGAGACAATTTCCTCTAATGTGTATTTTCCGGCTTTCAGCATACGCAATGCGGATTCCAGCATAGTTTCCCGAACACCTTCCAGTTTGCCAATGATAATGCCTTCCTGTAAGGATTCATTTCTCATTTCTTCCATTGCTTTACACATAGCAGCAATTCCCTCCTTTTCTTCTTTAAAAAATCGTACTCTGGTTGCCAGTATATTATAATGCATATCTGCCGGATCTGCACAGGAAAAATCGTGCATCAGCCACCCGATAGGCGAGTCGTCTCTGTAAGCCCCGTTCACATACAAAATATGCGCGCCATCGTGAAACAGTTTTTTTGTATTCAAAACACAACGCTCTACCGGGTATACAGGAAGTCCTTCTCCCATATAATCACGCTCCGTGATAAAAATCACAAAGGTTTCCGGAAGTGCGCTGAAATCCGTTCCTTTTTCCAGAAGGCTGACGTCCATCATGCTGCTGTTGTAGCGGGCACGTTTTCTTTCTGCGCCTTTATCGGAACGCTGGATTTCTATGTTGAATTTCCTTCCGTTACTGTCTGTTGCGAGAATGTCGAGCCGTACAGAGCGGTTCAAAAGGTTTTCTAAAAATACCTGTGTGCGCACGTCCAGAACTTTTAAGTCCGGCATATCCAGCACAATCCGAAGAACCAGCTCTATGCATTCAGTATTTCCTTCAAAGCATTTATTAAAAAAATCATCGTCAATGAGACGGAAGTTTTTGAGACGCTGCAGATCTTCCTGATGTTTCCGGTCAATATTTTCAGTTATAGACAAAGCTTCACCCGCTTTCTTTAAGATATGATAAATAGATTTGTAAATTTAGAATTGAGATTAGAACAGCAATGTTTCTATGTTCAGGATAACACAGTTCAAAAGAAATTACAACAGGAACAATTTGGACTTGGTGGTTTTTTGATTAATTCTCTTCAAATACAATATGTACAAAAATCAATACAATAAGAAAGTTTATTGGATTTTAAAAAAGAATGTTCTATAATAAATAAATACAAACAGGCAGAAGAAAATCGAAAAACAGCGAGGTGTACATAGTATGTTTCAGGGAAAAACAGTCCTTCTCTGTGTGACAGGGAGTATTGCGGCGTACAAAATTGCCTCTCTTGCAAGTGCATTGAAAAAGCGCCATGCAGAGGTGCACGTTCTTATGACGGAAAACGCCACAAATTTTATAAATCCCATTACATTTGAATCTCTTACAGGAACAAAATGTCTTGTAGATACCTTTGACCGGAATTTTCAGTTTCAGGTGGAGCATGTTTCCATTGCAAAAAAAGCGGACGTGGTTCTTATCGCTCCGGCAAGCGCCAATGTGATCGGCAAGCTGGCTCACGGGATCGCAGACGATATGCTGACAACAACGGTGATGGCATGTAAATGTAAAAAAATCATTTCTCCTGCCATGAACACCAATATGTTTGAAAATCCCATTGTTCAGGATAATTTAAAAACTCTCAGCCATTATGGATTTGAAGTGATCGCTCCGGCGGAAGGGTATCTTGCCTGCGGCGATACAGGAGCGGGAAAAATGCCGGAACCGGAAACGCTTCTTTCTTATATTGAAAAAGAAATTGCCTGTCCTAAGGATATGCAGGGAAAAAAAGTTCTTGTAACAGCAGGTCCTACACAGGAAGCGATTGATCCGGTCAGGTATATTACAAATCACTCTTCCGGAAAAATGGGATACGCCATAGCGGAAAATGCCATGCTCCGGGGAGCGGAGGTCACGCTTGTAAGCGGACCCACAGCCCTTGCACCGCCTCCTTTTGTAAAAGTGGTTCCTGTGACAACGGCAGGAGAGATGTTTGAGGCAGTTACTTCTGTAAGCGGGGAGCAGGATATTATTGTAAAGGCAGCGGCAGTTGCAGATTATCGTCCAAAAGAAGTGAGCAGCGAAAAAATAAAAAAGAAAGACGGACAGATGTCCATTGAGCTGGAACGCACAGATGATATTTTAAAATATCTGGGAGAACATAAACGTCAGAATCAGTTTTTATGCGGGTTTTCTATGGAAACCCAGGATATGCTTGGTAATTCCAGAGCAAAACTTGAAAAAAAGAACCTGGATATGGTGGCGGCCAACAATTTAAAGGTGGAAGGCGCCGGATTTCAGGGAGACACCAATGTTTTGACTCTGATTACACAGAAGGAGGAAGTATCACTCCCGCTTATGAGCAAGGAGGATGCAGCCGCAAAACTTCTGGATAAAATTCTTTCACTTATGTAACTCGTAAACCCAGCACCGTATTGTATCCCGAAGCGGGAACGATAACAAGGAGGAACAAAAATGAAAACTTCAAAAAAAGACACCCGTTGGCTGGTCAGTGTTGCACTTATGGCAGCGATCGTGATCCTTCTGGCGAATACGCCTCTTGGAATGATCCAGCTGCCAATTATTAAGGCGACAACTGTCCATATTCCTGTAATCATCGGAGCCATTATT
>URHH01000075.1 GCA_900547615.1 uncultured Blautia sp. | reverse complement strand
TTTTCCATAACCCCGGAAAAAAATAACAGATCTCCCCCCCTGCCATACAGCCGCAAAATGAAAAAAACAATACGAAAGGAAACGATCATGACAGAAATTTTACTTTATAATTTTGAGGAAAATGAAAGGTACCGCCAGATTCGGCGGTATCTGAACAAGTCGCATATTGAAATTCATATTGTGCGGACACCGGAATTTTCAAAGCCTCTCGGCGCTCTTTTTGGGATTCCCGGCTTCCCGGATAATCCCGCCTTTCTTTTCGGAAAATTTCACCGAAGAAATGATAGTGATGAAGGACTTTTCTCCACAGGAGCTTGATGATTTTCTCGCCTTTTTCCACCGAAACAGCCTTGCCCCTGTGGAATTAAAAGCAGTTCTCACTCCCGTTACCATGCACTGGAACTCCGTTCAGCTTTATAAAGAACTGAAAAAAGAGCAGAAAGCCATGAACCGGAAAAAATAAATCCGCTTTTAATAACACTATTTTATAAGAAATACCCATTTTCCCAGACGCTTCCCATATTTTGACACAGGCAGGAGAATCATTACGCTGAGTGCAAAGCTTACAAAAAACAAAATTCCTGCCTGAAATATAAGAGGAAGCCTTCCCATCGGCAGATATTTCACCAGAAGTATCTGCATGGGTTTATGAAGAAGATACACGCCGAAGCTGCATTTTGCAGTCCATCTCACTGCTTTTCCCGGAATATCCCACACGTTTCTCCGAAACAGTTCAAATACACAGACTGCGCATACAAAAATCCCCGCGCTTGTATACCAGGTAAGCTTTGTAGAAGCAAAATACTGGTGGCTGTACAGAAAATACTGCCCTGCTATGTTCAGTGACATCGCGGCAATTCCCACAACAAAAATCCAGCCTGTATGTATTCTTTTTAAAAGCTTCCTCCTGCCGATCATATATCCAAGGATCAGATAAAGCCCATAGATTCCTCCCAGGAATTTTACGTCTGTCTGCGGCTTCAACGCAACTCCCGGAAAGGCTTCTCCCCTGAATACTTCCACTGTGGGAATCAGTACGAAAGTAAAAACAGCAAGCAGTCCCGGGATCAGGAAGCTTTTGTTTTTCGGAAAACTCATCATCAGCTTCGATAAAAACGGAATAACGAGGTACATTCCAAGGATCATGGGCATATACCACATATGGGAAAGCCCCGGGTCTTTTAAAAACAGCATTTCTCTTAAAAGTCTTCCCGGAAAAAATCCTTCATTCTGTACCTTCCACTGAAATATGTAATTGATAAAAATCCAGATTTCTGTTGTGACGAGCATGGGAATGAGGTATTTTTTATAAAAAGAAAACGGCTCCCATTCTTTTCCCAGCATCAGCACTCCTGTAATTCCCAGAAAAAGGGGCACGCCAAGTCTGCCTGCCATAAACAGAAAATTTAAAAGAAACCACTGTATGAAGCCTGTCTGTGCCTGTCCCAGAAGAATGGGGCGGTAATACGTCTCCGCAGCGTGGCACATCACAACGCATACAACGGCAAATACACGTGCATAATCAATCCAGATAATTCTCTTTCGTTCTATTTGTAACTCACCTCCGTGGGGGATATTAAGCGAAGTTATGCCAGTTTAAATTTTATTCGTTTCTATTCTATCTGACAAAGTGAGAAATCGCAACTGTTTTTTCCGCTGTTGCAAAAGTGCTGTTGCAAAAGTTTGTACCCTTCGACTACATAGATTCCGCTGCTGCATTCAGGTGATTTTACGATTCTTTTCGAGTTCGCTTACTTTTTTCTGCTTCAAATACATTTTTTCTCCCAATTTCTCAATTTCAGCCTACTTTTTTCAAAGGGAAATAAGCTGAAATTAAAGAAATGCTATATCCGCCTATTTTCCAGCTTGGTTTTATAGGATATTTTAAGGTATGTTCAATTTTTCGCTTATTTCCCTGTCTATTTTATAGGCTAAAATAGAGATTTGATTATTCTCCGCCTATTTCACCCTCTTTTTTATAGGCGACAAAAAAGTTTTCTGTATTTCCACCTTACATTCCAACCTCTCCTGCATGCCCATACACCCGCCTTCGCCATTTTATGACAAAAATATTCTCACTTTATAAAGAAAATTTTTATAAATATTAAATTTTATTACAATTTTCATACCAAAACCATTGACAAGCAGAGTTTTTTTATATAAAGTTAATATATATGCGTAATCTTAACAGCGAGGTATGAAGCAAATGAAATTTTTACAGCCTGCCATGACGCCTGCCCAGAGACTGGACTGGCTGGATATGGCAAAAGGAATCGGCATGATACTTGTTGTCTACGGACACAGCTACGGTCCCAGCAACTATTATGTTTATCTTTTTCATATGCCGCTTTTTTTTATTCTTTCCGGCTTTCTTTTTAACAGCGAGCAGAAATTCGGAACCTATTTATATAAAAAATTCACAGGCTTATATATCCCCTTTGCAGGGTGGAACTTTATTGTAATGATCATCCGCCTGATCGCGGCACAGCAAAGCGGGCTTCTCACGCAAAAACTTCTCGACGGACGTGTGGAAAACATGAAGCTTATGTTCCTGACAGTGGGAAAAGACGGAGAATACATGGGAGCCACCTGGTTTCTCGGTTCGCTTTTTGTGATCTCCATTGTGTACAAGCTTGTAGATATGATAATTCCGAACGTAAAATCCAAACAGAAAATTATCCTTTTGATTTTCGGTCTTGTGGCAATTTACGGATTCCAGAATACACTTCCGAACGGACAGAGCCGTACTTTAATTCTCGGCTTTTTCTTTGCACTGGGAAGATTCCTGAAATTTTATGAGGAAAGCTTCGAGCGCTTCACCAGCATGATCATGGCTCTTCTTGTCGGCGTTCTGTTCTGGGTTTTAAGCGACTTTACAAGAGCAGATATGGGAAACAATGAATACCAGAACACACCGCTTTTTGTAGTCTGTGCCCTTCTTGGAAGCTACATTGTGATCTGCATTTCCATGTGCCTTGAGAGAAGTAATTTCTCTCTTATTGAAACCATACGAAAACCTCTTCGTTTTCTTGGAACAAACACGCTTGATATTCTCCTGTGGCAGTTCGTAGCGTTCCGTTTCTGCGTTGCCATTCAGCTTGGACTTCAGGGACTTCCTGTCACAGAAGTATTTGCCCAGGAATCCAGATATTATACGGACAATGGCTGGTGGGTACTCTATCTTGTCATTGGAATTATCCTCCCTCTTATCTGGGGATGGTTCCTCAGAAAAGGTCCGTGGGGCTGGGTTCTGAAAAAACTTCATCTTGTTTAAATGTATGCTCTCCTGCCTCAGAAATGAGGTTTTGGAGAGCTTTTTCATGCAGGAGAAAATTACTCTGTAATATTCCATATCACTTCTGCAAATAAGGACTCTTTTTTTGACAAACCAGGTTCTTCTCTATTGCTGTTTCCTATAGTAATATGTTATCATAATATGGAAGAAATTTATAAAACTTACATATTATTGAGGAGGTTTTAACAATGGCAACATATTATTTGGCAGTAGACATCGGAGCATCCAGCGGACGTCACATTCTGGGACATCTGGAAAACGGAAAAATGGTTCTGGAAGAGGTTTATCGTTTTGAAAACGGAATGGTTAAAAAAGGCGACGAGCTCTGCTGGGAATTTGACCGTCTGTTTCAGGAGATTTTAAACGGTCTGAAAAAATGTAAGGAAATCGGCAAAGTTCCGGTAAGCATGGGCATTGACACATGGGGCGTTGACTTTGTTCTGCTGGATAAAGACGGAAATGTTCTCGGAAACACAGTTGGATACCGCGACCACCGCACAGAAGGCATGGACGAAAAGGTTTACGAGGTGATCTCTCAGGAGGACCTGTACGCAAGAACCGGTATTCAGAAAGCCATCTACAATACTATTTTCCAGCTTATGGCTGTAAAACAGAAACACCCGGAATATCTGGAACAGGCTGAAACTCTTCTTCATGTACCGGATTACTTCCACTATCTTCTCACAGGAAACAAGACCTGCGAGTACACAGAGGCTACAACAGGACAGCTTGTAAGCCCTGTTACAAAAGACTGGGATTTTGAGCTGATCGATATGCTCGGCTATCCGAGAAAAATTTTCCAGAAACTTATCATGCCTGGTACAAGCATTGGTCACTTCAGCGAAAAAGTAAAAGAGGAAGTAGGCTTCGACCTTGAAGTTGTAGCTCCTGCAACTCACGACACAGGCTCCGCTGTTCTTGCAGTTCCGGCTAATGACGACGACTTTATTTACATCAGCTCCGGAACATGGTCCTTAATGGGACTTGAGAGAGAGACTGCCGACTGCTCCAAAAAGAGCTGCGAGCTGAACCTTACAAACGAAGGCGGATATGCAGGACGATTCCGCTACCTGAAAAACATTATGGGACTCTGGATGATCCAGTCTGTGCGCCATGAATTTGACGACAAATACAGCTTTGCACAAATCTGCGCTATGGCAGAAGAAGCAAAAGATTTCCCGTCAAGAGTGGATGCAAACGACGAATGCTTCCTTTCCCCGGAAAACATGACTAAGGAAGTACAGGAATACTGCCGCAAAACAAATCAGCAGGTTCCGGAAACACTTGGAGAAATCGCAACTGTTATTTATACAAGCCTTGCAGACTGCTACGCAAAAGCGGCAAAAGAGCTTGAGGAAATGACAGGACGTACATACAGCCGTATCCACATTGTAGGCGGCGGTTCCAATGCAGGCTACTTAAACGAGCTGACTGCTAAAGCCACAAAGAAAGAAATCCACGCAGGTCCGGGAGAGGCAACTGCCATTGGAAATATTACAGCACAGATGTTAAAAGCGAAGGAATTCGATTCTGTTGAGGAGGCACGTACCACCATTCACGAATCCTTCGGCATTAAAATTTATAAAGCATAAACTTTAAACGCATTAAGGAGGAACTTTAAAATGACTGCGAAAGAGAGATATGAATCAGCAAAAGCATTATACGCTTCCATTGGTGTAGATACAGACAAGGCGATTGAAACGCTGAAATCTGTCCCTGTTGCCATGCACTGCTGGCAGGGAGATGATGTAAAAGGATTTGACCAGGACGGTCCTCTTACAGGAGGGATTCAGACAACGGGAAATTATCCCGGAAAAGCAAGAACTCCGGAGGAACTGATGGCTGACATGGAAAAGGTTCTGTCTCTCGTTCCAGGTCAGAAGAAACTGAACCTTCACGCAAGCTACGCGATTTTTGAGCCGGGCGAATATGCAGGCAGAGACAAACTGGAGCCGAAGCATTTCGCTAAATGGGTAGAATTTGCAAAAAAACACAATATGGGCATTGATTTTAACCCCACCTTCTTCTCCCATGAAATGGTCCGTGATGGTCTTACCCTCTCAAGCCCGGACGAGGAAGTGCGCCGTTTCTGGATCAACCACGGCAAGGCATGTATCCGTATTTCCCAGTATTTTGCTGAGGAAACCGGCATTCCCTGCGTAATGAATATCTGGACAGGCGACGGATATAAAGACATTCCTGCCGACAGAATGGGACCGAGAATGCGCTACAAAGAATCCATCGAGGAAATCCTTTCCGAGCCATTTGACAGGTCAAAGGTAAAACCATGTGTAGAATCCAAGGTATTTGGAATCGGCGTGGAGTCCTATACAGCAGGAAGCGCTGAGTTTACATTAAGCTTTGCCGCAACACATGAAGGCTGCCTGCCGCTTATGGATAACGGTCATTATCACCCGACCGAGGTTGTTTCCGATAAGATTTCCGCACTTCTGTGCTTCTTCCCGGAAATTGCCCTTCATGTTACAAGACCGGTCCGCTGGGACTCCGACCATGTTGTTCTTTTTGATGATGAGACAAGAGAAATTGCAAAAGAAATCGTGAGAAATGACGCCCTCGACAGAGTGTATATTGCAACTGATTTCTTTGACGCCAGCATCAACCGCATTTCTGCCTGGACAGTAGGACTTCGAAGCGTTCAGAAGGCTCTTTTAAACGCCCTTCTCACTCCGAATGAAGCGCTTAAAAAGCTTCAGGACGAAAACCGCTTTACAGAGCTTATGGTAATGCAGGACGAGACAAAAACAATGCCATTCGGTGACGTATGGAAAGAATACTGCGAACAGTGCGGTGTTCCGGGCGACAGAGAATGGCTTGACGATGTGAAGACATACGAAAAAGAAGTTCTTTCCAAGAGAAATTAAGTTTTAGAAATTAAATAAGAAAAATCCGTTCAAAATAAAACGGGCATTGCAGACTGTCGGATAAGACGAGATGCAATGCCCGTTTTTTATGCTCTTTTAAACACAGTTAAATCAATTTGTTTACTCCCGGTATTTTCTGGAGAATAAATACGACAGCTCCCGATAAAACAAGAACTCCAAGTACAAACAATGCCAGGAATAACGGCGAGCCAATTCCAAGACCATACGGATTAATATGGAAGAACCGAAGTCCCCATCTGATAAAAATCAGGTGCACAAGATAAATTCCAAAGGAACGCCTGTCAATCCATACAAGAACTTTGTGAAGCCAGCCCTTTTTATGTACAGGAATACTGTAAAGCAGAAGATACAGTCCCATTGCCTGAAGGATCACCACAGGCGAGCTATACGCAAAAAGCTGTTCCATTCCTTCCATTGGAAGCGTCCAGCGAAGAATGGTAAAAAGAATCAGCCCAAGAGTTCCCACAGAGAAAAAAACTGCCGGAACTGCTCTTCCTCTGTCCTGCCCCTTCAGCGCATACCCAAGGAAAAACCAGAACGGATATATGGTTGCTGCAGGTATTTTTACTCCAAAGGAAACGCCGAACATTTCCAGAAGCGGAAACAGAGAAAGAAAAATAAAAAATATAGCAAGAAGATACCATATGTCTTTTTCTGTACAGCCCTGTATCATTTTCTTATACAGAGGAAGCATAAGATAAATCCCGATCAGGGTATATAAATACCACATATGGGACCAGCTTGTATCTGTAAAGGCTTTATAAATTCCCTCAAGCAAAGCTCCTCCAAATCCCGGTTGTCCGTTTAAAAGCATATCAGAAACGCTGTAAATCAACGTAAAAATCAGAATCGCAAGAAGCATTTTTCCGATATATTTTGTAAACAGCTTTTTATATGGCATTTCTCTTCTCCTGTCAAGGAGAAGAGCGCCGGATACCATAAAGAAGCACGGCACTGCCCACATGAGATTATTTACCACGATCCTGCTTCCCATAACCTGCAATTCTGTCAGCCCCTTCTGATATACAAGAAGGGAAGAAAATACAGTATGAAGGGCAATAATGGCAATACAGGAAATCGCTCTTATGTAAGAATACTTACTGCTGAAGCCCGGTTTTCCTGTACTGCTTTTTTCTTTTGTCACAGAAGTTTCCCTTACCATACAAGCCCGCCATCCAGGCAGCCATCTCCGCCGCCTACTGCTTCTCCTGAACCGCCTTCATCATAAGAAGGCTCCTCATAGCTTGGTTCTTCATAAGACGGTTCTTCATAAACTGGTTCCTCATAAGAAGGTTCCTCATAAACCGGTTCTTCGTATGTCTGCTCTGCAGCTGCCGCAGCTGCTGCTTCCGCCTCTGCAGCTGCCTGTGCATCTGCGACCTGCTGTGCTACGACCGCCAGTTCTGCCGCCTTTGTATCAATCACAGATTTTGTATTCACGCTTTCGTAGTTTAAATATCCCACTCCGTCTGCTGCCAGAAGATCTCCCTTTGCAATATCCCCGAATGGGAATGAGTGAAGGGTTACTGTACTTCCATCATCTCCGAAGGTAATGCGGATGTCGTAAGCAGTTGTAAGCAGTTTTTCATCTCCTGCGGCTTCTGCAGGCGTCGGTGTTTCACCTGCTGCCGGAAGATAGTAAAGCATTCTCTCCTCATCTGCTGCAAAGGTATCTCCCTCTCCCAGAAGCTGTGTTGTAAAATCAGCTTCCTCGCTTGACTTGATGGCTACGCCGCTGATCGGTCTTGTTGTCGCATTTTTGATCTGAACCTCATAAGCGCCCTCTGCCTTTGTTCCCAGAGTTTTTAAAGGAACCGGCGTCGGTGTTGCGGTTGGCTCAGGTGTTGGCGTTGCAGCTTCCGTCACAGCAGGCTCCGCTTTTGGAACTGCCTCGGAAGCTTTCTGTTTTTCTTTTCCGCAGCCGCCAAATGTAAGCGCTGCTCCCAGTGTGCAGATACCGATTACTGTCAGTATTTTCTTGTTTCTCATTTCTTTCTCCTCGCGTTTTCCTTAGTTTATGCGGTGGTAATCTGTATACATCCACGTACCTACCTGTCCGTAATTAATCAGGTATCCGTTTCTTCCGGAATCGTATGTGAAATCCGGGTCGCATACATAAGTAGAACCATTTACTACAATTTCTACCCAACTGTGCGGTCCCATTCCACCTGAGTATAACGGTACAGAACCATTTACCTGATGCACTTCATACCCGAGAAGTCTTGCCATGTGGTAGAAGGTTCCAGCCATAATATAACAGTTTCCTCTTCCTGTTGTAAATCCGTATTCTGCATAATAATCAGAAGGATTTTTATAACCGTCCGGTACAACAAAATCATGTCTGTAGTAATCTATGGCAGAAGAAGACCATTTAAAGGCAGAATATAAATCCCAGCCTATTTCATCAAGTGTGGCTGCTGCGAGCTGCTCTGCTTTTGACATCTCCATTACCACACCGTTTTCACTGATATTATAGCGTTTTCCGTTAATGGAATATGCTCTTTTATTTCTGACCATTTTTCCATTTGCTTCAAAATAATAATTTTTACCTGTTATTTTCTTCAGACCTGTACATCTGGAGCCGTCCAGATTCATATAATATCTGTCTTTGCCTACGGTCAGCCAGCCGGTCCGCATATAACCGGAATTTGGAAGCGGCATAAAATAATATATCTTTCCGCCAATGGAACGCCAGCCGAATGTCTGATGCCCGTCTTTTTCAAAATAATACTTCTTATTGTTCAAGGTAAGCCAGCCTTTTTTCATTTTTCCGGTTTTGGGAACAAAATAATACTTCTTGCCTCCTAAAGAACGCCAGCCTGTATGAAGGCTACCGTCTTTATTCATATAGTATTTGTCAGAGCCTATTGTCACCCAGCCTTTTCGCATATATCCGTTTTTCCGGTCGAAATAATATTTCTTTCCACCAATGGAGCGCCAGCCCTTTTTCATCGGACCGTTCTTCTCAAAATAGTATTTTTTCTCTCCCAGTGTCAGCCAGCCTTTTTTTCTCACGCCGTTTTTGTCAAAATAATATTTGCCGTCTTCCAGCGTCTTCCAGCCCACTACCATTTTTCCCACAGGTTTGCTTACAGGGTCAAAATAATAAGGTTTCCCATCGATTTCCTGCATTCCTGTAAGAATCTCCAGAGACTCCGGATCAATATAGAATTTTCTCTTGCTCCATGTGATCCAGCCTGTTCTTCTTCGTCCGCTTCCATAATTCAGGAAATACATTTTGCCGTCCAGCTCATGCCAGCCGCCCTCTCTGAGGAATGTGCCGTCCTCCTGTCTCCAGTAGTAATTTCCATCTTCAGCCTGCACCCAGCCAGCTCCGTCTTTCTCCTCGGAAGTTTTATAACATACTCCGTCTTTATCAAAGTAATACGTAACGCCGTCTACTGTCCGCTGATTTTCCGTAAGAAGAACACCGTCTTTTTCGATATAATATTGATTTCCGTTAATTGTCCGAAGACCTGCATGATTATTAATATTGCCTTCTGCTCCCACAAAAAGCTCTGCCGGAATCTGTGCGTCGCTCTGAGACTGGAACGCTTCCTGGAGAACAGACGGATTTTTTACATCTTCTGCTGTGAGATAATAAGCAACTGTTTTATTGACAGTATCAATAACGTAACCTCCGACACCTGTTCCTTTTTTATCTGAAACATGAAGATTCCATTTCTTTGTTCCGTATAAATACTGTACCCCTTCCTGCGGTATCCATACATTTCCGTCTACCGTCTCGCACGGAGACCAGAGACCGCCGTTTTTCATGTCCCAGTAAAGCATACGGTACGGATTCCCCTCTGTTTTTCCGGTTTCAAAAGTGCTGATAAAAAATCCTTTATCTTTTGTATCCGCATCTTCATATGGAAATACATAATCCGTATATTTTCCATCTCCTTCTGCGTGTAAGGCGGAAGACACTGCATTTACGGAAGTTTCGCTCTGCGCTGCCTCCTCAGAACCGTCTCCCAGTTCTTCAAAAGGAAGAACTTCCGGATCCGGTGTTTCCATTTCAGGGAACTCCGCTTCCGGATTTTTCGACTCCGGTGTTTCTGCTTCCGGCGTCTCTGCTTCCGGTGTCTCTGCTTCCGGCAACTCTGTCTGTGGCTCTTCCGTTTCCGAAATCGTTTCCGGAACTTCTTCTGATAACAGAACGTTTTCCGTTCCGGAGGACAGCTCTCCGGCAAAAGCCGGAGTAATACATGAAGCTGTCATTGCCGCTGATAAAAGAACAGACAATATTAATTTTCTTTTTCTCATAATTTTCTCCTGTTTCTGCTCACATTTATATTTTTTACTGCTCGACTACATCTGAGTGACCGCCATCGTCTCCTCCATCTGAGTTTCCGCCGCCGGTATTGTCATCGCCTCCCCCGGTACTTCCACCACCGGTATTGTCATCGCCTCCTCCGGTACTTCCGCCACCGGTATTGTCATCGCCTCCTCCGGTACTTCCGCCACCGGTATTGTCATCGCCTCCTCCGGTATTTCCTCCACCGGTGTTATCATCTCCGCCTGGATTCAATGCCGGACCATCGCCGGTATTTCCTCCGCCGGTGCTGTTATCATCTCCCGGATTTACCGCCGGACCATCGCCAGTATTGTTACCATCTCCCGGATTCACAACCGGACCATTACCTGTGTTGCCTCCTCCGGTATTTCCTCCGCCGGTATTACCGTTGCCTCCACCGGTACTTCCTCCATCGTTGTAATCGTTGTTATAGGAAGGCGTTTGATTTTCCTGATCAGAATTTGATACAGAATCATTATTTTTAACTGCTTCCGGCGTCGGCGTCGGAGCCGTTTCTTCTCCTGCCGCCATCATTTCCGCCGCCTTTGTGCTTACCGGCGCTTTTGTGCTGGCGCTTGTATACGTAAGATAAACAACTTCATCTTCCATATGTATCTCTGCCTTTGTCATATCTCCAAACGGAAAATTATGAAGGACTGCCTCTGTCTTATCTTCGAAAGTAAGACGCACATTATATGACTGCTTTCCCGTCTGACCATCTGCATTTTCTTTCCCTGAAATTTTGTAAAACAGAATCCTCTCCTCATTCGCTGTAAAAGAATCTTTCTGCATAAGAAGATTTGATTTATATTCCTCTTCTTTTTCTGATTTTACAGACACTCCTGTGATTACTTTACCGGTACTGTTCTTCAGAAGAATTTCATATGCTCCCTGCACCTTTTCTCCCATTGTCTTTACAGGTACCGGAGTTGCTGTAGGTGCAGGCGTCGGGCTCTGTGTGGGTGCGGGAGTTGCTGTAGGCGCAGCCAC
>URHH01000074.1 GCA_900547615.1 uncultured Blautia sp. | reverse complement strand
GAGACGTTTCTGCCTATATCCCGACAAACGTAATTTCCATCACAGACGGTCAGATTTTCCTGGAGACAGAGCTTTTCCACTCCGGCGTTATGCCGGCTGTAAACCCGGGTATTTCCGTATCGCGAGTAGGTGGAAACGCGCAGATTAAGGCGATGAAAAAGGTTGCCGGAACATTGAAGCTTATTTATTCCCAGTACAGAGAGCTGCAGAGCTTCGCGCAGTTCGGTTCTGATCTGGACGCGGATACAAAGGCGCGTCTGGAACAGGGGGCAAGAATTGTGGAAGTTTTAAAACAGAACCAGAATGCTCCGGTTGCTGTTGAGAAGCAGGTAGCTATCCTCTATGCTGTCACAAAGGGAATCCTTTCCAGAGTGGAAACGGAGGACGTAAGAAGCTATGAATCCGGTCTTTATACCTTCCTTGATACAGACGCGGAAGGCGCTTCCGTAATGCAGGAAATCCGTTCCACAGGAAAACTGGAAGCAGAGACGGAAGAGAGACTGAAAAAAGTGCTGGGCGAATATACAGATAAATTTCTGGATACAAAGCCTGAGAAATAAAGTGATTAGGAGGACAGGTCATGGCTGCAAATAACATGAAGGCGGTAAAACTGCGTATAAAAAGCGTGCAGAGCACTATGCAGATTACCAAGGCGATGGAACTTGTAGCATCCTCCAAGCTGCGTAAGGCAAAAGAGCGGGCAGACATCTGCAGGCCTTATTTCCGGGAGCTTCATGAGACGCTTCAGGATATTGCAAATGGAAATATAGATTTTTCCTCGGCATATGCCAGGGAGTCTGCAAACCCGAAAAGCTGCTATGTAGTCATTGCAGGAGACAGGGGACTTGCAGGGGGATATAACGCCAATCTTTTTAAATGTCTGGAAGCAGACGCAGAAGGGAAAGATTACGTTGTTCTTCCTGTGGGGAAAAAATCTGTGGAATATTTCCGCCGGAAAGGTGTGGAGTGCATCACAGAGGCGTTTGGAGAAATTGCAGAGATTTCTGTTGCGGACTGTTTTGAGATGGCAAATCTTCTCTGCCGGGAATTCCGGGCAGGAAAATACGGTCATATTGAACTGTGCTACACAGGCTTTGTCTCCATGCTTTCCCAGGTTCCGTCCGTAATGTCCATGCTTCCTCTTACGGATCTTACGGTGCAGGAGAAAAGAGGAAAAATCGAAAACCTGATTTTATATGAACCAGATGCAGTGGAAGTATTTGACGCCATTGTGCCGGAGTATCTGGCAGGGCTGATCTACGGCGGCGTCTGCGACAGTGTGGCAAGTGAGCTGGCTGCAAGGCGCACGGCAATGGAAGCTGCCACGGGAAATGCAGAGGAAATGATCGACAAGCTGAATCTGTATTATAACCGTGCGCGTCAGGCAAGCATAACGCAGGAAATCACAGAGATTGTTGGAGGTGCGGAAGGCATCTAAGGAGACATGGCTGCTTATGCAGACATCATCATAAGGAGATTCAACAAAATGAGCGAAAAACACATTGGCGAGGTAGTGCAGGTCATCGGTCCTGTCCTGGATATTCGGTTTGCACATGATGAGCTGCCTGCTCTTTTAAATGCCATAGAAATTGATAATCAGGGCGAAAAGCTGATCGCTGAGGTTGCCCAGCAGACCGGGGACAACACAGTGCGCTGTATTGCCATGAATTCCACAGACGGACTTGTGCGCGGCGTAAAAGCAGTTGATACAGGCGGTCCGATCACCGTTCCTGTAGGCGAGGAATGTCTGGGAAGAGTATTTAATCTTCTGGGCGACCCGGTAGATAATAAGCCGGCGCCTGAGACAGAGGAGAGATGGGCGATCCACCGTCCGGCTCCTTCCTATGAGGAACAGACTCCTGCTACAGAGATCCTGGAGACAGGAATCAAGGTCGTAGACCTTATCTGCCCTTATGCAAAAGGCGGAAAAATCGGTCTGTTCGGAGGCGCCGGAGTAGGAAAAACCGTTCTTATTATGGAGCTTATCCATAATGTGGCAACTGCCCACGGAGGTCTTTCTGTTTTCACAGGCGTAGGAGAGCGTACACGAGAGGGAAACGACCTTTATAACGAGATGCAGGAAAGCGGTGTTATCGATAAAACTGCCCTTGTTTACGGACAGATGAACGAGCCGCCGGGAGCGCGTATGCGAGTTGGACTTTCCGGTCTTACTATGGCGGAGTATTTCCGTGATGTGAAAAATCAGGACGTGCTTTTATTTATTGATAATATTTTCCGTTTTACACAGGCAGGTTCTGAGGTTTCCGCACTTCTTGGACGTATGCCGTCCGCAGTAGGATACCAGCCGACTCTTGCAACAGAGATGGGAGCCCTTCAGGAGCGAATTACTTCTACAAGAAAAGGTTCTATCACATCGGTACAGGCAGTTTACGTGCCTGCAGACGACCTGACAGACCCGGCTCCTGCAACAACATTTACTCATCTGGACGCTACCACGGTACTTTCCCGTGAGATTTCCAGTCAGGGTATTTATCCGGCAGTAGACCCGCTGGATTCTTCCAGCCGTATTCTTGCGCCGGAAGTTGTCGGAAAAGAGCATTATGAGGTAGCACGTTCTGTTCAGAGAGTGCTGCAGAGATATAAAGAGCTTCAGGACATCATCGCCATCATGGGTATGGACGAGCTGTCTGAGGAGGATAAGCTTACTGTAAACCGTGCCCGTAAGGTGCAGCGTTTCCTGTCACAGAGCTTTTCTGTTGCAGAGCAGTTTACTGGTATGCCGGGACAGTATGTTCCGCTGAAAGAGACAATCCGCGGATTTAAGATGATCCTGGACGGAGAATGCGACGATCTTCCGGAGAGCTGCTTCCTGTTTTCAGGAACGATTGATGAAGTGTTTGAAAAAGCGAAGAAGCAGTAAAGGAGGCTGTCTATGAAGACATTTCCGTTACGGATCGGAACACCGGACGGGCTTCTTTTTGAAGACAACGTGGAGCGCGTGATGTGCCGCGCAATGACAGGAGATCTGGCAATCCTTGCAGGGCACTGCAATTTCTGTACTGCTCTTGGTATGGGGGAAGCTCATGTGATCCTGGAAGACGGCAGCAGAAAAGAGGCAGCCTGCATCGGCGGAATGCTCTCTGTTATGGATGGAACCTGTCGCGTCCTTGCAACCACCTGGGAGTGGAAAGAGGACATTGACAAAGAGAGGGCAGAAGCAGCGAAGAAAAACGCAGAGAGTCTTCTTGCAAAAGGCGGACTTACAGACCGTGAGTACAAAATTGCGGAGGCGAAGCTTCAGAGAGCGCTTGTCCGTTTAGGTGTAAAGCAGTAAAAGAGAATAGAAATAAAACATATAGGCTGTGCATTGAGCGTGATTTAGTGTGCAGCCTTTTGTTGTTTAAGAAAATAAATCGGAAGGAGTTACATAAATGGAAGAAAAACAGCATAAAAGACGGGTGCGTTATTCTGGTACGCATCCCAGAAATTATAAAGAGAAATATAAAGAATTACAGCCGGAGAAATATGCGGATACCATTTCAAAGGTAATCAGCAAAGGAAGTACACCTGCAGGAATGCACATCTCTATCTGTGTGAAGGAAATTCTTGATTTCCTTCAGATCCAGCCGGGACAGAAAGGGCTTGATGCAACTCTTGGATATGGAGGACATACAAAGGAGATGCTGAAATGTCTGAATGGAGAGGGACATCTTTATGCTCTTGATGTAGACCCTATTGAATCAGAAAAGACAAAGGAGCGTCTTTTGAAGCAGGGGTTCGGACCGGAAATTTTAACTGTGAAGCTTATGAATTTTAAGGATATTGATAAGGTGGCGGAGGAAGCAGGTAAATTTGATTTTATTCTGGCTGATTTAGGGGTTTCCTCCATGCAGATTGACAATCCGGACAGAGGGTTTTCCTATAAAATAGAAGGACCTCTTGACCTTCGCATGAATCCGCTGAAGGGAACAAGCGCAGCGCAGCGCTTAAAAGAGGTGGATTTTGAGGAGCTTACAGGAATGCTTATAGAAAATGCAGACGAGCCTTATGCGGAACAAATTGCAGGAAAAATCTTGAAAACACTGAAAAAGGGCGGAGAAATTGAGACAACGACTCAACTGCAGAAGGTGATTGAAGAGGCGCTGTCCTTTATTCCAAAGGAAGAGAGAAAAGAAGCAGTGAAAAAATCATGCCAGAGAACCTTCCAGGCGCTTCGTATTGACGTAAACAGTGAGTTTGAAGTTCTGTATGAATTTCTGGAAAAACTTCCAACAGTCCTTGCACCGGGCGGAAGAGTGGCGATTCTTACTTTCCATTCCGGAGAAGACAGACTGGTAAAAAAATCCTTTAAGAATCTTTATAAAGAAGGAGAATACAGTGAAATCTGTAAAGATGTGATCCGACCATCTGCGGAAGAGTGTGCGAGAAACAGTCGTGCCCGATCTACGAAAATGCGGTGGGCGGTGAAAGCCTGAGAATATAAAAAAGCCACTCGGTATATTTTTATTAAAATATACCGGAGGGCTTTTTGTACAAGAGGTTTTTATAAGATGTTATTTTAAATTAAGAAAGATTATTTTAAAAGCTCACGTTCAGCAGCAGCAAGAATTTTTTCGGCTTCTGCTTTTAATTCCGGAGCAACAGAGAAATCCTCATCTTTTTTAATGAGTTCATAAGCCATTTCTTCTGCTCTGAGATTTAAAGAAGGCTCTGATGCAGCAACCCAATCGGCCCATACACTGTCAAAACTAATGGAAGGCTGGAATATTTCTGTTCGCAGGTTTTCTATCGTATGATCCTGTACAAGGAATGTTTCATCTTCTTCAACGACACATTCCAGAGCTTCATATCCCATAGCATCCGGAGTAAATACCATAGGTTTCTGTGCTTTCCTTATCATAGCCATCATTTCATTATCAAGAATAAGCTGGCTGAGAGAGCAGGACATATTACTGGACAGACTTCCGATACCGGTAATAATAGTTCCTCCGGCCATAGATGGAAGAAGTGCATTCAGCATTTTTTCATAACCTGTCTGCTCGTCCATTGCACAGCTGGTAGTAGCAAGACCATCCACATCTGTCATGAAGCCGGCATAAGTAGCGAGCTGTACACATAAAGCGCTGGAAATTCCCGTCTCAGGAAGACCGAGAATACTCTGTGCATTTTTCATGTTGGCAAAGAAGGTTCTTGAACCGTAAAAGAGTACACAGTCCGGATTGATTAAATATGCTACGCATGCAAAACCAATAATTTCGGCGTGGGTCTGTGTTACTGTTCCAGGAACAGAAAGCGGAGAAGTAAGTCCGCCCATAGGAGCAGAAAGAACGCTGGTTGGAATACCGGCACCTATAATATATTTCATAGTATCTGTAATTTCTTTTGGAAGGAAAAGAGGAGATTCAGGAGAAATTCCTACCATTCCCACCGGATTCTTCGCCAGATCACTGCCGCCATATAATTTGAATAATTCTACGATATATTTTGCGTTATTTGCAATAGAAATCCCAGGTCCGTAAATAGGCTTACGACAATGCTCAAACATAGTAGCTGTCTGTTTTAATTGTGTAATTTCAGCAGGAACATCGCCTGGATATAATAGTGCACATGGCAGATCCAACTCGGAAAGCTGATTCATGATGTGAATAGTATCAATTAAATCTGTAAGCTGACCGTTGCGTTTTTTGCCTGTTTTCATGTCAACAATCCAGGGAACACCTCCTGTGCTGTGAGTTGCAGATTTTCCAAGGGCAAATTCTTTCGCGTTACCAGTAGCGGCGCATCTCATAATGACGGATTTTTTCAAAGATTTTAGAACGGTATTTATAAAATCTTCGTTGAAATAAATACGATCTCCTTTTTCTATGCAAGAATATTCGCAAAGCTGTTTACGTATTTCCGGATCTTCAATTTTCATTCCCAGGGTTTTTAAAATATGGATACTATACTGATGAAGTGATTCGATTTCTTCCTGGTTTGCATAAGTGAGTTTTGGTATATACATTTACAATACCTCCATACAATTTGATATAGTCATGTGCGTGATATATTAAATTGTAAATTCATTATACCACATTAAAGATGATAAGTAAATATGTATGTGAAAAAATAAAAATAAATTCATCATAATAAAAAAATAAATAAAATTAGCTATTTCATTATTAAAAAAAAAGTGTATAATTATATTGAGATATAAAGTAAAAGAAATTGGCGAACAGTAAAAGAAAGGGGAAATATGGGGAATCTTGATAAAATAGGCGGAAGTATTCGAAGTCTCAGAAAAGCAAAGAAGAAAACATTGCAGCAAATGGCAAAAGAAACCGGGCTTTCAACAGGGTATCTTAGTAATATAGAAAGAAATATAACAAGCCCTACTTTGATGAATCTTCAGAAGATATGTGAAGTGTTTCATACATCTCTGGGAGATCTTCTGGAGAGAAATGCAGAAGAAAAGATTGTAATAAGAAAAAAAGACAGAGAAGTATATGTTGATAATGTACCGGATATGAATATAGAAATGCTTGATTTTGGTATAGAGGAAGTTTCATTTCTATATGTGGAACTGAATCCGCTGTCAGATACGAAAGATGAGTGGTGGACTCATGAGTACGGAGAAGTTGGAACGGTGATTCAGGGGCAGCTTACGGTTATGTTGGAAGGAGAAGAGTTTGATTTAAATGCAGGAGACAGCATTTATGTAAAAGCAAATACAAGACACTGCTTTTATAATAAAAGCGAGACAGAAATTTCGGGGTCTTATTGGACAAGAATTAATACAGATATAGAGAAGGAATTTGATTGAAAATAGAGATATTATGAAGCTGCAGCTGTTATGCTGCAGCTTTTTTGGTGAAAAAAAAATGATTTTATATGATAAAATAAAAATGTTGTTCAAAATGATGAAATGATATTGACAGTTCATGAATTCAGTGGTATATATTAACTATAAATCATGTGCGTGAAAAAATGATGAAAAATTTTATAAGGAGAGAAAAAATGGAGGCAATTAAAAACAGACAAAAAAAAGCGTGTGAATTGTTAAGAGAAGCTGGATTTACAAAAGCAATTGTAGGAGAACCAATGTCAGTAAATTATTTGACAGGAATTCATATTACTCCATACGAGAGATTTTACGGTCTTGTCATTGATGCTGAAAAAGAAGAGTTTATTATGATTGTTCCAAGTGTGGATACTGCATGTATGAAGGGAGTTGTTCCTGAAAAAACTTATTTAGATGAAAATGGTCCATCGGCGGTCATTCATGAAGTTGTAGGAGCATGCAAGAAGCTTGCTGTAGAAAAAAAATATTTCACAATGAAAATCGGCGATATTTTTCAAACATTGGATTGTGAGATCGAAGATATTGGAGATTGCATTTCCAGATTGAGAATGTATAAAGACGAAAAAGAAATTGAAACGATGCAGGTTGCAGCGAATATCGTAGATGAAGCGATAGAATATGTATACGGAAAAATAAAACCAGGCATGACAGAAAGCGAATTAAATATGATGCTTCTTAATTATATGTCATCTTATCCTGGATTTAGTACAGAAGAAATTATTATTCTTGTGCAGGCAGCAGACAACTCTGCAAATCCGCATGGAGCAAGCGGAGATTACAAATTCAAAGAAGGAGATATTATTCTTTTAGATTTCTGTGCTTATTACAATGGATACTGGTCCGATATTACAAGATGTCTTTTTGTTGGACACGTAGGTCATCCAAAATTAAAAGAAATTTATGAGATTGTTCTTCAGGCGAATTTGACTGCGATTTCTAAGGTGAAGCCAGGAGTAAAGGCAAAAGAAATTGATAAAGCAGCCAGAGATTATATTACAGAAGCAGGGTACGGAGAATTTTTCCTGCACAGAACAGGACATGGTCTTGGATTAAGTGTTCATGAGGAGCCGTATATTACCTCTGTAAATGAGCTTGTATTAGAAGAAGGAATGACTTTTACAATCGAGCCGGGTATTTATCTGGAAGGAATCGGTGGTGTAAGAATTGAAGATGATATTCTTGTAACAAAAGACGGATGCAGAACATTTACATCAAGAACTAAAAAATTAGAAGATAATATTATTCCGGTATAAAACAGCGTATGACATAGCTCATGCTGACCGTTAAAAAATTGGGGGAATTATTTATGAGTAAAATAACGGAAAGTAAATTAAAAAAGAATATGCCGACGCTTATTATCTTAATAATATCAGGAGCGTTGATTTATGCCCTTCCGTACTTCAGGAATTACTACTATGATGCATTTGTAGAAAGCTTTGGCATCACAAATACGCAAATGGGAGCGTTGGGAAGTGCGTACGGAGGATTCAGTATTATTGCATATGCACTAGGTGGTTTTTGTGCAGACAGATGGCCGGCCAAACATCTTATGACAATATCGCTTGTTACAACAGGGATTTGTGGATTTGTGCTGCTGCTGTTTCCGCCGTATCCGGTTGTTATGGCTATCCATTGTATTTGGGGGATTACATCTATTCTCACATTTTGGAGTGCACTTGTAAAAGCGATTCGTTCTCTGGCAAATTCTGATGAACAGGGAAAAGCGTTTGGATTTTTTGAAGGTGGACGAGGAATCGTAAATATGATTCAGTCGGCAGTGATTTTAGCATTATTTGGTTTCCTGGCAAAAACATACACAGATAAAATAGCGCTTTCAGCAGTGATTGTTATTTATTCTTCTATTTGTGTTCTTCTTGGAGCGTTGGTGTTCTTCATGTTTAAAGAACCGGAAAGAGAATATACGGAAGAAAAGAAAAAGCTGTTTGATATGAAAGTGTTGAAAAAAGTGGCAAAAATGCCAACTACCTGGCTGCAGATTCTGATTATTTTCTGTTCTTACGGAATGATTATCAGTTATTACTATATTACACCGTATGCAACTTCTGTATTTGGAACTTCTGCAATTATCGCGGCAGCTCTGGGATATTTTTCGCAGTACTGCAGACCGATAGGCTGTTTTACATCTGGTATTATGGCCGACAAAATAGGCTCATCTAAAGTTGCTACTATTTCATTTGGCTTAATGCTTGCAGGAATTCTGGGGCTTATTTTTACACCGGGACAACCGTCCATGATTTGGATGCTTTTAATCTTCATAGGAATTATTTACGTATCTATGTATGCAATTCAGTCAATGCACTTTGCTATTATGGAAGAAGGAGAATATCCGCTGGAAATAACAGGAACGGCTACAGCAATTATTACTCCGCTTGGGTTTAGTGCAGAGTTCTTTATGCCACTGATAGGAGGTATGTGTCTTGACCGCTGGGAAGGCGCTACAGGATATAAGGTGTTTTTTTCAGTTCTGGGTGTTATGGCAGTAATAGGACTTTTAGCAGGGGTTGCCTGGATGGCGGTGACAAAAGAAAAAAGAAGAAAGATTCAGGAAAATAAAAGGAGTGTAATAGCGGATTCCGTAAATGGAGAAGCGTGATAAATTAATACAGGATACTGCTGTAAAGGCTGGCAGTATCCTGTTGTCAAGTGGGGCAGAAATCTATCGTGTTGAAGAAACGGTAAAAAGAATAGCCGCATATTACGGATTAAAAAATGAACATACCTTTGTTCTGAGTAATGGAATTTTTCTCACAGCGGAAACATTAAAAGGAGAAATTTATGCTCAGGTGCGTCATATACCAATAAATAGTATGAATCTGAAAAAAATAACGAAGGTCAATACGCTTTCAAGAGAAATAGAACAGGGGTATTATACGGTAGAAGAGGCATGGGAAAAATTACAGAACATTGATGAGGAAGAGGAAAATACAGGGAAAAAAGAAATATTTGCTTCTGGGGTAGGTGCAGCTTGTTTTTGTTATCTTTTTGGAGGAAATGCTTCAGATACTTTGGCGGCATTTTTAGCTGGTGTTTTTCTCTATTTTTTTATATGGATGTGCGGGAAAAGAAAACAGCCTTTTTCAAAAATTGTGACACATATATTAGGAGGGTTTTGTGTAACGGCCGTATCTGTTCTTTTAGCTGGAACAGGGATAGGAAGTGATGTAAATACTGTGATTATAGGAGGGATTATGCCTTTGTTACCGGGAGTTTCCTTTGTGATGTCAGTGAGAGAACTATTCAGCGGCAATTATATTGCAGGAAGTATAAGGCTCCTGGATACATTTTTAATTACAGGAGGCATTGCTATGGGAGCCGGCGCAGCGTATTTTGTATGTTTCTGAAAGAGGAATGATATGGTTCTTATATTTTTACAGCAGTTTCTGGCAGCGTTTCTGGGAACCATTGCCTTTTCTGTCCTTTTTAAAGTTCCGGGAAGATATTATTTGTTTTGTGGACAAATCGGAGCAATGGGCTGGAGTATTTATTGGAGTGCGGTCAATATGTTTCATGTTTCACCGTACATAGGAACATTTGCAACTGCAGTGTTTGTAGTAATGTCATCCAGAATATTTTGCATAAAACTTAAATGCCCGGTAACTGTTTTTCTTTTATCTGGAATATTTCCGCTTGTTCCGGGAGTAGGAATTTACTGGTTTATCTATTACTTCATATTAGGTGATATGGATAAATTTACAAAATATGGAAGACATACGGTAGGAATTGCAGTAGCGATTGTATTGGGGATTATTTTTGTATTTGAAATTCCGGCAAATGCAATAGAAAAAATATGTCACTTGAAGCATAGTAAAGATTTATAGGAGGTATTTATGATAAGACAGAATCCAAGTGTTTTTAATGATATTGTAGGCCCTATTATGATTGGACCGTCCAGTTCGCACACTTGCGGACCGTCCAGAATTGGTTTTCTTTCCCGGCAGATTTTACCTGGAAAGTTAAAGAAAGCAACGGTAGCATTTGCAAAAGATGGAGCTTATACACTGATGTATAAGGGACAGCGTTCAGATATGGGGTATGTAAACGGACTTTTGGGAAGAAGACCGGAAGATCCGGCGCTTCGCAGTGCATTTGCAGATGCAGTGGCAGAAGGTGTTGAAATAAACTTTACAATAGAAGATTTTCCTCCGGTTGTGCCTAACATTTCTCATCTTACTCTGGAAAATACAAAAGGAAGAAAAGTGGTAATTCATTCGGATTCAACGGGAGGAGGAACTGTAAAACTTCTGGAAGTAGATGGATTTCCTGTATCCATTGTAGGAGATTGTTATGAAATTCTCGTCTTCACTGATTGTTCAAAGGAAGAGTCGGAAGAGCTTATGAGAGAAATGTTAAAAGTACTTCCCCAGGATGAGGGAACTTTTGTTTCTGAAAAATCAGGAGAAAGCCTTATTAATATAAAGCTGAGACAACCTGTCGGAGAAGAAATTCTGAAGCAGTTGAAATTGTTTAAACACATAAAAGAAATTCGTTGTGTGGAACCGATTTTAGCAGTGCCTTCCAACCGACATGGAAAGCTTCCTTTTGTCAGTGCAGAAGAAATGCTCGCTCTTTCAGAAAAAACGGGAAAAGAGTTATGGCAGCTGGGTATAGAATATGAGATGGCAAGAAGCGGATGGGAATATGAGAAAGTATGGAACTACATGGAAAATGTAGTTGAGATTATGGAAAACAGCGCCAGAGAAGCATTAAAAGGCGATATTGATATGGCTGGG
>URHH01000073.1 GCA_900547615.1 uncultured Blautia sp. | reverse complement strand
TTTCATTACTATTTGTGCCGCCAACTGAAAGGCGGCGGAATGGAGATTTACATGATTGAATTAGGAACAAAGCAGAAATTGCTTGTAGTAAAAAAAGTAGAGTTTGGAGTATATCTTGCAGAGGATAAAAATGCAGATGCAAAGGACAGGGTTCTTCTTCCGGGAAGACAGGTTCCGGAAGAAACAAAAGAAGGAGATGAACTGGAAGTTTTCCTTTATAAAGATTCTTCAGACCGTCCGATTGCCACAACAAAAGAGCCGCTTATCATGCTGGGTCAGACAGCCGTTCTCAAAGTAAAGCAGGTGACAAAAATCGGCGCGTTTCTTGACTGGGGGCTGGAAAAAGATCTGCTTCTTCCATACCATGAGCAGACTCTTCGCGTAAGAGAAGGAGAGGATTGTCTTGTAGCGCTTTATCTTGATAAGAGCAGCCGCCTCTGCGCGACCATGAAGGTGTATCATTACCTTTCTAAGAGAACGCCTTATGTGGCAGGAGACCAGGTAAAGGGAAGGGTTTATGAAATCAGCCAGAAATTCGGTGTGTTTGTGGCTGTTGACGACAAATATTCCGCGCTGATCCCTGCAAGGGAGGCAGCAGGAAAATATCGTCCGGGAACGATTCTGGATCTTCGTGTCACAGAAGTAAAAGAAGACGGAAAAATGAATGTAAGCGACAGGCAGAAGGCATATCTTCAGATAAACGAAGATGCAGAAATGGTAATGAGTGTTATCGATGAGTTTGCAGGAATCCTTCCGTTTGATGATAAGGCTTCTCCGGAAGTGATAAAGAGAGAATTTGGACTGAGTAAAAATGCTTTTAAACGCGCAATCGGACATCTTCTGAAAGAAAAGAAAATTGAAATCAGAGAGCGCCGTATTTACAGGTTGTAAGAGATAATGGAGGAAAATTAAGTGAATTTTACACACTTACATGTGCATACAGAGTACAGCCTTTTGGACGGTTCAAATAAAATAAAGGAATACGTTGCAAGGGTAAAAGAGCTTGGCATGGACAGTGCTGCAATTACAGACCACGGAGTGATGTACGGCGTCATTGATTTTTACCGCGCGGCAAGGGAAGCGGGGATTAATCCAATTCTCGGCTGCGAGGTGTATGTGGCTCCGGGTTCACGTTTTGATAAGGATACAGGAACGGGAGAAGACCGCTATTACCATCTTGTGCTTCTTGCGGAAAATAATAAGGGCTACAGCAATCTTATGAAAATCGTGTCAAAGGGTTTTGTGGAAGGTTTTTATTACAAACCCCGTGTGGATATGGAGCTTCTTCAGGAATATCATGAGGGAATTATTGCATTAAGCGCCTGTCTTGCAGGAGAAGTATCACGTTATCTCACAAGAGGGATGTATGAAGATGCAAAGGCGGCTGCATTAAGGTATCAGGATATATTTGGAAAGGGAAATTTTTTCCTTGAACTTCAGGATCACGGGATTTCAGAGCAGCAGGAAGTAAACCGTCAGCTTCTTCGTATGCACCAGGAAACAGGAATTGAACTTGTGGCGACAAATGACGTTCACTATACAACGGCAGAGGATGCAGACCCCCACGATATTCTCCTTTGTCTCCAGACTGGTAAAAAACTGGCAGACGAGGACAGAATGCGTTATGAGGGAGGGCAGTATTATGTGAAATCTCCGGAAGAAATGGAGAGGCTTTTCCCATATGCTTTGGAGGCTCTGGAAAATACGCATAAAATTGCAGAGAGATGTCATGTGGAAATCGAATTTGGTGTGACAAAGCTTCCGAAATACGATGTGCCGGACGGATATACCTCATGGGAATATTTGAATAAGCTCTGTTTTGACGGACTTTCCGAGAGGTATGATCCTGTTACGGACGAGCTTCGTGAACGTCTGGAATATGAGCTTTCTACCATCAAAAATATGGGATATGTGGATTACTTCCTTATTGTATGGGATTTTATCAAATATGCAAGGGACCATGATATTATGGTGGGACCGGGAAGAGGTTCTGCTGCGGGAAGCCTTGTTGCGTATACCCTTGGAATTACCCAGCTTGACCCTATTCGATATGATCTGCTTTTTGAGCGTTTCCTGAATCCGGAACGAGTTTCCATGCCTGATATTGATGTGGACTTTTGCTTTGAACGTCGTCAGGAGGTAATCGATTATGTGGTGCGCAAATACGGAAAAGACCGTGTAGTACAGATTGTAACATTCGGAACCCTTGCTGCCCGCGGTGTGATCCGCGATGTGGGGCGTGTCCTTGATATGCCGTACGCACAGGTGGACGTGATTGCCAAAATGATTCCTCAGGAGCTGAATATTACAATAGATAAGGCTCTCGACATGAATCCGGAGCTTAAAAAAGCTTATGAGGAGCAGGAGGAAATTCATTACTTAATCGATATGGCAAAGCGCCTTGAAGGTCTTCCGCGCCATACCTCCATGCACGCTGCCGGTGTTGTCATAAGCCAGAAGGATGTAGATGAATATGTGCCGCTTTCCAAGGCGCAGGATGGTTCTATTACCACACAGTTTACTATGACGACACTGGAGGAGCTGGGACTTCTGAAAATGGATTTCCTTGGGCTTCGTACTTTGACGGTAATTCAGGATGCAGTAGGGCTTGTAGAAAAAGATACAGGCGTGAGCCTTGATATGCAGAAGATTGATTATAATGACAAGAAAGTTCTTGATTCTCTTGGCACCGGTCATTCGGAAGGTGTGTTCCAGCTGGAAAGCGGCGGAATGAAAAACTTCATGAAGGAGTTAAAGCCCCAGAGCCTTGAGGATGTAATTGCGGGAATTTCTCTTTACCGTCCCGGTCCTATGGATTTTATTCCCCAGTATATCAGAGGGAAGAACCGCCCGGATACGATAAAGTACGATTGCCCGCAGCTTGAGCCCATTTTGAAGCCTACCTACGGATGTATCGTATATCAAGGTGCGACTCGTTCCTGGTTTAAATAAACAAAGACCAGGCACATTATAAAAATAATGGAGAACTGCAATTTCGAAGTAAGGAATGATAAGGTAACGCTTTGAAACTTACTCTTTAATACTCCGACTAGCATCATATATGGAAACATTAGGTGTTAGAAGCTCGGTGAAGTCGGCAGAAGCAGACCTAAGTTAAAGAAATCATCAAGTAAGGTTGGTACAAAAGAGACTAGAGTCCACCTGCCAGGAAAGATGAAAATATGAGATATGGTCTGTGATATGTCGGAAGTCTATAAAGTTTCTATGGTGAGTATGTCATAACGACTGACGAACTCGAGAATTTAAAGGATCTAGATACAACTGTGTGGAAACATACAGAGCCGCTCGTAACGGTGTTGGTGTGGTAAAGTAAGAATCTTGGTTATGAAATACCATGATGTGTTACAGGCACATCTAAGCTAACAGGTCTATATTGAGCACCTAAGGAAACTATGTACAGATAGAAATTGTGGAACGAGGAAAGATATCGAGTATCTGAATGAAATAAGTTGGATATAAACTGACGAAGAAAAATAAGCAGTTGAATCGGTGTTGAAAAGTAGTGTTCGAACCAGTGAAGTTCCTGTAATGGGAATAGAGGAATGGGCACAAGTCGCTGTAGTTTTTATAGATTTAAAATAAAGAAAATTTATTCATTCAAATACAATAGGGATTTCGTGTATGACTAAAAAGGCTCACGTTCCAATCGAAAGAAAGGAAGTGAGAACCCTATGCCTAAAGAAAAAGTAAAACGCATTGATAGTTTGAGACATAATGAATATTACGGTATGCAGAATACTTTTGATGAACTTTATAGCGAAAGCATAAAGGGCTCAAAATTTCATAATCTGATGGATATTGTTCTTGAAGAAAATAACATCTTGCTTGCCTATCGCAATATCAAAGCAAATGGAGGAAGTAAAATTCCAGGTACAGATGGTTTGTCTGTCAAAGATATAGCGAAAATGAAGCCGCAGCAGGTGGTAGAAAAGGTAAGATTTATTTTGAGAGGAAGTCGGCATGGATACAGACCAAAAGCTGTAAGAAGAAAGGAAATTTTAAAACCAAACGGAACAACAAGACCATTTGGAATTCCGTGTATCTGGGATAGACTTATACAGCAGTGTATCAAACAGGTCATGGAGCCAATCTGTGAAGCTAAATTCTCTGAAAATAGTTATGGATTTCGCCCAAGTCGTTCTGTGGAAAATGCGATAGCAAGAACCTACAGATTATTGCAAATGTCCAACCTTCACTATGTTATTGAATTTGACATCAAAGGATTTTTTGATAATGTAGATCATAGTAAGTTGATAAAACAGATATGGTCGTTAGGGATACAGGATAAAGAGCTGATTTATGTAATCAAAAGAATTTTAAAAACTCCTGTTAAGATGCCGGAAGGGTATCTGGTAACTACGGAAAAGGGAACATCGCAGGGCGGGATTCTGTCTCCGTTGTTGGCTAATATTGTACTCAATGAGTTAGACCATTGGGTAGAAAGTCAATGGCAGTACAGCAGGGTGACAGATAACTACAGTCAAAAACCACAAAGGAATGGAACGGTAGACAGATGTCATGGATATAGAGCAATGCGAGAATCCACAAAGCTAAAAGAAATGTGGATTGTGAGATATGCAGATGACTTTCGAATTTTCTGTAAAACGAGAGGCGATGCAGAAAAGACAAAAATAGCGATTGAAAAATGGCTGAAAGACCGATTAAGACTTGATGTATCTCAGGAAAAGACTCGAATTGTAAACACCAGACAAAGGAGTATGGAATTTTTAGGATTCAATATCAAAGTTCATAAAAAAAGAAAGGATTCAAAATACGTTGTAGATTCACATATCAGTGAAAAAGCCCTTAAAGCTAAAGGGGAAAAGTTAACAAACCAGGTTAAGGTATTTTGTAAATACAAAGACTCAGATCAAGGTGTAAAAGAATTGGTAATCTATAATGCAATGGTGCTGGGAATCCAGAACTACTACAGAATAGCAACAAATGTAGCAGGCGATTTGAATCACATTCAGCAGCGCACCTATAGAATTATGTATAATAGATTAAATACGCAGAGTGGAAATGCATTACGGAAGGAAGGCAGAGCACTCACAGGGCTGGAAAAGCAGCGGTTTGGAAAATCAAAATCGCTCAGATATATGGCGGGAACGAAAGAACCAATATATCCAATTTATTGTATCCAGTTTAAAACTCCAATGGCATTAAATCGAAGAATTTGCCCTTACACCGTTGAGGGAAGAGCAGCGATACATGACAAACGGAGAATAAACGGAAATCTTATGCACCAACTTATGAGTCGGAAGATAAATAGTGGCAGTATAGAATATTATGACAATCAAATATCACTGTACAGTGCTCAATGGGGAAAATGTTATATTACAGACAGAGAATTTCAAAGTCTGGAGGAAATACATTGCCACCATAAAATTGCTAAAAGCAAGGGTGGTACAGATAGATATAATAATTTGGTCCTCGTGGACAAAGATGTCCACATACTGATACATGCCATGAATTTAGAAGTTGTCAAATATTACTTGGAAGTACTGAAGATAAAGGCTGTTGAACTTAGAAAAATCAATAGATTAAGACAGATTTTAGAGCTGCCAGTTATTGTGAAAAGGAAAAAGAGCCTTAGTCTTAGTTATCATTACGAATAGAAAAAGAGTTGATTTAGGTTATTTGAATAGAATGAATAAAAGCTGCAACGATGGAACGCCGTGTGCAGGGAAACTTGCATGCACGGTGTGGAGTGGGGGAAAAACTGGAGATAATATCAAAGGTTTACCTATCACTATAGCAGGTTATGCAGATCGTACGGAATCTTGCAGGCTACACTCTGGGAAGAAGCGATCTTGTGCGCCGTGCCATGTCAAAGAAAAAGGCATCTGTCATGGAAAAAGAGCGTCAGAACTTTGTTTACGGAAATGAGGAGGAAGGTGTTCCTGGCTGTATTGCAAACGGAATTCCGGAAAAAACAGCAAATAAGATTTATGATGATATGATTGATTTTGCGAAATATGCCTTTAATAAGTCTCATGCGGCAGCATATGCAGTTGTTTCTTATCAGACAGCATATTTGAAATATTATTATCCGGTAGAATTTATGGCTGCTCTTATGACTTCTGTGATTGAAATGCCTGCGAAGGTGGCGGAGTATATTTATGTGTGCCGTCAGATGGGAATTACAATCCTGCCGCCTGATATTAATCGTGGAATGTATGGATTTTCTGTTGATAACGGCGCTATCCGATACGGTCTTTCCGCAATTAAAAGCGTAGGGCGTCCTGTAATCGAGAGTATTGTAAAAGAGCGGGAAGAAAACGGAGATTATACAAATCTTCAGAATTTCATAGAGAGAAACCTGGAGCAGGTCAATAAACGTGCAATTGAAAACTTTATAAAAGCAGGAGCGCTTGACTGCCTGGAAGGAAACCGCCGTCAGAAAATGATGACATTTGCCCGGATTGTGGATGGAATCAACCAGGATAAGAAAAACACAATGGCAGGCCAGCTTAGCTTCTTTGATATTGTAAGTGAGGAAGAGAAAAAAGAATTTGAAATCCGTATGCCGGATTTGGAGGAATTTGATAAAGAAACGATACTTGCTTTTGAAAAAGAAGTTCTTGGTATTTATTTAAGCGGACATCCTCTTGAGGGATACCGTGATATTATGGAGAAAATGGCAACTGCCAGAACTGCCGATTTCCAGCAGGACGAGGAGACTGGGTTTCCAAAGGTTATAGATGGTCAAAAGGCGATTCTGGGAGGAATGATTACCGATAAAACTATTAAATACACAAAAAACAATAAGGTAATGGCATTTTTTACTCTGGAAGACCTTGTGGGAACTGTGGAGGTTGTTGTTTTCCCAAGAGATTATGAGAAGTGTCAGGCTCTCTTAAATGACGAAGAAAAAGTCTTTATACAGGGGCGTGTTTCTGCGGAAGATGACAGACCCAGTAAGCTGATTCTGGAAAAAATCCGTTCTTTTGAGGATATTCCGAGGGAATTATGGATACAATTTCCAGACAGAGAGGCTTACGGGGAAAAAGAGCAGGAACTTCTTGCAGATCTTAAGCAGTCGCCGGGAAAAGACAGCGTTGTGATTTTTCTTAGGGATGTAAAAGCGATGAAAAAGCTTTCTGCTGCATACCACGTAGAGATAACAGATTCATGGCTGGAATCCATGTGCAAAAAATATGGAGTTTCCAATGTTAAAGTTCTGCAAAGAGTATTGAAAAACTTGTAAAAATGCTATACACTATAACCGAATATGTGTAGAACCTGACAGCGTCGATGTCCTTCTTATACCGGCGCTGGATTCAGAAGATGGAGGAATGTAAAATGGCAGAAAAGAAGATTAAAACGATTGGTGTTCTGACCAGTGGCGGAGATGCTCCCGGAATGAATGCGGCAATTCGTGCGGTAGTGCGAAGAGGACTGAGCAGCGGTTTAAATGTAAAAGGTATTTATAAAGGATATAACGGACTCTTAAACGAAGAAATCGTGGATATGAGCGCAAAGGACGTATCTGATACGATTGAAAGAGGCGGTACTGTTCTTTATACTGCCCGCTGTGCAGAGTTCCGTACAGAGGAAGGCCAGAGAAGAGGCGCTGAAGTTTGTAAGAAACACGGCATTGACGGTCTTGTTGTAATCGGTGGTGACGGTTCTTTTGCAGGAGCGCAGAAGCTGGCAAATCTCGGAATCAATACAATCGGCGTTCCGGGAACAATCGACCTTGATATTGCATGTACAGAATATACAATCGGTTTTGATACAGCTGTAAATACTGCAATGGAAGCTATCGACAAGGTTCGCGATACTTCTACATCTCATGAGCGATGCAGCATTATTGAGGTTATGGGAAGAAATGCAGGATACCTTGCTCTGTGGTGTGGAATTGCAAACGGTGCAGAGGACGTTCTCATTCCTGAAAAATATGATTATGATGAGCAGAGACTCATTAACAATATTATTGAGAGCCGTAAAAAAGGTAAAAAACATCATATCATTGTTAATGCAGAAGGTATCGGACATTCCGAAGCTATGGCACAGCGTATTGAGGCAGCTACAGGAATTGAGACACGAGCTACCATTCTTGGACATATGCAGCGTGGCGGAAGTCCTACATGTAAAGACCGTGTGTATGCATCTATGATGGGCGCAATGGCAGTAGATCTTCTTTTACAGGGTAAAACATGCCGTGTCGTAGGATATCGTCATGGAGAGTTTGTTGATTTTGACATTAACGAAGCTCTGGCAATGAAGAAAAATGTTTCCGAATATCAGTGGGAGATCTGTAATTCACTTTCACATAATTACGACAAAAATACTGTAAAATAATATATATAATCATGGATATCCATAGTTTAATTAAAAAGTTTTACAAATTAAATACATCACAAATAATTACCCTTGGCTTTGCGGGGGTAATTTTTGTAGGCGGATTAATTCTCTGGATGCCGTTTTGTACGGTGCCCGGAGAGACAACCACCTTTACAGATGCCATGTTTACTTCTACTACTTGTATTTGTGTCACAGGGCTCGTAACGGTTGTAACGGCAACCCACTGGACGATAATCGGTAAGGTTGTGATACTGATACTGATACAAATAGGGGGAATTGGAGTTATCGCCCTTACAAACCTGATTTTTTTAAGTCTTCACAAGAAGATTTCCATGCGAAACAGGCGTATGATACAGGAATCTTACAATCTTGACCAGATGTCAGGACTTGTAAAGGTAGTAAGAAAAGTGGTATTTTGTGTTTTCGGCGCAGAGGCGGTGGGAGCACTTTGTTATTCTTTATGTTTTATTCCGCAGTTCGGTTTTGTAGAAGGAATTGTTCAGTCTGTTTTTACAGCAGTTTCTGCATTCTGTAATGCGGGTGTGGAGATACTGGGAGAAACAAGCCTTGCGCCATATGTTCATAATCCTCTTGTGAACTTTACAACAATGGGTCTGATCGTAGCGGCCGGTCTTGGATTTACGGTATGGTGGGACATCTGGGATAAAATAAAAAAGGTAGTAAAAAAAGAGATTTCTTTCAGAAGAATGTTCAAAACCCTCAGGCTTCACAGTAAACTTGCGATTACGATGACTCTGGTTCTTATATTAGGCGGAACCTTTTTAATCTATCTTTTTGAGTATAAGAATCCGGAAACGCTGCAGGGAATGTCTATAGGAGAAGGATTGATGGCAGCTGCATTTCAGTCTGTCACAACGCGTACAGCAGGATTTTTCACCATCGACCAGACTGCTTTTGGTAATGCGACGATTGTGCTGTGTCTTGTTCTTATGTTCATCGGAGGTTCTCCTATGGGAACTGCCGGCGGTGTAAAAACAACAAGTATTGCAGTTATGTTTATGACACTTGTTTCAAATTTAAGAGGAAAAAGAGATGTGGAAGCATATGGAAGAAAGGTGCGGGAAAATTACATACGTTCTGCAGTTGTAGTAGTAGGCATCGGTTTTTCCACTCTTGTTATTATGACGTTGCTTCTGGCTGCTTCAGAGCATGGTGTGAAGCTTGAAGATATTGTGTACGAAGTTACGTCTGCTCTTGGTACTGTAGGATTAAGTAGAAATCTTACGCCAAAACTTTCTACCGCAGGACGGTGGATTATTATTCTTACTATGTTCTTGGGAAGAATCGGACCGCTTACTCTTGGTTCGGCAGTAATTTCGCATTCTCAGAAAAGGCCGGAGAATACACATCTGGCAGAAGAAGATATTATGATTGGTTAAAAGCGGTATATACAGCTTTTGGAGGAATATAAAAGAATATGAGAGATAAATCTTTTGCAGTCATTGGTCTTGGACAGTTTGGAATCACGCTTGCAGAAACGCTTGCAGAGTCTAACAGTGATGTTCTTGCAGTAGATATAAATGATGAAAAAATACAGGAAGTTGCGGATATGGTAACATATGCTGTAAGGGCAGATGTGCGTGAACCGGGAATTTTGAAATCTCTGGGCGTGCAGAACGTAGATGTTGCTGTTATTTCTATTTCCGATAATATCGAGGCAAGCATTGTGGCAACGATGCAGGCGAAGGAACTGGGAGTTCCCTTTGTTATGGCAAAGGCAACGAACGCTCTGCACGGACGTATCCTTGATAAGATTGGGGCAGATAAAGTAATTTATCCGGAACAGTCAATGGGATTTCGTACAGCAAAAAATCTGATGACAAATGGATATGTGGATGTATTTGAGCTTTCTTCAGAATTCAGTATTGCAGAATTTAAAATACCGAATGACTGGGTAGGAAAATCTCTCATGGAGCTGAAAATTCGTGAGAAATACCGTATCAATGTTATCGGAATCAAAAAAAAAGAGCAGGTAAATGTAAATATCAGACCGGAGGAGATTCTGGAAGAAGGCTGTTCTATTATTGCAATCGGAAAAAACCAGGACTTAAATGCAGATCCTGCATTTATGCGGTGAAAGTGGAGAAGTTTATGATTACAAGTGTAAATAACAGTCAGGTTAAAAATGTAATACAGTTAAATCAGAAGGCGAAGGCAAGACGCCAGCAGGGGCTTTTTACGGCAGAGGGCAGAAAAATGTTTCGGGAAGCTCCTGCAGACTGGATTTCCAGAGTTTATGTAGCGGAGTCTCTCTCAGAAGATGAAGAAATTCTGGGTAAAATAACAGAGGAGTCTCTTGACTATGAAATTGTGGCTGATCCTGTGTTCCGCCAGATGAGCGATACGCAGACACCACAGGGAGTTCTCACCGTATTGAAAAAACCTGTCTATACAGAAGAAGCTCTTTTTCGTGGTGAAAAGCCTTTTCTCATGGTTTTGGAGGATTTACAGGACCCGGGAAATGTGGGAACCATTTTCCGGACAGGAGAGGGCGCCGGTATTACAGGTGTTCTTCTCACAAAGACCTGCGTAGATGTAACAAATCCAAAAGTAATCCGTTCCACTATGGGTTCTATATACAGAATGCCTTTTCTCTATATAGAAGATGTGGTATCATGGAAGGAGAAGCTTAAGGAAAAATCAGTCCGTACATTTGCAGCCCATTTAAAAGGGGAAAATTCCTATGACAGGGAATCTTACCTTGGGGGAACTGCATTTTTTATAGGAAACGAAGGAAAGGGACTTACGGATCCGGCAGCTGAAAGCGCAGACTGCCTGATACGGATTCCCATGTGCGGAGAAGTGGAGTCTCTCAATGCTGCTATGGCAGCAGGCATCCTGATGTATGAAGTTTCCAGACAGCGCCGGGGCTGACGGAAGCTCTGCGGAGGAAATAAAGAGAAAGGGGGATTTTTATGGAACCGATGCTATGGCTTGGAATTCTTGCTGTTCTTCTTATTATTGAGGCGATTACGGCAGGACTTACAACTATCTGGTTTGCAGGCGGCGCACTTGTAGCTGCTATTGCCGCATACTGTGGCGCAGGAGTTGTTCTGCAGTTTGTTTTATTTTTCGCAGTATCACTTGTACTTCTTATTTTTACAAGACCTGTGGCAGTGCGGTATATGAATCATAATGTTGAGAAGACAAATGCAGAAAGTCTTTTGGGAAAAAGAGCAGTTGTCATCGAAAAAATTGATAATCTTGCCC
>URHH01000072.1 GCA_900547615.1 uncultured Blautia sp. | reverse complement strand
TTGTATTGTTGTATTTGTACAATGAAAACTAAATAAGGAGGTGCTCCTGTGACAGGCACAACTATTATTGTTGCAATTGTCGCTGTGGTAGTCGCGTTACTTATTGCGGTTCCTGTTACTTGCAAGGTTGCTGTGGCAAAAAAGACGCAGGCAGATGCGGAAGTTATTGGTACAGCAGAAGAAAAAGCAAGAAGCATCATAGATGAAGCTCTGAAAACAGCCGAAACTAAAAAAAGAGAAGCTTTATTGGAAGTAAAGGAAGAATCTCTCCGTACAAAAAATGAACTGGAGAAGGAAACCAAGGAACGTAGAAATGAGCTGCAGAAATATGAAAAGCGTGTTTTATCAAAAGAGGAATCTGTAGATAAAAAAGCGGAGGCAGTGGAAAAACGCGAAGCAGAATGTACAGTCAGACTTGCAGAATTGCAGAAGAAAGAAAAGAGAGCAGAAGAACTGGAGCAGAAAGGCGTACAGGAACTGGAACGAGTTTCCGGTCTTACATCTGATGAAGCAAAGGAAGAGCTGCTGAAATCTGTGGAAGATGATGTGAAAGTAGATGTTGCACGACTCTACAAAGAACTGGAAAGCAGAGCAAAGGAAGAAGCTGGAAAGAAAGCCAAGGAATATGTGGTAAACGCCATTCAGAAATGCGCAGTAGACCATGTTTCTGAGACAACCATATCCGTTGTACAGCTTCCGAGCGATGAGATGAAGGGAAGGATCATCGGACGTGAAGGCCGTAATATCCGTACTCTGGAAACTCTTACAGGTGTAGATCTGATTATTGATGATACTCCGGAAGCAGTTGTGCTTTCCGCATTTGACCCGGTGCGTCGTGAGGTTGCAAGGGTTGCGCTTGAGAAGCTTATTGTGGATGGACGTATTCATCCGGCAAGAATCGAGGAAATGGTTGAGAAAGCCCAGAGAGAAGTAGAAGTTCAGATTCGGGAAGAGGGAGAAACTGCGGCGATGGACGTAGGTGTTCATGGAATTCATCCGGAGCTTTTGAAACTTCTGGGACGTATGAAATTCCGTTCCAGCTATGGACAGAATGCTTTGAAGCACTCTATTGAGGTAGCACAGCTTGCAGGACTTCTTGCAGGCGAGGTTGGTGTGGATGTTCGCATTGCGAAACGTGCCGGTCTTCTTCATGACATAGGAAAATCTATTGACCATGAGGTGGAAGGTTCTCATATTCAGATAGGTGTAGATCTTTGTAAGAAATATAAAGAATCTGCCGTTGTGATCAACGCAGTAGCTGCGCATCACGGAGATGTAGAACCGGAATCTCTTGTTGCCTGTATTGTGCAGGCAGCAGATGCAATTTCTGCTGCGAGACCCGGGGCAAGAAGAGAAACTCTTGAAACATATACAAACCGTCTGAAACAGCTTGAAGACATTGCAAATGAATTTAAGGGAGTAGATAAATCCTTTGCAATTCAGGCGGGAAGAGAAATTCGAGTGATGGTAGTTCCGGAGCATGTAAGTGATGCCGACATGGTAATTCTTGCAAAAGATATTTCCAGACAGATAGAGGCAGAGCTTGAATACCCTGGTCAGATTAAAGTGAATGTAATTCGCGAAAGCAGAGCAATCGATTACGCAAGATAAAAGAAAGAGCTGTTATCCAACAGAAAACTGGTGGATAGCAGTTCTTTTTTGCGTCATAAACGGAGTTTCCCTCACGTAAAATGGTACAGGGTGAGACAATGAAAATAAAAAAATGGAATTTCAGGATATTTGAAGGATTTCCGGCAGGCTTTTTATTCCTTTTGGGATTTCTTGCCGGGACGGTTCTTCCAAATCTTGTCTGGAAGGTACAGTGGAAGCAGGAGACAATCCATGCGTTCTACCTTCTGGGAGCTTTTGCGGGGAAAGATGCTGCAGGAAAAGAATATTTTTTTCAGGTTATGGCAGAGAGAGGCGGATGGTTTTTTATCTGTGCGCTCTGTGGATTTTCCGTATTTGGAGTACCGGTGTCCATTCTTGCCATGCTGGGAGAAGGGATAAAAACGGGGGCAGTTCTTTCCATGAGCATTTTACAGTTTGGATTTGCTGGAGGAGCAGCGGGACTTGCTCTTCTTTTGCCTCATGAAGTGATTTATCTTACCGTGTTTTTTTATTTTATGAGGCAGGTTTATAATCTGTCGTTAAACTGTTGGAAGGGAAGAGGAATTTTTCCACAGGCGATTTCCGGATATTGTCTTGGATTTCTTAAGTGGGGAGCGCTTTATATGGGAGGGATTTTGCTGGAGATTTATGTAAATCCCTGGCTTGTGGAAAAAACTGTAAAATTTCTTGACTTTTTTTAAGAAACATGAGAGAATCATTTGATTTTATCTGAAATACAAAGTATAATACAGGTACATTTTTAACACAGAAGCAGACGGGAAGTAAAAGAAATGGAAAGAGACATAAGAGAATTTATTGCATATTTGCATAATACAAAAAAGACTTCTCATAATACAGAAATTTCTTATGAGAGGGATTTAAAAAAAATGGATAATTTTCTGGACGAAAGAGGAATCCGAAATGTTTCGGATGTAAGAGGAATCGATCTGGAAGCATATATGGATTATATGGAGAGAGAAGAGTTCGCATCCTCTACAATTTCAAGAAGTGTAGCGTCCATGCGCGCCTTTTTTCAGTTTTTATTTCGTGAAGGAAAAGTAAAGGAAGATCCTTCAGAAGAACTGCGCCCTCCCAAAGTGAAGAAAAAAATGCCGGAAATTCTTTCTGTGGAGGAAGTAGACCGCCTTCTGGCGCAGCCAAAGAAGAATACGCCGAAAGGACTTCGCGATACTGCCATGCTGGAGCTTTTATATGCAACGGGAATGCGGGTCAGCGAGCTGATCCATCTGGAAATAGATGATGTAAATCTTTCGCTTGGGTATGTGACCTGTCATGACAGCGAAAAGGAACGAGTGATTCCTATTGGAAATGTGAGCCGAAAAGCGTTGGAAAGATATATGGCAGAAGGGCGTCCCGCTTTTGTGCGGCAGGGAGGAGAAAAAATTCTTTTTACGAACTGCTCCGGGAAAGCCATGAGCCGTCAGGGCTTCTGGAAAGTTTTAAAGGGATATGCAGATGATGCGGGAATTAAAGGAGATATTACGCCGCATACTCTCCGACATTCTTTTGCAGTACATATGCTTCAAAATGGGGCGGATATAAAAAGCGTACAGGAAATGCTTGGACATTCCGATATTTCCACTACACAGGTGTATTTAAATATGAATATAAACAGAATGCGAGATGTGTATATGAAAGCACATCCGCGTCATTAAAAAGAGGGTACAGCCTTGTAAGCTGTACCCGTTTTTTTAACACATTTCTGCAATGCTGTAAAGAAGACGTTCAGAGTCTTCCCAGCCAAGACATGGATCTGTGATAGATTTTCCGTAAATGTGATTTCCTCCGATTTTCTGGTTTCCGGATTCAATGTAGCTTTCGATCATAAGGCCCTTTACGAGACTTTTCAGCTCAGGATCTGCGTTTCGGCTGTGAAGCACCTCTTTTGCGATACGAATCTGCTGCTCGTACTGTTTGTTGGAGTTGGAGTGGTTTGTATCTACAATGACAGCCGGATTTTTCAGTTCTCTTTCCTGATATTTTTCAAGAAGAAGGCGAAGGTCTTCATAGTGGTAGTTTGGAATGGCTTCTCCGTGTTTATTTACGGCGCCGCGGAGAATGGTGTGCGCAAGATCGTTTCCACTTGTTTTTACTTCCCAGCTTCTGTAAATAAAATGATGACTTCCCTGGGCAGCAGTTACGGAATTAAGCATAACGCTGAAGTCGCCGCTTGTAGGATTTTTCATTCCTGCCGGAATATCCATGCCGCTTACTGTAAGGCGGTGCTGCTGGTCTTCGACAGAACGGGCGCCTACTGCCACATAAGAAAGAATATCGGAAAGGTAGCGCCAGTTTTCCGGGTAAAGCATCTCGTCTGCACAGGTAAAGCCGCTTTCTTTGATGGCACGGATGTGCATTTTTCGTATGGCAACAAGACCTCCCAGCATATCGGGTTTCTTCTCCGGATCAGGCTGATGTACCATTCCTTTATAGCCCTCGCCTGTTGTGCGCGGTTTGTTTGTGTAAACGCGGGGAATAATGATTACTCTATCTTTGATTTTTTCCTGTACCCTGCGAAGCCTCAAAAGATAGTCGCAGACAGCGTCTTCGTTATCAGCGGAGCAGGGACCGATGATTGCCAGAAACTTATCTGATTTTCCGGTGAAAACATCTCGGATCTCTTTGTCTCTCTGTGTTTTTAATGCCTGAATCTCTGCGTCGATGGGATATAGGCTGCGGATTTCTTCAGGTGTAGGTAATTTTTTTAAAAATTCAAATCCCATATTTTTCTCCTTTGCAAAACCTTTCTTTTTCGGCAATATTATAAACGATTCCGTTTCTGTTGTCGATAGAAAAATAGTTAAAGGATTTTTCGAAAAGTAAAAAAGTAAAGAAAGGTCCGCATAAGTTCACTGATAAGAATGCCGTAGATATAACCCCTCATTCCAAGAACCGGTATAAAAAATATTACAAAAAGAAGCCGGATCAAAATCCCTGTGACGCTGTAAAAAAGACAGAGTCCCGGTTTTCCCATGCCGTTTAAAATGCTGAAAAGGGCAGTGTTTAAATATAAAAAAGGACACATAAACGACATGGACTGTATGTAGATTCCGGCGGATAAATTTTTAAAAAGAAAAATCCCTATATGCTTTCCGAAAAGAAGAAAAAGAAGAGAGAAAACAGAACCCATAACAAGACAGTACCGGAATACCTTGTTTACAACTTCACGAATGCGTCCGGAATGTCCAAGAGCCTGAAACTCCGCTACGGAAGGCATAAGAAGAACGGAGGCGGAGTTTGTAATGGCAGATGGAAAAAGAATCAGAGGAAGAGCCATTCCGGTAAAGATACCATACAGCTCCAGGGCGTTTTCTTTTGGAAAACCGCAGGAAAGGAGCATTTGGGGGATCAGGATTGTTTCGATTCCACCAAGGACAGTAAGGAGTATACGATTTATGGTAAGGGGAAGGGAGGTTTCTGTAAGTTCTTTAAAAAGGGGACGTATATTTTTGACTGGGAAAAGAGATTTTGCATATGGGTGAAAATGAAGGGAAAGAGCCAGAAGAAGAGCCAGGGAGGCGGCAACCTCGCTTGCAAGCGCCCCTCCTGCTGCGATGGCAGGTGTGACTTCTTTTCCTTCCGCAGTTAAAATCAGGTACAGCATATAGGTGCTTCCTATACGCACAATCTGTTCCAGAAGCTGAACGGCTGAGGGCAGGACCGTTTGCTTTCGGGCGAAATAATAGCTGTTTACACAGGTATGCAGGGTGCTTAACGGAAATGTAAAAGCCAGAATTTTAAGAAGGGGAAGCGTACGTCCTTCTTTTAAAATTTCCAGGGCAAAAAAATCTGCATTCACATAAAGGAAACCGCAACATAAAAAAGAGAGCACAAGAGCAGTTACTGTACCGAGAAAGAAACACTGTCTTGCGCCTTTCTCTTCTTTTAAGGCAAAGCGGGAGGCAGTGAGGCGGGAGATGGCAGTCTGAATGCCGGAGGCAGATACTGCAAGGGCAAGTGTCTGTATTGGCATGGTAAGCTGAACAATGCCAAGTCCCTGGGCACCAATGGTGTGTGACAGGAATATTCTATAGAAGAAACCTAAAATCCGGCTTAAAAAACCGGTGCAGGTAAGAATAAAAGTTCCCAGAAGAAAGCGCTTTTTGGACATAAAGTCTCCGAAATTCTTTTTTGTCAAATATATGCAGAGAATTGCCTTGACAGAACAGGAGAATTCTGTTAGAGTAAACATGAAATCCGAGGGAAACACTGGGAATTAAAAAGAGGTGAGAACATGAAGCTTTCAACGAGAGCGAGATACGGACTTCGTGCGTTGATTGATTTGGGATTATATAGTGAGACAGAGGCTGTTTCCATACAGAGCATAGCAACAAGACAGAATATTTCCGTAAGCTATCTGGAACAGCTCATGGCTCTTTTGAAAAAGGCAGGTCTTGTAAAAAGCATCCGGGGAGCAGGAGGCGGCTACCGTCTTGGAAAACCGGCGCAGGAGATTTCTGTAGGAGAGATTCTCCGTATTCTGGAGGGAGGCCTTGAGGCAGTGAAATGTCCGGGAAACGAGGAAGACGGAAGCTGTCAGGACGCAGATTTCTGTGTGGCGAAATATGTGTGGAAACGCATTAACGACAGCATTACAGACGCAGTGGATCATATGACTCTGGGAGAACTTCTGGAGGAAAGCCACAGAATACAGGATAAAAAGAAAAAACAGGACACCATTATATAAGGAGGACGCAAAAAATGGGTAAAATGATATATCTTGATAATGCAGCGACAACAAAGACAGCACCGGAAGTTGTAGATGCCATGCTTCCGTATTTTACGGAGCTTTATGGAAATCCTTCCAGCGTGTATGATTTTGCAGGGAAAACAAAAGAAGCAGTAACAGCGTCAAGACAGCAGATCGCAGATGCGATCGGAGCCAAAAAAGAAGAAATTTATTTTACAGCGGGCGGTTCAGAATCGGATAACTGGGCGTTAAAAGCCGCATTTGAGGCATATAAAACAAAAGGAAATCACATTATTACAACAAAAATCGAGCATCATGCCATTCTCCATACCTGCCAGTATCTGGAAAAAGAGAGAGGGGCAAAAGTCACATATCTGGACGTAGATGAAAACGGAAGAATAAAAATAGAAGATCTGGAGAAGGCGATCACACCGGAAACCATTCTCATTTCTGTTATGTTTGCAAATAATGAGATTGGAACTGTAGAGCCTGTAAAAGAAATCGGAATGGTCGCAAGAGAGCATGGGATTCTTTTCCACACAGACGCTGTGCAGGCGTTCTGCCAGATGCCTATTGATGTAGATGAACTGGGCATTGATATGTTAAGCTCCAGCGCCCATAAGATAAACGGCCCAAAGGGAATCGGTTTCCTCTATATCCGAAAAGGCGTAAAAATCCGTTCCTTTGTTCACGGAGGCGCACAGGAAAGAAAGCGCCGTGCAGGCACAGAAAATGTACCGGGAATCGTAGGATACGGAAAAGCAGTGGAAAGAGCACTTTCGACCATGAAAGAGAGAACAGAGAAAGAGGCGGAGCTTCGCGATTATATGATCAGCCGCATTGAGAAGGAGATTCCGTATGTGCGTGTAAACGGTCACAGAGAAATGCGCCTTCCAAATAATGTAAATGTAAGCTTTCAGTTTATAGAGGGAGAATCCCTTCTTCTTATGCTGGATAATTACGGAATCTGTGCATCAAGCGGTTCCGCCTGTACATCAGGTTCTCTGGATCCGTCTCATGTGCTCCTCGCGATCGGGCTGCCTCATGAGATTGCGCACGGTTCTCTTCGAATGACTTTAAGCGAGGAGACAACAAAAGAGGATATTGATTTTACAGTAGACCATTTAAAAGAAATTGTACAGAATCTTCGCAATATGTCGCCATTATATGAAGATTTTATTAAAAAACAGAAATAATTATAAAAGCACTTGTCAGGAGGAAAAAAAGATGTATAGTGAAAAAGTAATGGATCATTTCCAGAACCCACGTAATGTTGGAGAAATTGAAAATGCAAGCGGTGTAGGTACAGTAGGAAACGCAAAATGCGGTGACATCATGCGTATTTTTCTGGATATAGACGATGAGACAAAAGTGATCAAAGACTGCAAGTTTAAAACCTTCGGCTGCGGCGCTGCCGTTGCAACAAGCAGCATGGCAACAGAGCTTGTAAAAGGAAAGACCATCGAGGAGGCTTTAAAGGTGACAAACAAGGCGGTTATGGAAGCACTGGACGGACTTCCGCCTGTAAAAGTACATTGTTCTCTTCTCGCAGAGGAAGCCATTCATGCGGCTTTATGGGATTATGCAGAGAAGCATGATATGAAAATCGAGGGACTTTCCAAACCCAAATCTGATATTCATGAAGACGAAGAGGACGAGGAAGAATATTAATGGATAAGAAGAAAATAATCGTAGGTCTTTCAGGCGGAGTGGACTCCTCTGTAACAGCTTATCTCCTGAAGGAGCAGGGATATGACGTGATCGGAGTGACAATGGTAAATTTCCGCGATGGAAATGCGGGGGAAAAAATAGCGGGAGATGCAAAGAAGGTTGCAGATTTTCTGGGGATTCCCCATCATGTAGTGGATTTTTGCTCACAGTTTAAAGAGACAGTCATTGATTATTTTACAAAAGAATATTTTTCCGGGCGAACTCCGAATCCATGTGTCGTCTGCAATCGTTATATTAAATGGAAGGCAATGATGGAGCAGGGAGAAAAACTAGGAGCACAGTATATTGCAACCGGTCATTACGCACAGGTTACAGAACTTCCAAATGGAAGATTTTCTCTTAAATGCTCCGTTACCGCGGCAAAGGATCAGACATATGCGCTTTACGGACTGACACAGGAGCAGCTTTCCCATACAGTTATGCCTCTGGGAGCTTATACAAAGGATCAGATCCGGGAGCTTGCAGGGGAAATAGGACTCCCTGTGGCAGAAAAACCGGACAGTATGGAAATCTGTTTCATTCCGGATCAGGATTATGCGGGATATATTGAAAAAACCACAGGGATCCATGTTCCAAAAGGTAATTATGTGAATCAGGACGGTGAAACCATAGGACAGCATCAGGGAATCATTCACTATACGATCGGGCAGAGAAAAGGACTGAATCTCGCTATGGGGCGTCCCGTATTTGTGACAGAAATCCGTCCGGAAACAAATGAGGTTGTTATAGGAGAGAGTGAGGATGTATTTGCGAAAGCTCTTCGCTGCAGCCAGCTAAACGCTATGGCGGTTCCTGCTTTTGAAAGCGGTATGGAAGTGTTTGCCAAAATCCGCTATAACCATAAGGGCGCACCGGCAGTAATAAAGTCTGTGGAGGAAGACTCTCTGCTTCTGGAATTTGAAGAACCCCAGAGAGCGGTTACTCCGGGACAGGCAGTCGTGTTTTACCGCGATGATCATGTTCTGGGCGGAGGCATTATTGACGGACCGGTACGGGAATAAAGCTGAAAAGCTTGCATAAATTGGGCGGATGTATTTGCATCTGCCCTGAATGCGTTGCAGGAGGAAAAAATGACAGGGCTTACCAATGAACAGGTACAGGAAAGAATTGCAGAGGGAAAAGTAAATTTTAATGAAAATCCAAATACAAGGACGTACAAGCAGATTATAAAAGAAAATACGCTCACGTTTTTTAACTTTTTAAATGCGGTACTTCTTGTTCTGGTACTTTTTGTGGGGTCGTATAAGAACTCCATGTTTGTAGGAATCATCATCATTAATACCGTAATCGGAATCATACAGGAAATACGGGCGAAAAAGACAATAGACAAGCTGGCAATCCTGACGGAATCAAAGGCTGTGGTTCTGAGAGATGGAAAGAAATGGAGTATTTCCACAGAGAAACTTGTTCTGGACGATCTGATTTATTTAAAAACAGGGGAGCAGGTTCCGGCAGACTGCCGTATTCTTGAAGGAAGCCTGGAGGTAAACGAGTCTCTTCTTACAGGCGAAGCGGATAATCTCGGAAAGGGCGAGGGAGACGAACTGTTTTCCGGAAGCTTTGTAACGGCAGGCGAGGCCTGCTGTCAGATCATACATGTTGGAAAAGATAATTACGCATCTCAGATTACAAGTGAGGCAAAAGAGTTTAAAAGACATAACTCAGAGCTTCGCAATTCTCTGAATGCGATTTTGAAGGTGATCAGTATTATTATTGTTCCCCTTGGACTTCTTCTTTTTTACAAGCAGTTTTACATTGTGGGAGACAGTGTGAAAGATTCTGTTGTCAGTACAGTTGCGGCTGTTCTTGGAATGATCCCGGAGGGACTTGTGCTTCTTACAAGCGTTGCCCTTACTCTGGGAGCCTTAACTCTCGCAAGAAAGAAAACTCTGGTGCAGGAGCTTTACTGTATTGAGACTCTGGCGCGCGTAGATACGTTATGCCTTGATAAAACAGGAACGATCACAGAGGGAACCATGTGCGTGGAAAAGGTGGAGGCATATGATTCCAACTGGAGAGAGGCAGAGCTTGCAGAAAGCATTCTGGAGGAAGATGAAGCAGGTTTTCCGGAAAATGAAATTTCAGAGGAAGAAGACGGTTTTGGAGAACGAGCTGCAGAAGAAAAGGCTGAGGAAGAGGTTTCGGAGAAAAATCTTCCGGAACTTTCAGAATCAGAAAAAGAGTCTGAAAAAGAAATCAGCCGTATTATGGGAAATCTCATGGCTGTTCTGAAAGACCAGAATGCGACAGCAGATGCGCTCCGAAAATATTTTCCGGCAAAAAAAGATATGACACCAACAAATGTAATTCCGTTTTCTTCTGACAGAAAGTACAGCGGTGCTTCTTTTAAAGAACAGGGAACGTATCTTATGGGCGCAGCGCAGTTTCTGTTTCCGGAAGGAAACGATGCCCTTGTGGAAAAATGCAGCGAATATGCAGAACAGGGATTTCGGGTTCTTGTTCTTGCTCACAGTCAAAATGAAAGCACAGGAACAGAACTGCCTTTGGGACTTGTGCCGGAAGGTCTTTTAATTCTCACAGATGTGATACGTAAAGAAGCGCCGGATACCCTTCGCTTTTTCGACAGCCAGGGTGTAGATCTTAAAGTGATTTCCGGAGATGACCCGGTCACAGTTTCCTCTATTGCAAAACGTGCAGGACTTAAAAACGCAGAACAGTATGTGGACGCAACAACGATCACTACGCAGGAGGAAATGGACGAGGCAGTTGCAAATTACAGCGTATTTGGCCGTGTGACGCCCCAGCAGAAAAAAGCTATGGTGCTGTCCCTGAAAAAACAGGGACATACGGTTGCCATGACAGGAGACGGTGTAAACGATGTTCTCGCCTTAAAAGAGGCAGACTGCAGTATTGCGATGGCAGAAGGAAGCGATGCGGCAAAAAATATCGCAAATGTGGTTCTTCTTGATTCAAATTTTGCGGCAATGCCTCATATTGTAAATCAGGGACGCCGGGTAGTAAATAATATCCGCACAGCAGCTTCCATGTTTCTGATCAAGACCATATTTTCTGTAATGTTATCGCTGATCACGATTTTCTTTGGAGAGGCGTATCCGTTTGAACCCATTCAGATGTCGCTTATCAGCGCCTGCGCGGTGGGAATCCCAACATTCCTTCTTGCTCAGGAGAACAATTATCAGAAGATAGACCACACTTTTTTACGTCATGTGTTTATGAATGCTTTTCCGGCAGCAGTCACCATTACAGGCTGCGTGTTTGCTGTCATGGTAGTCTGTCAGGACGTATATCATTCCAATGTTATGCTGAATACAGCCTGTGTTCTCGTGACCGGCTGGAATTATATGGCAGCTTTAAAGACGGTATATGCGCCTTTGAACCGCTACAGAAAGGTGATCATCTACAGTATGCAGTGCAGCTTTTTCCTTGCGGCAGTGGTGCTTCAGAAGCTTCTGGCGCTTGGTTCTCTGGAGTTTGGAATGATCATTCTTGTATTTCTTCTTATGACATTCTCGCCGATTCTTATTGAGGCGATTACGAATGGAATCCGGAAGA
>URHH01000071.1 GCA_900547615.1 uncultured Blautia sp. | reverse complement strand
TGCCTTCTCTACTTGTTTTGATGCAAACGAGAGTTAATTATCAAGGAAGTTCACACTAAACTTCTCAGATATATATTTGCTGCTTCTCTTGTATGAAAAATCAAAATATCCCTGTCTTTTTTATACTCTTCCAAAAGGCTGTATATTTCCGGGAGCTGGTCTCTTGAAAAATCTATAATATACTGGCGAAATTCTTCGTCAAGCTCCGTTTCCAGCCAGGGCAGATCCTCTCTCTTTTTCCCGATACGCGCCGCTGCGCCTTCTAAACAAACCTCCACAGGATAATCCAGAAAAAATACCGTATCGCATCTTTCCAGACGTTTTTTCAATGTTCTCTGGTAATTCCCGTCAATGATCCATCTGTCTTCTTTTACAATTTCCATCAGTTTTTCGTCAAATTCTTCTCTTGAAATATTCGTGCGGTCCGGTTTGTGCCAGATGGTATCCAGATAATAAAGCGGCAGTCCTGTTACATCTCTTAATTTACGTGAAAATGTACTTTTCCCTGCTCCGGGACTTCCGATTACCATAATTCTCTCCATTCTTTTCCCCCTCTCTGTTTATCCCGCAAAGAAAGCCGCTGCAGATACAGCGGCTTCCCATTTTTCCTATTTTGTTCAGCCCTGACTTAATACAGAGCGCACATGAGCAACTTCTTCCTGTGTTGCCTTTGCTGCCGGAACATAATAGCCCTTTGTTCTGGCAATTCTGTAAATCTCTTCCTGAGACATTTCGCACTGGCTGCGCATCTGTTTTAAAGTCTGTTTTAACTGAGGATTCTCTGTCTGAGGAATCATTTCCCCATAACGTACAAGTTCTCCGTTAATTCCGGCAAGCGTATCTGCCACCATTGTTTTTTCGTTCATGACACTTCCTCCTTTACTGTAAAAACTGCATAAGCTGCTGTTTGCTCTGCATTGCGGACTGAGCAGACTTCTGGAAAAACTGTTTTACTTCCATGTCTGTCGCCTGCTGCGCATAAGCGTCCATTTTACAGTGTGTCGTGTCAAAACCGCCGATCAAATGGCGCAGATTCTGTAAATCAAGCTCTGAAATCTCTGTCATGATACTACCTCCTGTTATTTGATTACAAAGGATAGTATCTCAAAATACAGAAATTTTATTCTCCTATCAGCCAGTTATACATTTCCTCATACTGACGCGCAGAATTGTTCCATGAAAAATCTTTTGCCATAGCGCGGTCTACCATTTTATTCCATTCGCGTTTTTTGTCATAGAAAATGCGCTCTGCGTTTCGGATTGTATAAAGCATTTCATGGGCATTATAATTGCGGAAAGAAAATCCGGTTCCTGTTCCTTCAAACTCGTTATATGGTTCTACCGTATCTTTTAATCCGCCTGTTTCCCTTACGATAGGAAGAGTTCCATATCGAAGGCTCATAAGCTGGCTTAAACCGCATGGCTCAAAAAGAGAAGGCATCAAAAACGCATCTGACGCAGCATAAACCCTGTGAGACATCGCCTCATCATAGTAAATCTGTGCAGAAACTTTTCCGTGATATTTCCAGTCAAAATGACGGAACATATTTTCATATCTCTCCTCACCTGTTCCAAGAGCGACAATCTGAACAGCGTCCTGGCACAGTTCGTCCATAATATAGGCAATTAAATCAAAGCCTTTCTGGTCTGTCAGACGGGAAACTATTCCAATCATCATTGCTTTTGGATCTTCCTCAAGTCCCAGGTCTTTCTGAAGACGTATTTTATTTTTTATTTTTTCCTTGCGGAATGTGGTTGCATTATAATTATTTGTAATATACGGATCTGTCTCCGGATTAAAGGAATCGTAATCAATCCCGTTTACAATCCCGCGAAGATCATGAGAGCGGGCGCATAAAAGTCCGTCCAGACCCTCTCCGTAAAACGGCGTTTTAATCTCCTCCGCATACGTATTGCTTACCGTTGTCACTGCATCGGCAAATACAATGCCGCCTTTCAGATAATTGGCATTTTTGTAAGCTTCCAGTTTATCCGGTGCAAAATAATAACTGGAAAGCCCTGTAATTTCTTTAATTGTTTTCACATCCCACACACCCTGGAATTTCAGGTTGTGGATCGTCATAACTGTCTTAATACCCCAGAAAAATTCGTTCTGCTGGAAGCTGTCGTGAAGATATACCGGCACAAGTCCTGTCTGCCAGTCATGACAGTGTATCACGTCAGGACGGAATCCAATTACAGGAAGCACAGAGAGTACCGCCTTTGAGAAAAATGCAAATTTTTCCAGATCCCAGATTCCCCCGTCATACGGTTTCGGACCGCTGAAGTAATATTCATTATCAATAAAGTAAAAATGAATTCCTTCATGCTCCATGTGCATAATTCCAACGTAACAGTTTTTAAATCCCAGATCCATGTAGAAATGTGTAATGTATTCCATTTTATCTTTCCATTCCTGCTTCATACAGGCATATTTGGGAAGAATTACACGAATATCGAAGTACCGCTTATCAAAACACTTGGGTAATGAACCTGCTACATCTGCCAAACCTCCTGTTTTAATAAATGGTACCGCTTCTGATGTTGCAAATAGGATTTTTTTCATGCGTAAAGTCCCCTCCTTAGTAACTTTTGCTGTTTGTTACTGTTTATTATACATGAAAAACTGTCTAATGGAAAGAGCGATTTTTATATTCAAGTCTAATTTTATCAGCAATTAATGCAATAAATTCAGAATTTGTAGGTTTTCCCTTTCCCGTACTGACGGTGTACCCAAAAAGCTCGTCAATGGTGTCCATTTTTCCTCTGCTCCACGCGACTTCAATGGCATGACGGATTGCACGTTCCACACGGCTTGGTGTTGTCTGATGCTTTTTCGCTATCGTCGGATACAGGATTTTTGTAATGGAATTCAGCATCTCTATATCGTTTACAGAAAGAATAATCGCATCTCGTAAATACTGATACCCTTTAATATGAGCCGGAACTCCGATTTCATGAATAATATCCGTCACATCTGTTTCCAGATTTCCTCTTGATACTGCGCTCTGCTGCTTTTCTTCCGGTATGACTCTTCCAATATCGCGAACTCTTCTGTCTCCCATACGGCGGATATGCTTGATTCTGTTTAACAGCATTCTGTTGTCAAACGGCTTCAGCATATAATAATCCGCTCCAAGATTAAACGCATCTTCTGTTATCCTCTCCTGTCCCACTGCGGAAACCACGATAAAGGAAGGGCTCTTTTTCCCTTCTGTTTCATGAGAAAACCGCTCCATTACCGATAATCCGTCCACCTTCGGCATAATAATATCAAGAACTACCACATCCGGCTGTTTTTCTTTAATAATATTACAGATTTCTTCTCCGTTATGTGCTTTCCCTACTAATTCCAGTTCTTTATCGTTTTCAATCATTTTTCCAAGTACTTCTACCATTTTTTCATTATCATCTGCAATCGCTACATTCAACTTGTCCATCAGACTTTCTCCTCCTCACAAAACCTGCCGCTATGTATCTGTACAAAACACCGGGCCCCACAGGTGCACTTTTTGTACATCACAGGTATATATTATAGAAGAATGCCGATGGGGAAATCAAGCCGAAAGTGGCGATTTTTCCGGACTTTCGTTCGCTTCCTTTCGACCTTTCCAGCCTTCTTTCTATCAAAAAAGTCAGTTACGACATAAAAAGACAGCGTTTTCCAACATTTTCTCCTGATAGACCGCTTTTTTTATTTCCATCATGCAGGCTTTTATTTCCTGCAGTTCCGGAAGGGAAACTTTTTCTAATTTCTTCAGGCGCTTTTCATTTAAAATTATGTCAGATAAATATTTTTCATAAAGCTCCCTGCTGTAATTCCACAGAATCAATTTTTCCCCGTATCTTTCTTTCAGACTTTGTGCGATCAAAAGTCCCTCCGGATCAAAGTCCCCATTGTAATAAAAGCAATGACATTCTTTCAGCATATCGAGCAGAAGAAGAACAGAGAGCCGCGGCTGCCCATTCACGCAAACAGCAGAGCAGTCCGGATTTCTTTCTGTAAAAACAGAAAATACCGCCGGATTTTCCAGAAGATAAACATTTTTTCCGGCCGCCTCCATATTTTTTATCTTTCCCAGAGTTCTCAGCGTAAGACGCACTGGCTCTCCTGTGTGAAAGAATCCTTCTATTCCCTCGTGAACGGTACCATCATACTTCCAGCCACGCATACCAAAGACAAGTACATCATTTGACAAGTCATCTTTCAAAATGCCCGCCTTATACAAAATCTGATTTTTCTGTTCCACTTCGGACATTTCACAGCGCTTCTCCTGGGAAAAGCAGAATTCCAATATGTACAGAAGAATTTTTTCTGCAGTTGTCCCCACATCAAAATAATGAGGATTTCCTGTTATTTTTGCTGCAAAAACAGGAAGAAGCACCTTACTTTCTCCCATATCGTGAAAAAGTTTTTCCACGGCACATGATACATTTTTGATAAGTTCCTGTAACTTTGCAGGATTTTCCCGATACTGCTGAATAAGCAGATCGTATCCTTTTTTCTTTTCTGTTAATGCTTTTCCCAGCCACTTTCTGATATATGTATTCTCATACGCTTCCAGAAGATTTTGAAAGAATCGTCTCTGTTTTTCCGCTTCTTTCTCTCTCTCCTCTTTTTTTACAATAAGCTTTTCTCCAAAGTATATTTCCAAAAGATTTTCCAGAGCAATTCCAGAGAACCGGCTCTCTTTCAGAGATTTCTCCAATTTTTTCACAGATATGGAAACCGTCTTATTTTCCATATAATCTTTCTGTAAAAAACCGCTCAACTGCCTTTTTTCTTCCTGACTCAGATTAGTCAAAATCACTTTTCCACCCATATATCCCAGACTTTCGTACTTCGTTCTTACCTTCTGAAACACCTTCCTGTAAACGGGACGTTCCTTAAAGTATGCTGCACATTCTTCGGATTTTCCCATTTTTATTCCTTTCCTGCCATCATAATCTTTGATTTCCCGTTCCAGATATACCGGATCACAGAAACAAATTTCGCGTTTTCCGGACGTATGAGCTGGTAAATGGCAAGTCCCGGGACCGTATCATAGTCACCCCATAAAATCTGAGAATTAATCATAAAATTAAAGTCAAATTCTACCATCAGCCGGAACATATCACGAATATTTGTCTCATCTACACCCGCAAACGCCTCGTCAAGTGAAATAAGTTTCGGCGCATCTTTTCTTGCTCCCGCGTATTTTGCCACAACTGCTGAAAAAAGAGGCACATACATTGCCATCGCCTTTTCTCCCCCACTGAAGGTAAAAAATACTCTGTCTGTAAGTTCTTTTTTCTTCTCGCCTGTCTTCTGACATTCTAACTGAAACTCAAACCATTTTCTGTAATCCAGAACCTCTCTCATAGTTGCATGGAACGACTGTACAGAACCTGTATCTCCTGAAATTTTTCTTGCTTCTTCTATTTTCGAACGAAAATGTCTGGAAAGACTTTCCACTTCCTCTTCCCTCATAATTTCCACATCTTTTTGAAGCAATTCTACAAGCGCTTTTGTATCTAACTGCTCTTCTTTTTCTGCTCTTTTATTTCTCCATCGAAGGCTTAATTTTAATCCGCTTGAAGTCTGCATCGACTCCATAAGTCCGTTCATCTTTTCTACCCAGCGCTTACTCGCCTGTATTTTTCCACGGATTTTTTTGCTGATCGTATTTGCCAGAATATCTTCAAACAATTCTCGGTCCCTGTCACTTAACAGTCTGGAAAGAGCCGCTTCATCTTCCCCCATTCTGTCAATCAGCTCTTTGAATTTCACAGGTATTCCACGATATTTTGCCGATATATCAATTCTTTTTATGCTTATATCGAAGATTGTTCCTTCCTGCTCCATTTCCTCAAACAACGACTTCATAGTTATCTGATAATCAAGAAGATAGCCTCTGTTACTATGATATGCTTCCTGAAGGCTTCCAAAGAAATCGCTTTGTTTTTTATTTCCAAATCTTCCGGCAAAAAATTTACATATCCTCGCCGCTTTTTCTTCTATATTTTCTTCAGATATAAAATCTTTCTCTACATATCCCAGTTTATACTCTGCCTCAAAAACGCGGCTGGCTCTCTCTTTTTTCAGTCTCAGTTCTTCCTGTTTTTTATTATTTTCTTCGATTTTTTCTTCTAATTGTTCAATTTCTTTTTCAAATGATTCCTGTCTTCTCACACATTCTTCCCGCTCCTGAGGAAGCTTCAAAAGACGTTCTATACAAAAATCAAGACGTTCTTTGATCTGTTCATAATCTGTCAGGGCAAGCTGCTCCCGGACAGATGTAAGAAGCCCTTCCAGTTCCCGCATTCTTCGCATAATTGTGTTCATTTCATATCGTATATCATTTAAATCGCCTTCTATTTCTTCCAGATACATTCTCTGGCTTTCTGCATACTGAACGTGATTTTTGTATTTCCCATGAGCTATCTGAAGTTCTGTCAAAAGTTCTTTATATCTTCTCAATGCTTCTGATGCCATCAAAAAAACATCAAGTCTTGGAGAAAGATAGCAGCCTGAACAGATTTCCTGAACATGTATCCGAATTTCATCGAGGCGTTTTCTCTCCTTTTCAGCAAGTTCTTTCTGCTCCCAAAGTTTTTTATTTTTCACTTCCAGGAAAAATTCTCTGTCAGCCAGTTCTTTTGCGGCTACTTTTAAGTCTTTATCTCCCGGAAATGCCTCCCACTCTTTTTTCAGCATTTCCATTTTTTCTTTTATTTTCCTGTATTCTGTCTCCAGATTTTTTTCTTCCTCTTTTAACAGCATACAGATTTGAGTCAGATTCTCTATTTTTTCTTTTCTGAACCTCTCCCTTGTATGCACACCGATAAAATGTGCCTGATATTCTTTTGTAACCGTTCCCTCTAAAACTCCAAGTTTATAATTTCCATCTGCATCAATCCAGGTACTTCCTCTTTCTTCTCCCTCATTTCCATATCCCAGAGCTGACAGGATATTCGCAACATTCTGGTAAAATAAAATATCGTTTTCTCCGTTGTCTACCTCCAGAATCTCATGGACATTTCGCTGCACATGAAGTACGTCACTGAAAATATAATGGTCACATACGCCTTTATCGAGAGCATGTACCTGTTCTCTGTATTCTTTTGGAATAATAAGAGCGTCCAAAACCCCCATAGCCAAAAGCGCTTCCTCCAGATGATCCATCTGTTTCTCTCCAAGCTCTGAAGAAAAATCTATCACCTTGTAAAACTGTAAAAACGGAATTCCTTTTTCTTTTAATAATTCTCTGTTTTTTCTCACAGCGTCAGATTGCTCCGGTTCCGGATCTTTTTGATTTTTCCATTCTTCTAATTCCTGCTCTTTTTCTTTCAAAAATTTCTGTTTTTCCTTTAACGCCTGTTCTAACAGAAAACTTTTTTCAGAAAAACTTCGTTCTGTCTCATAAAACTCCGTCTTTCCCAGATTTCGAATTTCCAGATAGTCGCTTCCCATCTCATAGGCTTCTATTTTTCTGGAAATCTTTTGCATCGTCTCCGGCATAAAATGAAGTTCCTGATTTTCTTTTTCCCAGATATATATTTTTTCTGTAAGTTCCGACTTTATTTCCATCAAAAGATTTTCATACTGAGAAACTTCCTTTTCCGCCCGATTCTGTTCCTCCCGGCAAATATCCAGTTCTTTTAAATAATCATCGTATTTCTCTCTGTGTGTGTTCTCTTTCTGGAGAACCTCTCTTCCACGCTCCACCTTTTCGATATACACATTCAGAAGCTGATTATGAGAAGAAAAATCATAATCTTCTTCCTTTGCATCTAAAATTTCGCTTCTCATAAATGAAAATTCATCAAAAGGAATCTCTCCTATTTCCGCTTCCATCTCTTCCAGATATTCTTCTATTTCCGACCATATAAAATCCGCTTTTTCTTCTTCCTTCTTTATTCTCTCTTCTGCATCAACCTCCTTTTCCCTTTTTTCCATCTCCTGTCTTTTTTTACTTTTTTCTTCCTCCTGCTTTTCCAGAAGTTCCTTTGTAAGACTGCCCTCCTTCTCTTTTAATTGAGCAGCATCACTTTTATCAAGAGATGATTTTTCCTCTTTTAAAATCTCTTCTTCTCTCTTTAATTCTTCATAACGAATCTTTTCTTCCTGAAGCTTTTTCCTGTTTTCAAAAAGAGCTTCATCAAACTGTCTCCCATCTTTTTCGCAATTTTTGAATTTTCTCAAGACATCAGAAAGCAGAAGCGCTTTATCGTAAAGGACAATCTGATTATACTGGTCGTAAACCTTTTCAATCTGCTTTGCCCCGCCAATACTCTCCTTTAATGTATCCAGATTCGTTTTTAAATTATCCATATTTTCAATAGCTTCTGACATGGGACGAAGGTCATCTTCGGAAAGTGTCTGAAGCGAACTGCTCAAGATTTCATTGATAACCGACGGTTTAAAATCTTTTGAAAGCTTTGGTGTGCGAAGCTGTATGAGAAGGTCAAGAAGTTCTTTATATTCTTCCTGCATCTCAAATCCAAAGAGAAGTCGATTTACACACTGGGCATATTCCCCCTGTGTATCCATAACTCTCCCACCTTCTCCGATTCTGTTTTTCAGTTCCCCCTTGGAACAGGTAATTTTATTTCCCATAGTTTTATACAGAAAAATATCTTTTCCTACTCTTCGTCCGTCTGTAATACAAAAATACCAGGATTCCAGTTTTTTATTTTTCCTTGCACGAAGTCCAATGCCCAGAGTCAAATATTCTTCACTTTCCAGTCGCTTCAATTCCATATAAAGATAACCGGTGCGTTCTTCCCTCTCATCTCCTTCTTCCAAAAGATAATTCTCCATTTTTCTTGCCCGTGAACCGAAGGGATCCAGTCGTTCCGGTCTCATATTTCCATCAAGAAGCAGCGGAATAAAGCTCTGCATAGTAACAGATTTTCCTGAACCATTTGCTCCGCGAAGAAGCATTCTTCCATCAATAAAATCAAATTCTTCCTCATCATAATACCAGAAATCTATTAATCCCACTTTATTTATCTGCCATTTACTGTTCATTTTTTCCTCCGTTTTTTACAAAGTCTTCCGGATATTTTCCTGAAATTTTTCCTGCTGTCGGCATAACTCTTATGTCCCCATGCTCTTCTTTTATAAGTTCCAGCTCTTTCATATAAGAAAATACTTCTTTATAAAACTCTGAAAAAGTCATCTCTCTGTATGTTTTATTAAACCCATGTCCGAACTCTTCTTTACACTCATCTATTATACCCTGAAACGTTTCTCCCGGAATACAGATTTGTTCATTTAAAGGCACCGAAATTTCCCCTTGTTTTACTCTTTCCTGTATCAGACTATGAATGAGAAGCACTGCATCTGAAAGTGTACTTTCTTCCGGAAAACACCTGCCAAGCCTGCATTCTTCTCCAAGTACAAGATATGCACTGTTCTTATGCACCTGCAGTTCACAATCAAAAAATTCCGAAAAGTCTCCCTGAATCATGTTTCTGAAATTTCTCACATAAGCAAAATCTTCTTCTGTCTCTTCACTTTTATATATCCCCATAGACATGAGAAGTCTTCTGTATACTCTCTGTCTCCGTACAATTCCTCTGTCTTCATTTACATCAATCCACTCTTCTTTTTCAAAATCTTCCGGTGAAACATAGCCCATAATATCCTGCGTAAAATTCTTCATAAAATACCGGGAAACTCCTGTATTTTCATAAAGTACCTCACTTGTATCATCTCTTGCAAAATCTTCTTCATTTCCATCATTTACGTTTAAAATCCCACAATTTACACAGTATTTTATTACTTTAATCATATGTCTTCTGTAACGATAAACAGTCCAGTCAATCTGCTCTTCTTTATATTGCGCCTGTACATACTCTGTCAATTCTGATAAAACAAACTGTTCTTCTGCTTCTTTATCCTCCAAAAACATGAGAATCATACAAAAAAACACATATTCTAAGGGATCTCGAAACTCAGAAATCCCCATCCAGTTTTCCGCTTCTGCCGGTATCTTTTCTACTTTGATCATATATGGATTTATAATTACCTGATACCCCAGTTTTTCCATTAAAAACTTCTTTTCTTCTCCTGTCGAAAGCGCCTCTTTTATCTGATAATAAAGCTCTTTATCTCTTGCTTTCAATATCCATCTTCGGCTTAATAATATTTCTAAAGTCCTCATTTTACTCTCCGTTTTCAAACACAATCGTATATGCCGGCATCTGCAAAACACCGTCTGTACATTCTAATGTACAATACTCCTGATTCTCTGGCTGTTCGATTCTGTACATTTGTCCGTCTTCTGTTTTCGCACAATGGTTTTTATTTTCCAGAGCTTTTGAAAGCCACAAAAGAAATATATCACGAACCTGTGGCTGAATAACCGGAAGTCTTGCAAATTCCAGCTTTCCATTTTGAATATAACTATTTAAAAGCTTTCTCTCTTCTTCCAGCCTTTCTATCATAGCAAGACGCATCTCTTCTTTTTCTCTGGAACGATCCACAATCCCATTCCTTTTTGATTTCTCTTTATATGTTCTTACCCTTGGCGACACTGTTACCACATACCCTTTTTCTTCGTAAACTCCACTGTGAATACTGTCTGTTTCCCTGTGCATTTCGCCTTTTAAATGAAGAGGTTTTTCTACTCCGAATACCATTGCTGCAAGCCTGTGAGCCTCCTGAATATTCTTGCATTTTCCAAACATCTGCGCCAGTTTTTTGTATTCTTCTCTCCTGTTTGCACCCTGATTGCTCATCTCACTGATACGCGTGGCATATCTTGTAATTTTTCTTATAATTTCATTCGTAGTATCAAAAACCTTACCTGCTTCTGATTCTATTCCTGTTTTTCCTGCAAACCATTCAGAAATGCTCTTCCATCGTCCCTGCATTTTGTCATAAATCATTTTTTCATCTAGTTCCACATCTATCCGCGGAATTGACATCTCATATGCTGTTACCCGTTTCAGAATATTTTCTATTGTTTCCAGTTTTACTGTACGAATTTTCTGCTCGATTGATGTTGCGTTTATCTGAAGGCTTTTTACAAAAGATCGAAGATATTCAATTAACCTGTCTTTAAACAAAAGAAATTCCTTTGTTTTCATTAATTCTTCCGCTTTCACACTGTTTAATTCTCTCATATAATCCTGATAGTTCTGATTCAGACGAATAAAATCATTATTTAAATCATTCCACCAACCATATAGTACTTCCTCTTTTTCACTCCCAATCTCTTCCAGTTTTCCTATATAAATCCGAATCCTTTCCAGAAGTGTCGGTTCCAGAGAGGAACCTTCTATAAAAAGGTTTTCAATGTGAATGACCATTCTCTCAATCTCTACCGCTGTTTCTGAAAGCTGATAACGAAATTTCTTATTCTTAAATTCTTCAATCGTAGTTACTTTTCTTGTATCCTGAATTGTTACAAGATTTCCCCACCCAACCAGAGCAGCCAAATCCTGCTGACACTGCTCTATTGTATATTCTGCAAAATAAGGGTCTTCCCTCAATTCCTCGAATAACTCTTCCTGATATAGCCAATATTTTAGTTTTTCATACTTCAAATAAAAAAGCCGGATAATGGGACGGTATCTATCTGTATTTTCTACATTTAAATACTTCGCCTCCAGTACTGGCTTTTTCGTTTTTTCTTGAATTTTCATTTAACAGTACCCCGTTTATTTTATATTTATTATGATTTTATCATATTATAAACGGAGTTTCCATCTGATTCGAGAAAATTATTTATCTTCTATAAATGAGCAAGTTCGTGATTTTGCATAAAAGAAAGACACTTCGATTCCAGA
>URHH01000070.1 GCA_900547615.1 uncultured Blautia sp. | reverse complement strand
AAGTGAGCGTCAACTGATGTGAGCAATCTGGTGACAGCTCATGAAATCACTAACACATACTGTTCGTCTTCAAAAACAAAATATATATTTTCCTTTTTTTCTTCTCTGTCTGGAATAAGCACTGACCCCATTGTATAGATTTTACCTTCCAAATTAAAATCAATTAAACAAAAAGCAACACCCTCATCATAATCCGATTTAATAATTGAAAATACATCTTTTGCTTTAATTAAAAGTGGTTTCCTTTCTTTCTTCTTAAATCCAAACATCACAAATACCTCCACAATTCTTATTTGTTCCCTTCATCATACCCATACTATAACACTTCCAAATAGCCACCACAATCAAAATCATCATCGTTTATTTCATTAACCTTCCGCCTGGAACAAAAATAAGGCTGTCTGCGATTTCACAGGCAAACCTTTGACGGATTTCTAAAATTTTGCAAATCCGCGTCATTGAAAATCACTGTCTGAGCCTGCTTCGCAGGCGAGTTTGATTTTCGATGACATATCAGCGGATAAAGCAAAATGAAGAAAAATCCGTCACGTTTGCTGTGAATCGCAGACAGCCCTCTACTCCTTCGGAAAACTTATTGTAATTTCTGTTCCCTGTCCAGGCGTACTTTCCAGTTCCACCTCTCCTCCCAGGAAGCTCACGCCATGTTTTACAATAGAAAGCCCCAGTCCCGTACCTCCTATTTCTTTTGAATGGCTTTTATCTACCCGGTAGAACCGCTCGAACACACGGCTCTGGTCTTCTTTTGGGATTCCGACGCCGTTATCCTGTACCGAAATACAGACGTTGTCCCCGTTTTCTTCAAGTCGGATACAGACGCTTCCGCCCTGTTTGTTGTACTTGATCGCATTGTCGCAAAGATTAAACAGCACTTCTTCCAGAATATTGGGAACTGTATGAAGCTTTATTCTCTCTCCTTCTATATAGAGATGAACATCCTGTTTTTTTGCAGCTTCACTTAAAGTGCCAAATACATTTTTCACAGTCTGATACAGATCCGTCTCTGTCCACTCATAGGGAACCTCCCCCTCGTCAAGCTGAGAGATACGGATCACATCTTCTACAAGCGTGATAAGACGCTGCGCTTCTTTGTAAATCCGTCCTGCAAAGGCACGAATATCCTCTTCTTTTACATATCCGTCCTGAATAATCTCTGCAAATCCTGAAATCGAAGTCAGAGGTGTTTTCAGCTCATGAGATACATTTGCGGAAAACTCTCTCCGAAGCTTTTCTCTCTCCAGCTTTTCTGTTACATTTACGAGAAGAAGAACTGCGCCTTCTACCTGATTTTCCCGCATAACCGGGTTTGCGATCACATGAATATCGCTTCCGTCAACCTTTAACACAGCCTCGTTATGCTTTCCGTCAAGCGCCTTGTCAATAATACTCTGAAATTCCTCGCTTCTGTTTAACACATAAACGCTTTCCCCGCTTTTTGGCTCACTTACATGGAAAAGCTTCCACACGCTGGAATTTCCGGAAAGAATCATCGTATAACGGTCGATCACTACAAGTCCTTCCTGCATATTTTCGGTAATAATGGAAAACTCTTCCTGCTGCCTTCTTGCAGTGTCAATCTGATTTTTAATCTCCTTGTTCTGCTTATACATTCTGCTCAGAAGAGGAGCCACCTCTTCGTAAATCTCATTTTCCTCAGGGTGTTCCAGATCAAGATTATTCACAGGTTCTACTACTTTTTTTGATAATCTGAACGCAAATGCGCCGGACAGAATGATCATAAGAAGAAGAATCCAGAGTACAGGAACGATCAGCTGATAAACAAGCGCAAGAACAGAATACTGGGTGCTTGATACACGGAGAATCCTTCCGTCTTCAAGCCTTAACGCGTAGTAAATCGTCTTTTCCGAAAGAGTCTCAGACATACGCACAGCCTCGCCTTTTCCTGTTTCTGCCGCCTCCTCTACCTCTTCCCGATCCCCGTGATTTTCCATAGAAGAAGCCTCTGCCTGGCTGTCATAAAGTACGCTTCCATCCTGATCGATCAGGGTAATCCTGGCATTTTTTCCGTTTAATTTTTCCAGATATTCCACTCCGGAAAGCTCCACTCCCTGTGCTACATAAGAAGCCTCTTTTTCAAGCTCTGTGGAAATCTGCTTTCCGAAATACCGGTAAAGAATTCCCATTACAAATGCAAGCCCAAGGACAAGCACAACAGTGCAAACTGCCATAATTGATTTAAAAATTTTCTTTATCAAGTCCCCTGACCTCCGTATTCTTTATACATTAAGCTGATGCTCGTTATTTCTGTGTTCTCCTGTAATGGAATACTCCACCCACTCTGCAATATTCACAGCATGGTCGCCGATACGCTCAAAATATTTTGCAGTCATAAGAAGGTCAAGCCCCGCTCTCGCATCAAGCTCTGCTCCGTAAATCAGCTGTGCCAGCTCCTCCTTAATCCCATTAAAGCAATCGTCTACCAGGTCGTCATCCTCGATTACTTTTCTGCAAAGCGCAAGATCTGTGTTTACGAAAGCGTCTACGCTTTCTGTCACCATATGAACGGTATGCTCTGCCATCTCCTGGATTTTTTTCGGAATTTCTACGTCTTTTTCAATGTAAAAAGAAATGTCTGCAATATCAGCCGCCTGATCGCCAATGCGTTCCATATCGGAAATCATTTTAAGGGCTGCTGATACTTCTCTTAAATCTCTTGCGACAGGGTGCTGATGAAGGAGAAGGCGCATACAGTGAGCTTCTATCTCCCTCTCTCTTTCATCAATTTCCTTATCCGTCTCAAAAATTTCTTTTACGATTTCCCGTTCTCCCTGTTCCTGAACAGCTTTCGCAGAAAGGGAAATTGCTTTCTCGCAAAGTCCTCCCATTGTAATAAGAAGCACATGAAGCTCCTCAAGCTGTCGCTCAAAAAGTGTTGTCATATCAGCCAAACCTCCCTGTAATATAATCTTCTGTCCGCTTGTCAGAGGGCATGGAAAACAGCTTGTCTGTATTGTCAAATTCAATGACTTCTCCCAGTAAAAAGAACGCTGTTTTGTCTGAAATTCGTGTTGCCTGCTGCATATTGTGGGTTACCATAACGATTGTGTAATCTTTTTTAAGCTCTGCCGCAAGCTCCTCGATTTTCGATGTGGAAATCGGGTCAAGAGCAGAAGTCGGCTCGTCCATTAAAAGCACCTCCGGCTGCACCGCAAGCGCTCTTGCAATACAGAGACGCTGCTGCTGTCCTCCAGACATGCCGAGAGCGCTTTTTTTCAGGCGGTCCTTTACCTCGTCCCAGATAGCCGCATCTCTTAAAGATTTTTCCACAATATCGTCAAGCTTTGCCCTGGAACGGATTCCATGTGTACGCGGTCCGTACGCAATATTATCATAAATACTCATTGGGAAGGGATTCGGTTTCTGGAACACCATTCCCACACGTTTTCTCAGAAGATTTACGTCCATATCTCCGTAAATATCTTCTCCGTCAAGCTGCACTTTTCCTGTAATGGTGCAGCCCTCCACAAGATCGTTCATTCTGTTTAAAGACTTTAAAAGTGTGGATTTTCCACATCCGCTCGGCCCGATAAACGCAGTGATCTGCTTTTCCGGAATCTCCATATTTATGTTTTTCAGAGCATGAAAAGAACCGTAATGAAGGTCCATATTTTCAACGAGAATCTTTGTATTTTCACTCATATTTTTATCCTTTTCTTATCCTTTCGCGATTCTTTTTGCCACAAAACCGGACAGTGCGTTAATCACAAGTACAAACAGAAGAATCACAACTGCTGTTGCAGAAGCCTGGTTCATATGAAGTCCCTCACTGGAAAGCACGTACATATGAAGCGCAAGTGTACGTCCGGAACCCATAAGGCTGTCCGGTACTGCCGCAACTGTTCCCGCTGTGTAAATAAGGGCTGCTGTTTCTCCCACCACACGCCCGATGGCAAGAATGATGCCTGCTAAAATCCCCGGTACAGCAGAAGGAAGAACAATCTTAAAAATGGTTCGGAGTTTTCCTGCACCAAGACCAAAGCTTGCCTCTCTGTAGGAGTCCGGAACAGATTTTAAAGCCTCTTCTGCAGTACGCATAATAAGGGGAAGAATCATGATCACCATCGTAAACGCACCGGATAAAATTGACATTCCCCATTTCAGCGTCGTGACAAAAAACAGCATACCGAAAAGTCCGTATACAATAGACGGAATACCGGAAAGCGTTTCTGCTGTCAGGCGGATCACGTTTACAAACTTACTTCCTTTTTTTGCATATTCCACAAGATAAATTGCAGCGAAAATCCCAAGGGGTGCTGCAATTACAAGGGAAATGACTGTCATTATAAATGTATTAATCAGAGAAGGCACAAGAGATACGTTCTCTGAAGTATATTCAGGACTAAATAAATCTGCATTCAGGTAGGGGATTCCCTTTACCAGAATATAACCAATTAAGAAAAACAGAAGAGCAAAGGTAATGACTGCCGCCAGTGTTGTAAGAAACGCCAGAATCCCGGACCCGGGATGAAGAAAATAAGACTTCATCTGTCCCCCGAAGGAAACGCTGTTTCGTTTCTTTTTATTTCCAGTCTGCTCCATTACGGCTGTTATATCAATCTGCATGTTCCGCCCTCCTGTTCAGTAACGAAAGACTTAAATTAATGATCAAAATAAATACGAATAAAACAACTGCTGTCGCTATGAGTGCTTCTCTGTGAAGCCCTGTTGCATAGCCCATTTCTGTTACAATGTTTGCTGTCATGGTACGAACGCCTTTTAAGATTCCCTGAGGCATTCTGGGCTGATTTCCAGCTACCATTACAACTGCCATTGTCTCTCCGATGGCTCTTCCGATTCCAAGAACAACGCCTGCCAGTATTCCTGACTTTGCCGCCGGAAGAATGACACGGAAAATACTTCTTTCCTTTGTTGCTCCAAGAGCAAGAGAACCCTCGTAATAGCTTTCCGGAACGCTGCGGATCGCAGATTCCGTCACTCCGATAATAGTAGGCAGTATCATAAGTCCAAGAAGAAGGGACGCTGCCAGCATACTGCTTCCTGTTCCCCCGAACGTCTCGCGGATCAGGGGAACAATCAGCACAAGTCCAAAAAATCCATATACAATAGAAGGTACGCCTGCCATCAGCTCAATACCTGATTTTAAAGGTCCGTAGATTTTTTTCGGACAGTAGCGCGCCATGAACACAGAAGTAAAAAGCGCAATGGGAACACCAAAGAGAATCGCACCTCCTGTTACATATATACTTGCCACAATCATGGGAAGAATCCCGAATATTTCATTGGAAGGTCTCCATGTTGTTCCAAAAAGGAATTTAAAAGGACCGATTTTTCCGATTGCCGGAACGCCGCTGGCAAACAGGAAGATGCATATTAAAAATACTGCCAGAACAGACGCACACGCCGCAGTCAGAAATATCACTTTCATGCCTTTTTCTTTTATGTGATTCATCGCACACCTCTTTACTTAACTGTTATTATTTTGCAAGGTCTTCCCACTCTGTTGTCTCGCCTGTAAATACAGCTTTTACCTGCTCGCTTGTAAGCTCATCTGTATCGTTTTCGTTGTTTACGATCACTGCGATTCCGTCTCTTGCAATTACCTGTGCCTCAAGACCAAGCTCTTTTTCTTCGTCTTTCAGTTCACGGGAAGCCATTCCAATATCGCAGATTCCTTCGTTTGCAGAATTGATACCTGTTGTGGAATCACTTGTCTGGATCTCGATTGTCACGTCTTTGTTTACTTCCTCATAAGCCTCTTTCAGTTTTTCCATGACAGGAGAGATGGAGGAAGAACCTGCAACTACAACTTTACCGGAAACATCTCCTGCTTCGTATGCTGCTGCCTCTGCGTCTTCTTTAATATAGCCGTTGTCTTCTACAATCTGCTGTCCCTCAGCGCTCATGATGTAGCTTACAAAATCTTTTGCAGCATCGCTTGCTTCTTTTCCTGTTACAATGTTAAATGGACGTGATACTTTGTATGTATCGTTTGCCACGTTTTCTGCGGAAGCCTCTGCTCCGTCAATCTTTACTGCTTTTACTGTATCGTTAAGAGAGCCAAGTGAAATATATCCGATTGCATTCTCATCGCCGGATACGGTTGTCATCATAACAGAAGTGCTGTTTGTGATGCTTGCGTCAAGAGTTGTCATATCTACTTTTTCGCCGTCTACTTCTTCCTGAATGCCGAAAAGCTCTACGAAGGCTCCTCGTGTTCCGGAACCGTCCTCACGTGATACAACTGTGATCGCTCCCTCCGGTGCTGCGCTTACTGTTGTTGCAAATACAGTTGCTCCGATTACTGCTGCTGTTAAAATACTTGCGATTTTTTTCTTCATAATTTTATTTCTCCTCTTTATTTGAATTGTATTGTTTCCTCATTTACAAGTGACATTATAAGAGGAGAAGGTAAAATGTAAAACCATTCTTCTGTAAAATAAATGTAAAAAAGAACTGGAAAAAATACCAGTTCTTTTAACTTTTTTTACATTTCTTCGCTATTCAGTTCTCTCTGACACAATACCAGATCTTTTAAAGTCACGCCGTCCACCACCTGATAAACGGCATCGTTTAATTTTTTCCAGAGTATCTGAGACGCGCATTTTTCCTGTCTTTTGCACACGCCGTCCACACCCGCGCATTCCACCGGGGAAAGGCTTCCTTCTGTGAGACAGAGGATTTCCCCTACTGTGTACTCCTCCGGCTTTCTTACAAGACGGTATCCACCCATCGGTCCGCGCACGCTTTTTACATATCCAGCTTTATTTAATATAGAAATGATCTGTTCCAGATATTTTTCAGAAATTCCCTGGCGCGCCGCAATTTCCTTTAACCGCACCGGATTTTCCCGCTCTTCAAGAGCAAGATCCAGCATAAGGCGCACCGCGTATCTTCCTTTTGTAGATATTTTCATTTTCCGGCTCCTGCTTATTCCTGAAAAAGTGGAGTGGAGTAATAGCGGTCTCCGCTGTCCGGAAGAAGGACAACGATTGTTTTTCCCTCATTTTCCGGTCTTTTTGCAAGAATCATTCCTGCATGAAGGGCAGCGCCGGAGGAAATCCCGGTTAAAATACCTTCGGTTTTTGTAAGGTTTCTGGAAGCTGCATACGCTTCCTCGTTCTCTACTGTTATTACTTCATCATAAATTTCTGTATTTAAAATTTTCGGCACAAATCCTGCCCCGATTCCCTGCAGACCGTGAGCCCCCGGCTTTCCTCCGGAAAGTACAGGAGACGCCGCAGGCTCTACCGCCACAATTTTCACTTCTTTTTTTCTGGATTTGAGATATTCTCCCACGCCTGTTACGGTTCCGCCTGTTCCGGCTCCCGCTACAAAAATATCAACCTCTCCGTCTGTGTCCTCCCAGATTTCCGGTCCTGTGGATTCTATATGCGCTCTTGGATTTGCAGGATTGTCAAACTGTCCCGGAATAAAGCTTCCCGGAATCTCCTTTGCCAGCTCCTCCGCCTTTGCAATGGCTCCTGCCATGCCCTTTGCTCCCTCTGTCAGAACAACTTCTGCGCCATATGCTTTCAGAATGTTCCGGCGCTCTACGCTCATCGTCTCTGGCATGGTAAGGATAATGCGGTATCCTTTTACCGCCGCAATAGCGGCAAGCCCAATCCCCGTATTTCCTGATGTTGGCTCAATAATGGTGCTTCCTTCTTTTAAAAGTCCTCTCTCCTCCGCATCGTTTATCATATATAAAGCTGCTCTGTCCTTCACGCTTCCGGAAGGATTAAAATATTCTGTTTTAATAAGAAGTTTCGCTTTTAAATTTTCTTTTCTTTCCAGTCTCTTTACCTCAATAAGAGGGGTGTGTCCAATTAACTCCAGGGCGCTTCCGTAGATTTTGCTCATAATGCTTCCTCCTATTTCCTACTATTCAGATATGAATTATATTTTATTGCATTATAAACGTTTGGGGAGGCGATGTCAATATGGAAAATGAGGGAAATGAATACCTTAACAAAGAAGTTTTCAAGGTAAAAATTTTTCTGAGAGCCTCTTCCGCTTTTCTTTGAAACTCATACGTGTCGCTATCTTGGGAATACACTGTCAAGCTTTCAGTTTCCGGATAATACCAGGAAATTACTTCTGCTAAAATTGTAATAGAAACCTCACCCGCATTTTTCTTTTTTATTCTGCCCGATGACAATATCTCATTAGAAATCGGCCATTCCTTATAAAGCTTATTTATCCATTCTTTGTATGCGTCCATATCAAGAGGATCTGCCTTTTCAACATATCGGCGGAGATAACTTCTGATTCTTCCTATTTGATATGTAGATGCCAGAACAATCTGATACAAATTTGCCTCTTCTATATCAGCCAATTCCGAATAATTCTCTTCTGCAATACGAAATATAGGATATTGGACAATTAACTCTTTTACATAATCAACACGTCCCTCTGCATCGTTTATTTCTGCTAATACCCATTCTGGAATCAAAATTAAATCATAGTCTTCTAAAACCGTCTCCGGCTGCAGACCTTTATTCCTTAAACTCTGCATAAAAGAAATTGAAGAGGTATCCAAAATAGCAATATGTTTTTTACCATTAATCTGAGTAATCTTAGTTATTTCTATCATTCCCTCTCCTCACTGTCATGGCAATTTCCCTCTTGATATTTAACAGAAATTCTTCATTATCCTTATGATAATTGAGCTCAGGATTTATATCCTGACTTCTCTTTATTTTTTCCTGTAAAAATGATGTATTAATTACATACGAAGGCTTTACCAGACTATCATCTAAACCAAGCATTCGAAATCTATCCGGTAAATCCTCAAATTGTATATCGAATACTTCTTTTATTCTAATTGCCAGCTTTTCATTTTCACTTTGAACAGCATACTCATAGAGTGAAACTAATACTGCTTTATATGGCGCCTGAAATACTGCCATACAATGAAAAATCTTTGAAATAAAATCCATATCCTGAAGTTCCGTATAATATCTGTCCACACCATTCAGCAACATACACGCCGCAAAACATTCAGCCTTTCTTTCTTCTAAAACATTGTCCGTTTCTATAAAATAATCAAATGATATTTTATCAAATATTAAATGGTATATCTCATGCCACGCTGTAAAATATTGGTTTGCTCTTGGCAGTGAAGTATTCAGCACAGGAATGATTTTTCCATCTTTCACATATATTGCCCCACTCCAAAATTTATCTTCTATTGGAATTTGTATTAATCCAAATCCCTGAAGGATCAATAATGCCAACTGAGGAATTGATGTTGTCTTCATAACTGACATATTCGTTTGCAGTCTAATTGCCTTAGTTAATATCTCATCTTTTATTTCGCAATTTTTCTTTACAACTAAATCTATATTTTGGGCAGTAATTAACTCACTCATAAAATCACTTCCTTAATAATAAATTGTGCATAAATCAATCACATCTAACAACAAATCATACTGTTTTTTAGCATTCCCACTCATCTCGTGATTTACAGGTGCATTTTTTGAAAACACCATTGCATTAGCAGATTTCACGGAAACGGAACAATAAAAAATCAAATCATCTGCCGACATATTTAACAATTTAAGTATCTTTTGAAGATGGCGATCAAATGATTTTTTATTATCGATACTGCCATTCAATAATTTATCCAATGTAGGACGTGAAATACCTGCTTTACTCGCAAAAGAAACTTTCGTATAGCCTCTGTCCCGTATACAGTCTTTTAATTTGGACGCTATAAGGCTTCTCTGTTCAAATAACTCATCAAACTTCATCTGAAAGCCCTCCTTCCTCATTTCTTCACTTTTATTATATGCAAAATTAAAAAATCCATCAATATATTTGCAAAATATTTTTTTACATTTTAACAACCATTACCCCAGAAACATCTTCCACCTGTTTACAAACTCCCGGATCAGTTTTTCAATTATTTTCTTTGTCTCCGGCCTCAGAGCATTCTTCTGCTTCAGCATCAAACGAAGGGTTTTTAACCCTCCTTCCTGAAGCTGTGTCAGAGTTTCCGCTCCGGTCGCCTCCAGAACAGAGAAAAAATCATTGATAAACGCTTCTCTTTCCTCCCCGTTTATTCCGTCAAGCCATGCTTTCAGAGCCTCATCAAAGGCTGCAGCCGCCCGGTTCTGTTCTTTACATTTTATAAAATTCCGCCCTTCCGTCTCCCAGGAAAGGCAGTCGTGCTGCATCACGCCTTTTGCGCTGCTTTTAATAAGAATAGGAGCTTTTTTGTGGGCAAGAAGCGTTCCTATGATACTGCCCTCTGTCATATACCTCTGTATTCTTGGAAATATCCGCTGAAATCCTTCACTTTCCAGAAATTCCTCCGAAAATCCCGGCGCATCGTTGCTGTATATCTGAACCACTTTATCCTGAACATCCTTTTCACAGAGCGCCGCGGCATACACTGCCAGATTTCCTCCCTTTGAATGGCCTCCCGTTAAAATCCGGCGGCAGTTTCTTCCTGTGTGATTCATATATTTCAGTGCCTCTCTCTGTGCACCTACAATCCCATTGCTCAAAAAGAAATCTTCCTTCCAGCCTACAATCCTGTCATCTGTTCCCCGAAAAGCAAGATAAGAAACTTCTTCTGAAAGAACAAGCTCTACCGCTGAAAACTGCAGGTTCTTTTTCTCTTCTATGCGATTGACATAATTTTGAACCTTAATATTTCCAAAACGCTCTGTTTTTGCCATCTCCCTCATCCCATAAGGCGCCATACGGATAAAAGAACGGTCTTTTTTTAACTCTTCCTGACTATATCTCCGAAAAAACTCACCGGAGATTTCTTTTAATGTAAGAAACCCTTCCCCTTCTCCCGGTGCAATACCGTCCAGATTCACATAGGACAGATACGATAAAAGAAGATTATCCACCTCGCAGAAACCATCTCTTTCAAAAGTCAGATCTCCTCTCCACCTTAAATAATCTATGATATTTCCCATAAATCCCTCCCTGCTGCTTCGCTTGACAAAGAAACTTTAATATGCTAAAGTTTTAGTGAATTTTGGTAACTGTGAAGGTACTGAACAGCTACGAATTTTATATACAAAGGAGACGAAACGTGTTTATTCTTATTATAATGTGCGTTGGTGTGCTGATCGGGCATTTCTTTTTCCCGGAAAAACTGAAACGCACAAATGAGATCTTTCAGATCATCTGCACCCTTACCCTTATTTTTGCAATGGGCTTCTCTCTTGGAAGCGATGAAAATTTCTTTCAGAAATTATTCAGTCTTGGACTGGAAAGCTTTCTGTTTTTCCTGATTCCTTCCGGCTGTTCCCTGATCCTCGTTTTCTTTTTGACAAAGCGCTTTTTTAAATCTCACTCAAAGGAAAAGGAGACGGAAGAAAAATGACAATTTTGGCAATTTTAGCTTTAGTTGGAGGCGTCTTATGCGGCTCTCTCCATCTTCACAATGTAGTTCTGGACTTTTTAACAACTCACGAAGATTTAATTCTCAACTGCCTGATGCTCTCCGTTGGTATCAGTATCGGCTTACATAAGGGCATTGTACAGAAAATCCGTCAGTACCATGTAAAAATCTTTATCATTCCCATCGGAACGGTGATCGGAAGCCTTCTCGGAGGTCTGATTTTAAGTTTTTTCACAAAATATGGTCTTGGAGAAAACCTTGCCATTGCAAGTGGTCTCGGCTGGTACAGCCTTTCCGGCGTCACCCTGGAAAACCTGGGAAACGCTACACTTGGAAGTATTGCTTTTTTAAGCAATCTTATGCGCGAGCTGTTTTCCTTTATCAGCATTCCTTTTGTGGCGCGGCATTTTAATTTTTATTCCTGCATTGCTCTCGCCGGAGCTACAAGCGAGGACACAACCCTGCCGATGATGATGAAGTATACAAACGAAGAAACGGTTGTGTTGTCTGTTA
>URHH01000069.1 GCA_900547615.1 uncultured Blautia sp. | reverse complement strand
ACTCCCACCAAAGGTTTTGGAGACCCCTATCATACCATTTGACCAATCCCCTATGTCCTGTTACTTCTAAAAGTATACACGCAGACAGAGGGATTGTCAATCATAAATTGAGGAAAATCATAGAAAATTTCAGAAAACTCAAAAAACCGGCAGCCGTAAACAGACTGCCGGTTTTGCATAACGGAGATAGAGAGATTTGAACTCTCGCGCCGGTTGCCCGACCTACCGCATTTCGAGTGCGGACCCTTCAGCCACTTGGGTATATCTCCAGAATGAGGGTTTTTGAAGAACCGTCTTCTATTATATAGTGATTAAAAGAAAAGGTCAATATCTTGACGAAAAAAGAATACTATAATATGATGATACAAAGTAATATTATATGAAATAAAACAGGAGGAAAAAATAGATGAGTGAAAAAAAAGCAGCAATTCTGGAAGCGGTGAAAAGCCTTGCCAGGAACTATAATAAAGAAGAAATGCTTCTTCCCCAGGGAAAATGCAGTCTGCCAAGCCGTTCTGTTATTATAGAACTTGTCCGCGAATTAAGAGCCGTGCTTTTTCCGGGATATTTCAGAATTGACACAGGAGCGTGTGCATTTCCGGATTATTACGCAGGTTCTCTTTTAAATAATTTATATGATTCTTTAAAAGAGCAGATAGAAATCGCAATTCTCTATCAGGGAGAGGAAAAAGAAAAGGCGCAGCTTCGCGCGGAGGAAATCACAGGGCGTTTCGTAAAGCGTCTTCCCGAGATACAGAAAATGCTTTTAAAAGACGTACAGGCGGGATTTGACGGAGACCCGGCAGCAAAAAGCAAGGAAGAGATTATTTTTTCCTATCCGGGATTTTATGCGATTTACGTATACAGAATTGCGCACGAGCTGTATCTTGAGAAGGTTCCGTTTATTCCACGAATCATGTCGGAATTTGCACATGGAAAAACAGGAATTGATATTAATCCGGGGGCAACAATCGGAGAATACTTTTTTATCGACCACGGAACCGGTGTGGTAATCGGAGAGACAACAAAAATCGGAAACAATGTAAAAATTTATCAGGGAGTGACTCTCGGTGCGCTTTCTACAAGAATGGGGCAGCAGCTTGCAGATGTAAAGCGTCACCCTACGATTGAGGATAATGTGACGATTTATTCCAATTCCAGTGTTCTCGGAGGAGAAACGGTAATTGGAGAAAATACGATCATTGGAGGAAATACGTTTATTACAGAGCCTATTCCTGCAAATACAAAAGTCAGTGCAAAAAGTCCGGAGCTTGTGATCAAGAAGCCGAAAGCGCAGGTGGAAGCTTCCAATGTATGGGATTACTAAAAGGAGAACTTTAAGTTCGGAAATTACAGTATTAAACATGCTTACATCTGTATGTACCCTGCTGTTTCTGGGAATTGCAATGCTTCTTGTATTCTTTTTTGTCTTTTTTCGAAGCACGAAAGATGATATGGAGTACGTTCTGGAAAATACAGGACAGCAATTTCAGGATCGTATACAGTTTATAGAGGACGGTGCAGTAACAATTCGCCATAATGTATGGCTGGAAGATTTTTTCTGGGGGGATTTTTACGATGAGGAAGCTGCGGGAGAGCAGCTTTCTTATAGTATGGAGCTGTTTTCAGACAGAAATATGGTGCAGCAGAAGATTCCTTTTGTCAGTAGTGTTTATCTGTTTAATAATATTGATCAGTGCATTTATGATCACTACTATCCTGTGACCGTGTCAGAAGCTGGGCAGAAGCAGGAAGAGAGAAGCCGTTTACAGGAGGAGTTTCGCAAAACGAAAAGACAGTACGCCTGCTATAGCGGAAAAGAAGAGATTTTTCTCTGTTTTCATATTTATGATGATAAAATGCAGAAGATGGGAAGCTGTATTGTGGAAATTTCTCCGGAGGCAATTCAGCTTCTTATGGAAGAAATTGAAAAGTATGGAAATGGAACCTGGGCAGTTCTGTGGGGAGAAGAAAAAAATATAATGGCTTCTTTTGGACAAAAGGAAGAAATAAAAGCTTTAAAAGAAGAAACAAAGGAAGAGGTAACAGACGTTCGGGCAGAAGGCACGCGCTTTCTTACAGTTTCCAAAAGCTGCGGCTTTGGAATCCGGGTTCTTGCGGCGGCAGGTTTTAATAATGTTTATACACTTTTAAAGCCTACCATGCTGATTTTTCTTGCGGCATTTCTTTTGATACTTGTGATTACTTCATCTTTGTCTTTTGCAGTCAGCTATCGCTTCACAAAACCATTGAAAAAAGTAATAGAAAGTCTTCGGGCACTGGGACAGGAAGATTTTAAAGTGCGAATGGAGGACTATCCAATTCAGGAGTTTCATGATATGAGCGTGGTGTTCAATGAAATGGCAGACAGGATTGAATATCTTATTACGCAGGTGTATGAAAAACAGCTTCTTGTAACGCAGGCTCAGGTGAAATTTCTTCAGGCGCAGATTAATCCCCATTTTCAGTATAATATTCTGGCAATGCTGAGCATTCGGGCGAAAATGGCAGGGAATGAAGAATTGTATCAATATCTGCAGGCGTTTTCAAAATTGATGCAGGGGAAAATCTTCCGGGGAAAAGAAATTAAAATTCCGGTATCAGCAGAAATGGAGATTGTGGATTTTTATCTTCTGCTTCAAAACGGAAGATACCAGGATAAGATTTCGTATGAAATCCGATATGGAAGTGAAGAAGTGAAGCAGGATTTGATTCCAAGGCTTTTAATAGAGCCGCTTGTAGAAAATGCTGTTTCACATGGACTGGAACCCAAAAATGGAAACGGAAAGATAGTAGTAGAAATTTTCGAGCAGGATGAAAAATTAAATATTATGGTGGCAGACGACGGCGTTGGTTTTTCAAAAGAGGAAAATGACAGGGAAGGTATGCAGAAAAAAGCAGGTCATACACATACAGCTCTTGAAAATACGAAACGTCTGCTTCATATTTTATATGGCGAGAACTATATTCTTGAAATTCAGGGAGAAAAAGATAATGGAACAACGGTACGTATCGTTCTTCCGATAGAGAGGGGAATGGAAAATGTGGAAGGTAATGGCGGCAGATGATGAAATATATATTCAGGAAGCGCTGAAGAATCTGATTTCCTGGGAAAAAATGGGGTGTGTACTTCACTCCATTTCCTCAAACGGGAAAGAACTTCTGGAGAAAATGGAGACGGAGCATCCGGACATTGTAATCACTGATATTCGAATGCCGCTTGTGGACGGAATTCAGGTATGCAAGTATATCAGTGAGAACAGTCCAGAGACACAGGTGATTATTTTAAGTGCATATTCAGAATTTGAGTATGCACGAGCTGCGCTTAGATACAATGCTTGTGAGTATGTTCTGAAGCTGTCTGTTCTTGAAGAACTTCCTCAGGCGGTGGAAAAAGCCATTTTGAATCTGAAACGATATTATGAGGAAATCGAGGAAGGTGAAAAAAGCGAAGAAGGCAGAAGCGAGATTGAAAATTTGTATGAAAAAATGCAGAGATATATCAGCAGAAATTATTGCCGCAAAATTACGCTTGATGAAATTGCAGAGGAACTTCATGCAAACAGAAGCTATTTAAGCAGGCTCTATAAAAGCAAAAAGGGAGTGAACCTTTTTGATGATATTTTGAGACTTCGAATTGAAAAGGCGAAAGAGTATATGGAAACTTCTGATAAAAAAGTATATGAGATTTCTCAGGCTGTGGGGTTTGAGGATACCGGATACTTTTCAAGAGTGTTTAAAAAATATACAGGTATGTCGCCTAAGGAGTACAAAAATGAAAAAAAAGAAACATCGGATAAGTAAGAGGATTCAAATCTTTCTTTTTGTTATAAGCAGTATTGTTTTTTTAACAGGATGTGGAGAAGAAAAACAGGAAAAGACAGAGATAACGGTGATTCACGGGTGGGGAAGCAATGAAAAGGATCATATTGCCATGCGCCAGATTTATGAGGATTTTGAAAAAGAAAATCCGGATATTGATATACATCTTGTGTCTATGCCGACCAGCAGGGATTTGATTAGAAAAGTGGGAGACCTTATTCTTGTGGGAGAAATGCCGGATGTGATTTTTTTCGGAGGAACAGGAAATAATTCCATCTATTATTATATGCTGAAGAACCATCTCGCAGTGGATTTTATTCCGTATATAAAAGAAGATTTGGAGTTTTCTAAGAACATTTCTCCTTCCAATCTGGAAGCATGGACAACATTAGAAGGAAACCTTTATACAATAGCAGATACGTTATTGTTAAGCGGCGGATATTGGTATAACAAGGATATATTCCGTGAGGCAGGCATTGAAAAACTTCCGGAAAGCTGGAGTGAATTTTTGCAGGCATGCGGTCAGATTGAGGACTGGAGTCTGAAAAATGGAAAAGAGATCAGGCCTCTTCAGGTATCGGCCGAAGGGTATCTGTATCTTGTTGATCATCTGTTCATAGATACAGGAAGAAAAGAAGCAGATATTAAAAAATGGGAAAACATTGGCGAAGAGGATTTTGGCAGTATTTTAGATACGTTAAAAACCATATATCGCTATTCTTTTCCGGATAATAAAAATTATAGCTACAGAGATGAGAAGGAACTGTTTAATGAGGGAAAGCTTGCAATTTGTATTAACGGGGTGTGGGGTGCGCCTATGATTGATGAAAAGATAGACGCGGAATATGCTCTGATTCCAACAGATGGCACGTATAAGATGTCCTGTGAATCAGCAGGGGTTGGATATGTAGTAGGAAAAACAGGCGATGTCAAAAGAGAGGAGGCGGGAGTACGTTTTGTAAAATATATGGTAAGCAATAAGGTGCAGGAACGGATATTAAAGGAGACAGAGCAGGTTCCTGTAAATTCTGAAGTTTCCATAGAAAAATATAATAAGGAAATGCCCCGCTTTTTTCAGGCTACGCAGCTTGTAAAAGGAGCAGATGTAAAAATTGAAACGCCGGATAATCTATGGGAAAGCAATCGGAAAAATGCGTTTCAGGAGCATATTCTGGAGCTGCTTTCGGGGCAGATAGAGGTAAATGAATTTCTGGAATTATTAAGATGATAAGGAAAAATGTCCATATTTTTATGATATGGGCATTTCTTTTTGTGTAAAAATATGCGGGTGGTAAATATTTTACATATGAAATGTCAATATAATTCAGGTACAAAGAAAAATGGTCAACAATTTCCATGACGCTTGTCAATAACCTTCATTCAAAATGCACAGAAAATAAGATAAAATACAGATAAATCAGTAAAAACAAACAAATCACCCGACGAGGTTTGGGGAGAAGGAGGACAAAATGAAGAAAAGAGTAACAGGGTTGGTACTGACAGCAGCTATGGGAGTGAGTATGCTTTCCGGAGTAACCGTATTTGGAGCGGACAATGAACTGGAATTTTATCACGGATATTACCATGAAGAAAGTGAATGGCCGGCAGCAAAGGTAATGCGTGATATTTATGATGAGTTTGCAAAGACTCATGCGGACGGACCGGTAACATTTAAACCGATTGCAGTAGAAAACAGAGATGAAATTGTAAGTGCACAGGTGGCAGGAGGATCTTTCCCGGATCTTGTAGACTGTGGTACAGCCGTTCCGCAGGCAGCTGTTTCTCAGGGGCTTGTATATGATTTAAAACCGTATATTGATGAAAACAATCTTCAGGATGCGGTTGGATTAAATTACACACAGAATGATGTGGACGGACATATTTATTCTGTGCATGATCAGATGGAAAGCCGTGGAATCTGGTATAATGCGGATGTTTTTGAAAAAGCAGGAATCAAGATTGAAGATCTGAAAGATTGGGATGCGTTTGGCGAGGCAATGGAAAAGGTACGCGGACTTGATGATGGAACATACGGATATGCGGCAGGACAGGGATCAGGATTTATTGTGAATGCGATTTTGGCGTCTTCAGAGGAAGGAAGAGCAATGATCGATGCACCGCTTACAGAAGAAGCGGTAAATTCAGAAGTTTTTGCAGAAGCGTTTAAAACTGCTGCAACACTTGATCAGGCAAACGGTTCTGAGCACACAACAGAAGATGTTGGAAATCTGATGGATGACTTTAATAAAAACGGAACAGCAGCCGTACTTTTTAACGGAGTATGGAACGCAAGCGGTATAGACGCAGGTCTTGCAGAGGCAATCCAGCCGGCTCTCTTCCCTGGAAATGTTGCGGTTTCTTCTGCAGGTGCAGGACTTACAGTGGCAAATGGAATGAGTGAAGAAAAAACAGAACTTGCACTGGAATTTATTAAATATATGACAAGCGAAGAAGTTCAGGCAAAAATCTTTACCGGAGTACAGGCAAACCCATGTAATACAAACGTTGACCTTAACAAACTTGCAGAAGAAAGCGGAGACGCGATTACCATGAAACTTGCAGAAGCATGCTCTATGGTAAACGATGCAGAAATCGTAGTGAAAGATATGAATTACAGCTGGGGTGCAGATGTAAAGAGTGCAATTATCAATGCATTAATGGAATGTGCTGTCTCAGGAACAGATATTGATGCAAGATTTGAACAGCTTCAGAAAGAGCTTATCGCATTAATTGCATAATAAAAAGAAAAGAGATGCGGGGGAAGAGGAAATTTCTCTTCCCCTGTTTCTTCCCGAAGAAAACAATGAGAGGAGAAAATAATGAAAAATAAGTTAAGCCGAAACAGAAAAGCCTTTATTATCGCATTTCTGGCTCCTACAATAATTGCATTTTGTATTTTTTATCTCTATCCGATTATTACCGTTTTTCTTACATCTTTCTGCAAATGGGATTATACCAATATCACAAGCCCGGAATTTTTCGGATGGAAAGAAATGTGGAATAATTACGATTATATTTTTAGTATTTATCCATATTTCTGGGAGGCTCTCAGGAATTCGGCAGCATGGGCACTTCTTGGTGTGGTAGTACAAATACCGGTTTCCACATTGATTGCCCTGGCATTTTCCAGGAAAGTAAAAGGGATTAAGACAATACGAAATATTTATATTATTCCAAATATGATTTCCTCAGCGGCGATGGGAATGATTTTCCTTCAGTTATACAGCCCGCTTTACGGGGTAGTCAATCCGCTGATACAGAATTTTAATAAAGGATTCAGTGAAAATATACTGCTGCTGAAGGGACCGGCTTTCTGGGCAATTACAGGAGCTTATATTTTCTTTACAGGAACTACAACATTAATGATTCTGGGGAATGTAATGGCTGTGCCTGAGGAAATAAGAGAAGCAGCTATGCTTGATGGCGTAAGCGGGATTAAACAGGACTGGTATATTACCATTCCGATGATAAAAGGAACATTAAAGACCGTGTCTATTCTTGCGGCAACATCAGGTTTCCTTCTGTATAATGAGGTGTTCTTCCTGACAAAGGGTGCAGCAGGAACGTACAGTATCAGTTACGTTATCCGTGAGCTTGCCATTACAAGCCCGCGAACTCAGTTTGGAAGAGCAAATGCAGTTGCTGTCATTCAGATTCTGGCAGGTATGCTGATTATTGTAGCAGTAAATATTATTTACAGTATTTCTTTCAAAAAGAAGAGAAAAGCATAAGGAGGGATGGAAATGAATAAAAAAAGAAAGCATACTGCTGTAAAAAGTATGTCAAAAGGTACTAAGATTTTCACATACATCTGCCTTATATGGGCGCTTCTGGTAGCTCTTGTTCCCTTTGTATGGCTGATCCTTTCGAGTTTTAAGTCAGATCCTCTGGCAAGACCCGGGTTTATGCTTCCGGAATCCATCTGTCTGGATGGATATATAGCCACTTTTAAGGATTTACATGTCATGCGCTATTTTGGAAACAGCCTTCTTATTTCAGGTGTTTCTGTTGTGATCAGTATCGTGATGATTTCCATGTCTGCCTACGTGGTAGCCCGCATGGAGTTTAAGGGAAAAGGACTTGTAAACGTGCTTTTATATTCTACCATGTTTATTCCGGCGACAGCCCTTACTTATCCGGTATATAACATGATCAACAGAATGAAGCTTTATGATACAAGGAGCGCACTGATTTTAATTTATTCATGCAGCGGAATTGCAGTGAGCTTTTTCGTGATCAAAAACTATTACACAAATATTCCGAAAGAGCTTGAGGAGGCTGCAAGAATTGATGGATGTGGATATATGCAGACATGGGCAAAGGTTATTTTCCCTATAGCACGTCCGGGAATTATGACAGCAGCAGTTCTTGCATTTTTAAATAACTGGAATGAATATTACTGGGCTTCTCTTGTTATGATCGACAGGAATAAACTTACGGTTCCGGCGCTTTTGTCTACATTTACGACTTCTTTCCGAACCAATTATAACGGATTGTTTTCCGCTATGGTAATTATTATTCTTCCTCCGATTATTCTCTATTGTATTTTCAGTAAATTCTTTGTAGAGGCTCTTTCCGGAGGAGCAGTAAAAGGTTAAAATAGTATTATAGAATTCATATAATAAAGGAGAATGATGAATGAATCAGGAAATAAGAGAACGTACAAAATGGTTTATGGATGCAAGATTTGGAATGTTTATTCACTGGGGACTTTATTCTATACCTGCCTGCGGCGAATGGATGATGTCTGAAAAAGAGATGACAGTAGAGGAATACAAACAATATTTTGATTTATTTGATCCGGTTGATTATAACCCAAGAGAGTGGGTGCGTCTTGCGAAAGAGGCTGGCATGAAGTACGCAGTACTCACAGCAAAACATCATGATGGATTTTGCCTGTTTGATTCGGCGCTTACAGATTATAAATGCACAAATACAAAGGCGGGCAGAGATCTTGTAAGAGAATTTGTAGATGCCTGCAGAGAAGAAGGAATCCGTGTAGGACTTTATTTTTCTATTATTGACTGGAGTCATCCGGATTTCCCGAAATACGGAGACAGACAGCATCCTATGAGAAACCGAGAAGAATATAAAGATGAAAAAATTGATTTTGACAGGTATCTTACATACATGCACGGACAGGTGAAGGAACTTGTGACAAATTACGGAAAGCTGGATCTTCTCTGGTTTGATTTTTCCTATGACGATATGTGCGGGGAAAAGTGGAAGGCAACGGAGTTAATTCAGATGGTGCGCCATTATCAGCCGGATGTTATTATTGATAATCGTCTGGAGGGATCAGGAGAGGATCATGGAAGTATAGCCACAGAAAACCCGCTGATCTACAGTGGTGATTTTGCAAGTCCGGAGCAGATTATTCCTCCTATGGGAGTGTGTGATGAAAAAGGAGAGCCGATTCCGTGGGAATTATGCGCTACAATGAATAATCACTGGGGTTACTGTAATTATGATCATTTATATAAAACGCCGTCTATGCTGATCCGTAAACTTGTGGAATGTACAAGCAAAGGCGGAAACATGATTCTTAATGTGGGACCGGATGCAAAGGGGAATATTCCGAAAGAAAGTATCGCTATTTTGAAAGAGATTGGCGAATGGATGAAGAAAAACGGAGAAAGTATTTACGGATGTGGAATTTCTGAGCTTCCAAAACCGGAGTGGGGACGCTATACTCAGAAAGGTGATACAATTTATGCGCATGTTTATGAAGCGCCTCTGGGAGCACTGCCTCTTTACGGAATTGCACCGGATAAACTTGATAAAGTTTATTATACGGCAGACGGAAGTGAGATGAACAGAGGAGAGGCATGGAATACAGCACTTTATACAGATACGGCATTTGTGTCTTTTGGAGAGAATCCTGTATTTACATATCCACTTCCGGATGAAAAAGATACGGTTTTAAAAATTGTATGTAAAAAAGGGGAAAATTCATGAAAAAAGTAACAGCAGTTTTAATTGGCGCAGGTCTTAGGGGAGGATACGTGTATTCTTCCTATGCCCTGGAGCATCCTGATGAGTTTCAGGTTGTTGCGGTAGCAGAGCCGGATAAAACAAGAAGAGAAGAATTTGCCAAGAGGCATAATATAAAAGAAGAATTTCAGTTTTCTTCCTATGAGGAGCTTTTAAAAAGAGAAAAGCTGGCAGACTGCGCAATGGTGTGCACACAGGATAAAATGCACTATGAACCGGTTGTTGAAGCACTGAAAAAGGGGTATCATGTACTTTGTGAAAAACCGATGTCTACAGAGGCGGCGGAAATTATTGAAATGGGAGAAATGGCAGAGAAATATAATCGGATTTTATCCATCTGCCATGTGCTTCGGTACTCTCCGTTCTTTTCAAAGTTAAAAGAGCTTATAGATTCCGGAAAGATCGGAAAAATTATGAGCATTCAGCATATAGAACAGGTGGGATTTTGGCATCATGCTCATAGCTTCGTAAGAGGAAACTGGAGAAATGCAGAAGAATCAAGTCCTATGATTTTGCAGAAATGCTGTCATGACATGGATATTCTTCAGTGGCTGGTGGGGAGTTCCTGCAAAAAAATAAGCTCTTTCGGAGAACTTACTTATTTTAAGGAAGAAAATGCTCCGTCCGGTGCAGCAAAACGCTGTATGGATGGCTGCCCGCATAGGGATGAGTGTGCGTTCTATGCGCCGAAGTTTTATCTGGAACATCCTAAAGCAGTTGATGACGGATTGATTTATGCTGTTTCAGATGATATAAAAAGAGAAGCAGTATTAGAGGCGCTGCGAACAGGGCCTTATGGAAGATGTGTATTCCATTGTGATAATACAGTTGTGGATCATCAGGTGGTGAATCTGGAGTTTGAAAATCAGGTGAATGTTTCTTTTGTAATGAGTGCTTTTACGAATCAGTGTGCAAGAGAAATACGGATTATGGGAACGAAAGGCGAAATTACAGGGAATATGGAAGCTGGGGAAATTACGATCACAGATTTCCTGGAAGGCCATGAAGAAAAAATACGTCTCCATACTCCAAAGACAGGGCACAGCGGAAGCGACATGAGAATGATGAAGGATTTTGTAAGGCTTGTGGCGCTTGAAGGAGAAAAAGAAAACCGCACAGATGCCCGTGTATCGGTAGAAAGTCACCTGATTGCACTGGCAGCAGAAAAGTCAAGAAAACTCGGAACGACAATCGATTTTAAAGAGTATAAAAAACAGCAAAAATAAGGGAGCTATGTAATTTGAAGACAGCAGAATTTTACAGAGGGATTTCTCTTCCGGAGGAAGCAATAGAACTTCTGGAGAAAGTAAAAGATACAGATGAAAAAGAGATGAAAGTGCTTTTTCAGAATAACAGAGAAGTTTTTTACAAAAATATATTAAAAAGGGAAAATCCGTGGCTCAGCTTTTTGTATTATTATTCACAGATGGCGTGTGATACATGGGAAGAATACAAAAAAAGAGGGATTTCAGAAAAAATATATTGGGATACTTTTTCTGATTTTACAATCTGGTGCCAGAACTGCAAAGAAGAGACTGGAAAATATGGACTTCGTCAGTATGAATGGCTGTTTCGTCATATTGATATGACACTTTTCCGTCTCGGCCGTCTTCAGTTTGAAGCTTTTCCGTCAGAGTGGAATCTGACATATGGGGAGTATACCATCAAAAAAGGGGAAGATGTTATTTATGTACATATTCCCCAGGGAGCACCCCTTGCAAAAGCGGAATGTGAAAAATCTTTTAAAGAGGCATTTTCTATGTTCGGAAAAGAAAAGGCGTATATTTGTCATTCCTGGCTTCTTGGTCCGGAATTGTCTGAGATTCTGGGTGAAAATTCCAATATAGGAAAATTCAGAAGTTTTTTTCATGTAGTTCTTCGGGATTATGATACGAGAGAGGCTGAAGAACGGATATTTAAAATGGTGAAGGAGAATGTTTCCATGTATCCGGAAACGACCAGCCTCCAAAGAGTTGCAAAACAGTTTCTTATGGAAGGCGGACACCTGGGAAACGGTATTGGAATTTTAAAAGAGAGTTATCTGAATTGTAGATAAAAGTAGAAAAAAATAAAAAAAACAAAAAATAAAAAAAGGTATTGACAAAACAGGAAACATATTATATACTAATCAACGTTGAAGCGACAGAAACACGCGGGTGTAGTTCAATGGTAGAACACCAGCCTTCCAAGCTGGATACGTGGG
>URHH01000068.1 GCA_900547615.1 uncultured Blautia sp. | reverse complement strand
TATCTGCAGAGTTCGCGGCTAAAATAGCCTCTGAACTTCACGCACCACTCAGTGCAATACTTCCTGATTGTGCTGATCAGCATATGCTTCTATCAGAGGATGAACGTTCTCTCATCGCCGAATACCGGAGCCTTCCTACAGAAAACAGACAGTTACTGAGAGAAATACTAAATTTATTTATAAATAGGACAAGTACTGGGAGTAAATTATGGCCGGAAGAATAACACGAAAGAAAACGACTGCTCAGGTTAGGGAAACAAAGGTGGCGATATATATCCGTGTATCCACCATACATCAAATTGACAGAGACTCTATTCCTATGCAAAAACGGGATCTTGCTGCGTATTGCCAGCTTATTCTAGGCACAGATAATTATGAGTTTTTTGAAGATGCAGGTTATTCCGGAAAAAACATGGACCGGCCAGCTTTTCAGGAAATGATGCACCGGGTCCGCAGGGAAGAGTTCACCCATATTTTGGTTTGGAAAATAGACCGTATATCCAGAAATCTTTTGAATTTTGCTGAAATGTACGAAGAGCTCCGTTCGCTGAGAGTTACTTTTATAAGCAAAAACGAACAATTTGACACGTCTACCGCTATGGGAGAGGCTATGCTCAAAATTATTTTGGTTTTCGCTGAATTAGAGCGAAACATGACTTCCGAGCGTGTTACTGCCACTATGGTATCCAGGGCTAATAACGGTCAGTGGAATGGTGGGCGCATTCCTTTCGGTTATTCTTACGATTCTGAATCGCAGATTTTCTCAATCCGAGAAGACGAAGCTGCGGTATGTCTAGAATTAAAAGATTTGTATATCGAAAATCAGTCCCTTATCCATACTGCCAGAGCACTAAATGAAAAAGGGTATAAAACAAGAGCTGGTGTTGACTGGACTCCTACCTCCGTTTGGATTATAGCCTCTAGCCCGTTCTATGCCGGCATCTACCGATACAACCGATATAAAGGCACAGAACATAGAACCGTCAATCCTGAAAACGAATGGGTCATGATTCACGAACACCATCCAGCCATCTTTACGGAAGAAGAACATGATATGATATGCAGCATTTTGAAAAGAAATGCTCGAAATTTAGAAAATCCTGTCGGGAGAAAAAGAATTTCTTATTCCGTTCATGTATTCCAAGGCATTTTACACTGCGGAAAATGCGGGAATAAGATGACTTCGACATCTGGAAGAAAAAATTCAGCCGGGTATCGTCCGTCTGTCTACGGCTGCCCTTTAGCCAGAAAATCAAAATCTTGCGACAATGCTTTTGTAAATGATGTTATAATAGGAGAATTTTTAATAAATTATATTTTAAATATGCTGTCTGCCAAAAAAACTTTCTCCACAATAGCTTCCCCGGAAGATCTACAGAATATCCTTCTTCGAGGATCCACGTTTTCCGGAATTGCAAGCATTGAAGAAAATGGATTGCATGAATTTTTTAACTTACTATCCAGGTACGGCTCCGATAAATCATTTGTTTTTTCTGTAAAGAATCCGAGAAAAAAAAGAGCTGCTGTTAATCCGGAAGTTGCCTCTTTAAAAAAAGAAAAGGAAAAGTTGGAACGTGCTATGCGGAGATTGCAAGATCTTTATCTTTATTCAGAACAGTCTATCTCTGAAAAAGATTTTATTATCAGAAAATCCGAAATCACCAGCCACTTAAAAGAAATTAATGTAAAGCTCGGTGTTATGAACAGTGAGCCTGATGCAATCTTATCTGACGAAGATTTCATCAAACAAGCTAGCCATCTCCTTATCCAAAAAGAACTGAAAGATAAGAAGTATATCTATTATAAAGACCTAGCCTCTAGTGTAGATCCAGAAATTCTAAAAACTTATATGCGCACTATTCTGGATACGGTTTATGTTGAAGACGGAAAAGTAACTTCTATTACTTTTAAAAACGGGCTCACTCATAGATTTATATATATCTGATTGTAGCAAAAATAGCCAGGAATATCCCCCTGGCTATTTTTATGCACTATGACACTCTTTTATTTTATTTAACAGGTGTTAAATATGGATTCTATCCCAAGAACATGGCATCTCCAAACGAAAAGAAGCGATACCTTTCCTTTACAGCCTCCTCATAAGCCTTCATAATGTTTTCTTTTCCTGCCAGAGCAGACACAAGCATAAGAAGTGTGGATTCCGGAAGATGGAAGTTTGTGATCAGTCCGTCTATCATCTTGAATTTATATCCCGGATAAATAAAAATTTCCGTCCAGCCGCTTCCCGCCTTTAAAACTCCGTCCTCTCCTGTGGCAGATTCCAGAGTACGACAGCTTGTGGTTCCAACTGAAATCACACGTCCGCCGTTTTTCTTTGTCTGATTAATAAGCTCTGCCTGGTCTTCTTCCACAACGTAAAACTCTGAATGCATGTGGTGATTTTCCACATCATCTACCTTAACTGGGCGGAAGGTTCCAAGACCTACATGAAGGGTTACATGGGCGATTTTCACTCCCATTTTTTCCACTTTTTCAAGAAGCTCTTTTGTAAAGTGAAGTCCTGCTGTAGGCGCTGCTGCAGAGCCTTCATTTTTTGCATATACTGTCTGATAACGGTTTTTATCCTGTAATTTATGGGTAATGTACGGGGGAAGCGGCATTTCTCCCAGTTTATCCAGGATTTCCTCAAAAATCCCCTCATAGTGGAACTGGATCAGCCGGTTTCCTTCTTCCACAATGTCAAGAACCTCTCCTGTCAGGATTCCGTCTCCAAATGTGATCTTTGCTCCCGGACGCGCCTTTTTTCCCGGCTTTACAAGGCATTCCCAGATGTCGTTTTCCCTTCTTTTCAGAAGAAGGATTTCGATGACTGCGCCTGTATCTGCCTTATGTCCGTAAAGTCTCGCAGGGATTACTTTTGTATCATTAATTACAAGGCAGTCCCCTTCTTTTAAGTATTCCAGAATATCTGTAAAATGGCGGTGTTCTATGCTTCCGTCCTCCAGAGACAGGTGCATCATTCTGGAGGAACTTCTGTCTTCCAACGGATCCTGTGCAATGAGTTCCTGTGGAAGATCGTAATAAAAATCTGCTGTTCTCATATGTTATTCTCCTGTTTCTCCGTCTGCTTCTTCTTTCCACTGTTTTCGAAGCTGGCGCACAAAATTCCATTCTTTATTTGTAAGGTCTGCTTTTTTCAGAAGGTCGGGGCGCCATTTTGCTGTTCGGATAATGGACTGCTCTCTTCTCCACTTTTCAATATTTGCATGATGGCCGGACAGCAAAACCTCCGGAACTTTCTTTCCGTTCCATGTTTCCGGTCGGCTGTACTGAGGATATTCCAGAAGATTTCCCGCAAAAGATTCCGTCTCGCCGGATTCCTGATTGCTCAATACGCCCGGAACCATGCGGGAAATGGAATCCATCATAACCATTGCCGGAAGTTCTCCCCCTGTGAGAACATAATCCCCAATGGAGACGTAATCTGTCACGATTTCTTCCAGCACTCTCTCATCAATCCCCTCATAATGCCCGCAGAGAAAGACAAGATCTTCTTCCAGAGCAAACTCTTTTGCCATACCCTGGTTAAATACTTTTCCCTGAGGGGTCAGAAATATAGTTCGCGGTTTCTTTCCTGTTTTTTTCGCAATGGACTGCCACGCAAGATATACAGGCTCTGCCTGCATCAGCATTCCTGCGCCGCCACCATAAGGATAATCGTCCACCTTCTGATGCTTGTTAAAAGCAAAATCCCGGATATTTACAGCTTCCAGGCTGAGATACCCGTTTGCTATGGCTCTCCCTGTAATACTCGTGTTCATTCCGTTTGCAATCATTTCCGGAAACAACGTCAATACATGAAAATTCATTTATAAAAGTCCCTTCATCAAATGTACTGTCATGGTGTTCTCCTCCACATTTACGTCCAGAATACACTCCCGGATCGCAGGAAGAAGAACTTCTCCTTTATCTTTTGTATCAATCACATAGACATCGTTTGCCCCTGTTTCCATTACATCTTTCAGTGTTCCGAAAACCGTTCCGTCCTCAAGAAGAACATTCATACCGATCAGGTCTGCCACGTAATACTCGCCCTCAGAGAGTTCCTGACCTTCTTCTCTCGGAATCCACAGATCTCTTCCCTTGTACATTTCTATATCGTTTATATTATCAATCCCTTTAAATTTCAGGATTGCAAGATTTTTAAAAAATTTTACATTCTGAATTTCCAGTCTTTTAAGCTCGCGTCCTGTATCGAGAAGTACATAATCAAGCTCCAGGAAACGCTCCGCCTCATCTGTTGTCGGAAAAACCTTTACTTCTCCGCGAACGCCGTGGGTGGTTGTGATCACCCCTACCTTTAATAAATCTTCCATGTAATAAAACTCCCTTTAAGACTAAATCAGGAGCTATGGACTCCACAGCTCCTGATCCTTATTTTCATTGCAGAATATCTACAATCACTTTTTTGCTGCTTTTGGAAGAAGCTGCCTTTACCACAGTACGGATTGCTTTTGCAATTCTTCCCTGACGGCCGATCACTTTTCCCATATCTGCAGAACCAACCTTCAGCTCAATTACAATAGCGTCTTCTTTTTCTGTTTCTGTAACAACTACTTCATCCGGATTTTCAACAAGAGATTTTGCAATTACTTCTACTAATTCCTTCATTACACACCTCCCTGACCTCCCATTAGGGAGTGTCACAGAAATACCTTTTCCGGTACTTCTTATTTTTCAATTCCGGCAATTTTGAAGATCTTTGCAACTACCTCTGTTGGCTGAGCGCCTGCTGCAAGCCATTTTTTTGCTGCTTCTTCGTCTACTTTGTATACGCTTGGATCACAGTTTGGATCGTATGTTCCGATTTCTTCGATACATCTTCCATCACGTTTGCTACGATTCTATAAAAAGGTGCTTTCTTCTGTCCCATTCTTCTTAATCTGATTTTTACTGCCATTTTTGTTTTCCTCCATTAATTATCTTTTCTTTGTTTTGAATTTATCTTAAAAAGGAAGCTTGAAGCCGCCTCTTTTGCCAACTTTGCCGCCCATTAAGCCGGGCATCTGTTTCATCATTTTCTTACTCTGTTCAAACTGCTTTACAAGGCGGTTTACTTCAGACACATCTACGCCTGCGCCTTTTGCAATACGGTTCTTCCTGGAAATATTAAGGATAGAAGGATTGCTTCTCTCCTGGACTGTCATGGAAAGGATAATGGCTTTTGTTCTGTCCATTGCCTTTTCATCAATCATGCCTTCCAGTTCTTTTACCTTGCTGCCAACGCCGGGAAGCATACTTAAAATACTTCCAAAGCCGCCCATCTTGTTCATCTGTTCCATACTGGTCAGATAATCGTTGAAGTCAAAGTCCATTTTCTTTAACTTCTTCTGCATTTCCTGTGCCTGCTCCTGGTCAACTGAAGCTTCCACCTTCTCGATCAGGCTCATTACATCGCCCATTCCCAGGATTCTGGACGCCATACGCTCCGGATAAAACTGTTCCAGATCGGAAAGCTTTTCACCCATTCCCACATAAAGAAGTGGCTTTCCTGTCACAGCTTTAATAGAAAGCGCTGCTCCGCCTCGTGTATCGCCGTCCATTTTTGTAAGGATCACACCGTCAATGCCAACTTTCTCCGTAAATGTCTTTGCCACATTTACTGCATCCTGTCCGGTCATGGCATCTACTACAAGAATCGTAGCGTCCACCTGGACATTCGCTTTAATATCCGCAAGCTCCTGCATCATGTTTTCATCAATATGAAGACGTCCCGCCGTATCGATCAGGACAACATTCTGCTGGTTGGATTTTGCATGTTCAATGGCTGCCTTTGCAATATCGACAGGCTTCTGTTTATCTCCCATAGAAAAGACTTCCACACCCTGCTTCTCACCGTTTACCTGAAGCTGTGTGATCGCAGCCGGACGATATACGTCACAGGCTACAAGAAGAGGTTTCTTTCCTTTGGATTTCAGCTTTCCTGCAAGCTTGGCAACTGTCGTCGTCTTACCTGCACCCTGAAGACCAGCCATCATAAGAACGGTAATCTCATTGCCCGGCTTGATCGGAAGCTCTGTTGTCTCGCTTCCCATAAGATTTACAAGCTCATCGTTTACAATTTTAATTACCATCTGTCCCGGGTTCAGTCCGTTCATTACGTCCTGTCCCACTGCCCGTTCCTGTACTGCTTTTGTAAACTGCTTTACAACTTTAAAGTTTACATCTGCCTCAAGAAGAGCCATCTTTACTTCCTTCAGCGCAATTTTTACATCTTCCTCTGTAAGACGTCCCTTGCTCCGAAGCTTCTTAAATACATTCTGTAGTTTCTCTGTCAAGCTCTCAAATGCCATCTGCTATAACTCCTCTAATATCACATTGGAAATCGCCGCTATGTCTTCGGCTTTATACTGTTCTGCAAGCTGGTGGATCTTCTGTACCTGTCCCCGTATCTGCAGAAACTTGTCTACCAGGTGAAGCTTCGCCTCATAGCCTTCCAGTGTACGGTTGCACCTCTTGATCATATCGTGGACCCCCTGACGGCTGATCCCCAGATCTTCTGCAACTTCACTGAGAGAATAATCCTCAAGGACAACATTTTCATAAACCTCCTGCTGCCGCTTGGTAAGAAGCTCTCCATAAAAATCATACAATAATGTTTGCTCTACAAACTTTTCCATTTGTAATCACCTTTGGTATCATATCGTATTTGCGGCGCGGTGTCAAGTGTTTTTTCTTGACAAATGTTTTTTAGATACGTTTCTTTATATATCCATGCTCCCGCTTCGAAATCCTTCTATATCAAGCGTGATATACGGACAACCCACTTCCTTTAAATTAAGAAGAATCTCCTCTCTTTTTTCTAATATACGGGGAAAATCCTCCGGATCGATCTCCAGGCGGAGGATTGTGCCGTGAACGCGAAGTCGCACGTCTCCAAATCCAAGACTTCTTAAATACTCTTCTCCTCTGTCAACCTTCTCCAGAAGAGTAAGGTCAATTTCTGCCCCGTAAGGAAGGCGTGTGGTAAGACAGGGAGAAGAAGGGCGCTCTGCCACAGAAATCCCGTATTCTCCAGCAAGCTCCCGCACCTCTTTTTTCGTCATTTTACAGTCTGCAAGGGGCGTATGTACTCCCAACTCACGCACAGCTTTCAGCCCCGGACGGTATACATGAAGGTCGTCTTCATTTGTTCCATCTATTAAAACAGAAATATTTTTCTCACGGGCAAGCTCTTTCATTTTCGTGTACAGCGCTTTTTTACAGAGATAACATCTTTCTCTTGGATTATTTTTTATTCCGGCGTCAGTCAGCTCATTTATATGAATCACGATATGCTCTGCCCCTGTCTCTTTCGCAACTGCTTTGGCTGCCTCTATATCTGCCTGCGGGTGAAGAACCGTATCCATCGTAACTGCGTATACCTTTTTTCCTGTATGGGAGGAGGCCTCACACGCCATTTTAAGAAGAAGACCGGAATCCACGCCGCCAGAAAACGCCACGCACATATCCTCTTTTGCAAACTCTTCTATTTTTGCTTTTAACCTCTCTTTTTTATTCATTTTACAGGTCCTTTCCTGTGATTTTTTGTTGCTGTGAACGGCACTATTTTACCATATGTTTCTTGCTAATTCCACTAAAATAGAGTATGATTATGACATGATATTTAGGAGGTCTGATTTATGGAAAAATCTAAAGTTTATTACACAAATCTGCGTACCGGTTTCAATAATGGACTTCTCGATAAACTGAAACGTCTCATTAAAGCTGCTGGTATCGAAAATATTGATTTCGAGGGAAAATATACTGCCATTAAAATCCATTTTGGGGAACCTGGAAATCTTGCCTTTCTTCGTCCAAATTACGCAAAAGCAGTAGCGGATATTGTAAAAGAACTTGGGGGCAAACCATTTCTCACAGACTGCAATACGCTTTATGTCGGCGGCAGAAAAAATGCTCTGGATCATCTGGATACTGCTTATACAAACGGCTTTTCTCCTTTGACAACAGGTTGCCACGTTTTAATTGCAGACGGCTTAAAAGGAACCGATGAGGAATACGTTCCTGTAGAGGGCGGCGAGTATGTAAAAGAGGCAAAAATCGGAAGAGCCATTATGGACGCCGATGTCTTTATCTCCCTTTCTCATTTTAAAGGTCATGAGGCAACCGGCTTTGGCGGCGCTTTAAAAAATATCGGTATGGGCTGCGGCTCACGCGCTGGAAAAATGGAAATGCACAGTGCAGGAAAACCGCATATCGATCAGGATCTGTGTATCGGCTGTAAACGATGTGCAAAAATCTGCGCCCACGACGCCCCGTCTTTTGAAAATGGAAAAGGCGTCATCGACCACGACAAATGCGTCGGCTGCGGAAGATGTATCGGTGTCTGTCCAAAAGATGCGGTTCTCTCCGCTTCCGATGAATCCAACGACATCTTAAACTGCAAAATCGCAGAATATACAAAAGCTGTTATCGACGGACGTCCAAACTTCCATATCAGCCTTGTGATCGATGTTTCCCCATACTGCGACTGCCACGCAGAAAATGACGCTGCCATTGTTCCGGACGTAGGCTTCTTCGCCTCCTTCGACCCGGTGGCTCTCGATACTGCATGTGCAGATGCGGTAAATGCACAGCCTGTGATCAAAAATTCTCTTCTTGGCGAATCCGACCACGAAGGACACGATCATTTCGGCGCTGTCTCTCCGTCCACAAACTGGAAAAGCTGCATAGAACACGCAGAAAAACTTGGAATCGGAACAAGCGATTACGAACTCATTGAAGTAAAATAATTCCTTCTTCATACATATACATATATGGCAAAATGCTGCAGACCTTTTTGAAAGTCTGCAGCATTTTTGCACTTCGCACTTAAGTCGTTTCTCTCCGTCAGAGATTATTCTGCTGTTTAGAGAAACAACTCATTTTTCTTTCTCTCTTTAAAAAGAGGCGCCATTTTTTCTGAAAGAGCGGAAAGCATTTCCGGATTCAGGCTTCTTGCATGGCTCGGGCAGATCTGAATGCAGCGCATACAGGAAATGCAGGATTCTACATCAGTCTCTCCCGGTCTTCCGGAAGATATGGCGCATACAGGACAGGATTTCACACAAAGACCACAGTCATTGCAGATTCCTGTTGTTTCCGGAACCATCGGAACAACTTTAAATTCCTTATAGGGACGGTTTCCGGGCACAGAAATTTCCTCTTCTGTGCGGTTTTCCAGTTTCTCTCTGATTTTCTTTCGAAAACCGGAGAGTTCTTTTAAATCTTCTTCGTCCGGTCTTCCGGAAGCAAACTGGCGCATAATGGAATGCTCCGCAACAGCAGATACGGCTGCCGTACAGAAAAATCCCCTTTCTTTCAAAGAATCGCAGAGTTCCACCATCGTATCTTCATATGCCCTGTTTCCATACACGATAACAGGAACTGCCTGCGCTCCGTTCCCCTGGAAATTTGCCATGCGCTCCAGTGCAATTTCCGGCACTCTTCCGCCATAAGAAGGGACTCCTACAAAACATATGTCTTCCTTTGAAAAACTTCTCTTTTCTGATACCGGGCGGCACAGGTCGATTTCTTCGAATGTGCCCATTTCCTCTGCAAGAAAATTTGTTACTTTTTTTGTACCCTTTGTAGGGCTGAAATAAACAGAATATGTACTCATTTTTATTCTCCTTTTATTTGAATCCCCTGTCCTTTTTATTATAGAACCATCGCGCCTTTCTTTCAACTGAAATACCATTTTATTTTATCTGCTCTCACCCCGGCATCTGATTTTTCCTTTTTAATCCTTTTACAGACATTCCGTAAAATACCAGGCAAAATCCCGCACACCAGAGAAGTGCCGCTGCAAAATCTCTTATCTCCCATGTATTTCCGAGAAGCGCTCCCCGCACAGTATTGATCACAGGCGTCATAGGCTGATGCTCTGCAAAAAGTGCAAGTGCCTTTGGCATTGCCTCCACAGGTACAAACCCGGAGCTTAAATACGGAAGCACAATTACAAGTGTAAGAAAACTGCTCGCCCCTTCCGGGCTTCCCGCTTTGATTCCCACAAAAACAGCAATCCAGGAAAACGCGAAAATAACGCCGGAAAGAAGCAGAAGAATTACACACCAGTCTCCCGGCAAGGCTTTTGGAGAGAATCTAAAAAGCAGAGAAACCGTAAGCACTACCAGAGCAGTCAGCATATTTCTGAAAAATGCCTCGACCACATATCCCCATAAAACAGACGATGTCTTTACCGGAAGAACAGAAAAGCGCTTTGCCATACCGCCTGTCACATCTCTGTTGACCATAATGGCAGTCACTGAAGAGCACTGTCCAACGCACTGCATAAGAACACCGGGAATAATATAATCTACATAAGACATATTTTCCACATGGATTAATTTTCCAAACAGAGCGACAAAAAGAACCATCATCATAACCGGCATGATCACGCTTGTGAGAAGAGTATCCGGATTTCTGGCAGAAAGAAGAACGCATCTCTTTGCCATCGTAGCTGTATCCCAGTATTTTTTTACTCCTGTCTCCATATTTTTCCTCCTTCTTCTACTAATGATAAAAATACATCTTCAAGCTTTGGCGTAAAAGTTTCAAATTCTCTGATTCCAATCTTTTCTTCCTGAAAAACGCGAAATATTTCCCCCACCGTATCTGCCCTTCCATCTGTATAAACTCTGACTGCACACTTTTCTTTGAACTCCTCTGTTTTAAACTCTGCAAGCAGAGCTCTTCCTCTCATATAATCTTTTTTCTCGAAACAGAACTCCACACAGCTGTGAGGAAGGAGAGCTTTTAACTCCTTCGAAGTTCCCTCCGCGACGATGCGCCCCTGATCCAGTATCCCGATCCTGTCTGCAAGCTCTTCCGCCTCTTCCAGATACTGTGTCGTAAGAAAAATCGTAGTTCCGGAATCTTTCAGCTTTTTAATCATCTCCCACATACCTCTCCTGCTTTGCGGGTCAAGTCCTGTTGTAGGTTCATCGAGAAAAAGCACCTCCGGATTTCCTACAAGGCTCATGGCAATATCCAGCTTCCGCTTCATTCCCCCGGAATAAGAAGCTGCTTTTTGATTTTTAACAGAGGAAAGAGAAAAATATTCCAAAAGCTCCTCCGCTCTTTTTTCCGGCTCCAGGATATGACGCATCCGTCCCATGATCACAAGATTTTCTCTTCCTGTAAGCGCTTCGTCCAGAGCAGAAAACTGCCCGGTAAGACTTATGATTTTTCGTATTTCTTCTATTTCTCGTTCCGTATCTTTCCCTTTTATTTTGACGCTTCCCCCGTCTGCCGGAATCTGCGTTGTCAAAATCCGGACCGTCGTTGTTTTTCCTGCCCCGTTTGAGCCCAAAAGAGCATAAATACTTCCCCCGGGAACAGAAAATGTGACATTTTTTAAAACCTCATGCGTCTGGTAGCTTTTTTTCAGACATGATACCTGAATTGCCGATTCTTCGCGTTTCATAAATACCCTCCTTATCTCTCATTTACATACCAAAAGAATGTATTTCTGTATAAAAAATGTGCCGCACACATATCAGAAATTTTCATCTGCTTTCGCGAAGCACATTTCTCAACATTATTTTACTGGTTTTCTTCTTTAAAATAAGGAAGCTTTTCCAGCATTTCTCCAATTTCTCCATCGTAAACAGGAAGCCCCATTTTTGCAAACATCTCAGATATAAACAGGTATCTTCTTTTCATTCCTTCTTCATCTGCCGGAAAAACAGAGGGAATCAGCCATATGTCCATCAATACAAGAAGTTCTGCCATCTCTTTGGCATTTTCTGTTGTGACAGAGCCGTCCCTTTGTCCTTCCTCTATGAGCTCCTGCCAGTAAGGACAGAGAATGCGGCGGTTTGTCTCTATCATTCTCGCAAGAACATGCGGATTTTTTAAAAGAGGGATTGCCTGTTTTGTAAGCTCCACACTCTGCTCGTCCGCCTGGTGAAGCAAAATGACCTCTTTTATTTTCTGAAGCCCGTTTAAATCCGTCCTCTTCTTTACCTTTTCAAATGGATTATTCTGAAAAAACATCCTGTCCCCAATGGCGTCCATAATCTCTTCCTTTGATTTAAAATGATGGTACACGGCGCCCTTTGTAAGTCCTCCCAGCTCGTCTACTATATCCTGAATCGTGGTATTGTCGTATCCCTTTTCCAGAAAAAGCCTCTGGCATACGTCCAGGATTTTTTCAACGGTTACTTCGGGGTATTTGTTTCGTCCCATAGCGTCCTCCATTTACATTCTTTTAGTATGTATTTATTATATTCTTCCTGATGCTGTCTGTCAAGATTTTTCATACCAAAAGAATGTATCCGTTATTACAGCACCATGAGCAGGGTTCCTGCTGTGATCAGTACGGCTCCCACTGCCGATTTTGCCGTAAATTCCTCATGCAGAAAAACAAAGGCAAGGATCAGAGTGATCACAACACTTAATTTATCTATCGGCACAACCTTTGACACACTTCCAAGCTGTATGGCCTTGTAATAACAGAGCCATGAAGCGCCCGTTGCCAGTCCTGACAAAATGAGAAACAGCCAGCTTTTTTTGCTGATTGCCGATATACCACTTTGTCCTCCTGTGAGAAATACAATCCCCCATGCCATAATAAGAACTACCACTGTGCGGATTGCAGTCGCCAGATTTGAATTTACTCCGTCGATTCCTACTTTTGCAAGAATGGAAGTCAGGGCTGCAAA
>URHH01000067.1 GCA_900547615.1 uncultured Blautia sp. | reverse complement strand
GCCTTTCCAGACATTTGTCAAAAGGTACACCAAAAGATGCTTTGCGTGCTTACCTTCTTTGTAAAATATTCATAATTCTATTATGATTATGCAGGAAAACGACACAAAAAGAAAGCCCTAATTCCCCCATGAATGGGGGATAGGGGGTTGAAGTGTCGAAGACACTTTTTTACTTCACTTGAAAAAATAAAGTTCACAAAATTTTCAAATTTAAAATATGTATTTTGCACAAAAAAAATAAAAAATGAGAAAGGCTATTGACAAATCCGATAATCAAAAGTATAATAAATTCAGATTTCATAAGTAAACCGCTTTACTAAATCGTTCCACTAAACCGATTTACCAAAATCTGATATTGAGAAAAAAAAGATTAGTTAATTTTTTTTATTTGTTTAGTAAACCGCTTCACTAATTGAACAAAATAGGATATACTGGCATTAAGTTAGAAACAAAAAGTTTGGTTTCTGACGGTAAGAGTTGAGTGGAGGGGCTTATGGCAGATAAAAAAGTAACAATAGCAGAGGTGGCAAAGAGGGCTGGAGTATCGAAGGCAACAATTTCAAATTACTTGAATAAGCGATATGACAGGATGAAAGAGGAAACGAACGATAAGATCCGAGAGGCAATCGATGCTTTGGGGTACATTCCAAGTATCAGTGCGCGCAGGTTGTCGGCCAAGGAGAAAAGTAAAACAGTAGGTTTGATTATTCCAGGAAATCTGGCAAATGTGTTTGACACAATGTATTTTCCACAGGTATTTGATTCTGTTGGAAAAGCGGCTGAAAAGCAAGGCTATTCGGTTTTAATTTATGCACAGAACAGCAAAAAGCTGGGAGATGAGCAGATGGAATATCTTCTGGGTTTGGGAAAATCACTGGTGGATGGCTTCCTGATATTTTCCCTGACACCTAAGGATCGATATTTCAAGGAATTCGAGAAGAATAAAATCCCATATGTATGTGTGGGAAAAATCAAAGGTTACGATGATTACAATTATGTGGCAACGGATCATGCTCAGGCAGTAAAAGAAGCCGTGGATTATTTGGTTCAGCTGGGACATGAGAAAATCGCCATGTTGACAGAGAATAAGGTTAGTGTAGTAGAGGAAAGCCGTTTCCCAGCCTATAAAGAGGCTATGGAACAGCATGGGATCCCTTACAGAGAGGACTATTACTACAGCTTTTCTTGCGGTGAGATTGCAGAAAATGCAGAAAGGGTATTTAACGAGATGCTTCAGAAAAAAGAACGTCCCAGTGCATTTATCATTCCGGCAAATCTTACCAGATATCTGAAAAGGGCGGTGAGAGCCAACAATCTGTATATCCCTGATGATCTTTCCCTGATCACGCTGGAATACTATGAAAACTATTATTCAGAGTATGTGACATTCCAGAACATGGAGTACACCCGGGTTCCTTCTATAGCAGATAAGGTTTCTGAAGTTGCATTACAAAAACTGATCGGTCTGATTGAACAGCCGGAAGAAAAATTTGAATCCTGTCTGGAGCCGATAGAGCTTAAGATTGGAAAAACAACAGGGGTAAAAGCAAAAACCGTAAACTGAAAGGAGAAAAACACTATGAAAACTAAGAAGGCGTTAGCAGCAGTATTGGGAATGACAATGTTAAGCGGATCTTTTGTCGTATCAGCACCGGCAGAGGTAAAGGCTGCTGACAAAAAACTGGTATTTTGGGACAAATCTGAGTATGTAGCAGCATACAACGAAATGATGAAAGCAAAACTGGATGAATTCGCCAAAGCAAATGGTGTGGAAGTAGAATATGTAATCGTTCCTTCAGGAGATATCAAGCAGAAACTTGCAGCAGCTATTGAGTCCGGTAATCAGCCTGACCTGATCATGGGCGATAACACATTAGTTGCAGAATATATTAACAGCGATCAGCTGGCAGAAGTAGATGATGTTCTGGAAAATATCGACTTCAAAGAAAATGCACTTAGATATGCAACCTTTAACGACAAGAATTACCTTGTTCCACTTTCCTTTACAGCACCAGGTATGTACATCAGAAAAGATAAATGGGAAGAAAAAGGCCTGGATATGCCGACTACATGGGAAGAACTGAAAGAGGATGCCAAAAAGATCAATGATCCGGAAAACGGCTTCTATGCATTAGGACTTCCTCTTGGAGCAAGCGGCGGCGGAGATGCTGAGTCCTTCGTAAGAACCGTAATCCTTGATTTTGGCGGAAGACTTGTTGATGAGAACGGAAAGGTTGTGGTAAACAGCCCTGAGACTCTTGCAGCAATGGAATATATCGCATCCTTATATGAAGAAGGACTTTGCCCACCAGATGCAACTACATGGGATGACAGTGCAAACAACTCTGCATGGATGGCTGGTACAGTAGGTATGGTATGTAATTCCGGTTCCATTATTTCTTCTATGGAGCAGGAGAATCCAGACCTTCTGGCAAACACTCAGATTATCCAGTACCCAGCAGTATCTGCTGATGACACTTCCTATACATTAGGTGGAGCAAATGTATTTGGTATCTTTGAGACCGGAGCAAACACAGATGTAGCAAAAGAGTTCGTTTCTTATTATTTCAGCGATACAGATTACTATAATCAGATGGTTGAGGCTATGGGCGCTATGTGGCAGCCAGTTGTCAATGGATATGATGATACAGATTTCTGGAATGCAGAAGACCACATTGGCTGGTTAAAGAACTCCGAAAACTTAGTACTTACCACTTATCCGGCACCTACAACCGGTGAGGCAGCAACAAGCTTTGCAAACCAGGCTTGCGTAAAGGCTATGCAGCAGATCGTTGTTAATGGTGTAGATCCTCAGGAAGCTCTTGACTCTCTGGAGCAGTCTCTGATTGAACTTTACGGTGAATGATTTTTGGAAAGATCAATCCATTTTAAATGAGTAAAATGCAGGAGCTGTTCCAAATGGAACAGCCTCTGCTAGAAAGGAAGAGAAAATTGTCAATGGCTAATGTGAAAAGAAAATATGAATCACAGGCAAAGAAAGACAGAAGACTGGGACTGATATTGATGATTCCGATCATCCTTGTAGTATTTGGAATAATGGGTTATCCGTTCTGCCGTGCACTTTATCTGTCATTTACCAATAAGGTGGTAGGAAAACCGGAGGAATTTGTTGGATTAGAAAACTATATCAAACTGTTCCATGATCCTATTTATTGGAAATCTCTGAAGAACACGCTCGTTTATACAGTGGGCTGTATTGCTGCAAAGCTTGCACTGGGACTTTTATGGGCGGTACTACTTAACAGAAGTTTTAAGGGAAAGTCCTTTTTCCGTACAGTACTTTTGATTCCGTGGGCGATTCCCGGAATGGTAGCTGCAACAACCTGGCGCTGGATGTATGACAGTACTTATGGAATTATCAACAGCCTTCTGATCTCTTTAGGGGTTACGAAGATTGGAATTCCGTGGCTCAGTGACCCGAATCTTACATTGCTTACAACGATGATCGTAAATATATGGAGAGGAATTCCTTTCTTTATGTTCAGTATCCTGGGAGCTTTACAGACACTGGAAAAACAGCAGTATGAAGCTGCTTATGTAGATGGCGCAGGAGCATTTAAACAGTTCTGGTATATCACACTTCCGTCTATTTCAAGTGTAATCGGAATTACCACATTGTTATCTACAATCTGGACATTTAATGACTTTGAAAACGTATATCTGATCACAGGAGGCGGCCCGTTATATGCTTCCAGTACAATCGCAACCTATACCTATGATATGGCTTTTATTCAGAATAACTTTGCAAGAGCTGTATCTGTAGCGATTTCTGTTATTCCGTTATTGCTGATCTTGATATTTATCTACGCAAAAGCCAATAAAGAGGAAGAATAGGAGGGAAGATTATCATGGTAATGAAAAGACATAAAAGAATTGCTGCTTCGGCAACGACATACATATTCCTGATAATTGCACTTGTGTGGACTATTTTTCCGGTATACTGGATGATTAAATCTTCCATAACAGTAAACAGTGAAATGTATGTGGCACGTCCGTCACTGATTGCAAAACATTACACCTTTGAAAACTATGTAGACCTTTTTACCAAAACAGAATTTCCCCGGGCTCTTTTAAACAGTCTTATGATCGCCTTTTTGACAACTGTCTGTTGTCTGCTGATCAGTATTCTTGGCTCTTATGCTATGACAAGACTGAAATATCCGGGAAGAAGATTTTTTAAAACAAGCATTATCTTTTCTTACTTAATACCTACTGCAGTGCTTTTCGTACCGATGTATGTATTTGTAAGTAAACTTGGATTCTATGACAACAAATGGGCATTGCTGATCATTTATCCAACCACTGTTGTGCCGTACTGCTGCTATATGTTGATGAGCTATTTTAAGGCCATTCCTTATGCACTTGAGGAAGCTGCGCTGATTGATGGCTGTACCAGAATGAAATCCTTAAGATACATCATCACACCAATCGCACTTCCCGGTATCGCAGTTGTTGCAACCTTTGCATTTACAATGTCCTGGAACGAATACTTATACGCCATGATCATGACCACAAGTCCCGTACAGCAGACTGCTGTAGTTGCCATTTCCAGTTTCAAATATGCGGATTCGGCAATCTGGGGAAGAATCATGGCAGCATCAGTACTCACATCTCTGCCGGTTACGATCATTTATATTGTAGCACAGGCGCAGCTGATCTCAGGAAAATCAGATGGAAGCGTGAAATAATTCGCCGCAGGGGCATCCATGGATCCTGTCATGCCGGCATGGCCGGTCTGCAGATGGCCTCAGGGAATTTCATAGCAAAAATAATCAAGAAAAGAGGGAAAACAAATGGACAAAGCTTATGAGGAAATTTTACAGAATGTGAATACCAATTCAAGACCTTCCGATTTGAGAATCACAGATCTGCGTGTTGCAGATATTGTAGGCGCACCAATGCACTGCACTTTGGTAAAAATTTATACCAATCAGGGTCTTGTAGGTTACGGCGAAGTTCGTGACGGAGCAGACCGAAAATTTATTTTAGCATTAAAGAGCAGACTGATCGGGGAAAATCCCTGCAATATTGATAAATTATTCAGAAGAATCAAACAGTTTGGAGGCCATGCAAGACAGGGCGGCGGTGTCTGCGGTGTAGAAATCGCACTTTGGGACCTTGCAGGAAAGGCTTATGGTGTTCCGATTTATCAGATGCTTGGAGGAAAATTCAGAGACAAGATCCGTATTTACTGTGACACAGATGTAGAAGGAAAGCATACCGGAATCGATATGGGAAAGGCATTAAAGGCAAGAATGGAAAAAGGCTTTACTTTCCTGAAAATGGATCTTGGCATTGACCTTTTATACGATGAACCAGGCGCACTGTGCGCACCTCTTGGATTTGTTCAGGAACTGAAAGCAGCAACTGCATATGATGCAATTCCAAGAAATTTAGATGAGAAAGAAACATATCTTCGCAACCGTCACTATGATGTGAACAATATTCCACATCCATTTACAGGCATTCAGGTAACAGAGCATGGCTTTGATATCCTGGAGCAGTATGTAAAAGATGTAAGGAGCATTATCGGATATGATATTCCACTTGCAATTGACCATTTTGGACATATTGGTGTGGAATCTTGCATCAAGCTGGCAAGAAGAATTGAAAAATATAACATCGCATGGATGGAGGATCTGATTCCGTGGCAGCTGACAGACCAGTATGTACGCCTGAGAAATTCCTGTGCAGTACCAATCTGTACAGGCGAGGATATTTATCTGAAAGAAAACTTCAGACCTCTTCTGGAAAAAGGCGGTGTATCTGTGATCCATCCGGATATCCTTACTTCCGGTGGAATCCTTGAGAATAAGAAAATAGGTGACCTTGCACAGGAATATGGTGTTGCAATGGCTGTTCATATGGCTGAGAGCCCAATCGCTTGTATGGCTGCTGTTCACAGTATTGCAGCTACCGAGAACTTCCTTGCACAGGAATTCCATTCTGTAGATGTTCCGTGGTGGGATGATCTGGTAACCGGACTTCCGAAACCACTGGTACAGAACGGTTATATTACAGTTCCGGATAAACCAGGTCTTGGTATTGATGAGATCGTGGATGAGGTTGTGCTGGAACACATTCATCCGGATTATCCGGGAATCTGGCTTCCAACGGACGAATGGAACCATGATTATTCCCATGACCGTCTGTGGAGTTGATATTTTACCACAGCGACAGACAAAAACCCGGCGGCGGATAGCGCCGCCGGTGTTACTATTCACAATTTGCGGGAAAACATGAATGATAGGAAATCATATAAAGAAGAAAGGAATTTTAAATTATGCATTTCAGTGTAAAAGAAGATATTATACAGTTAACAGAAAAATGGGATGGAGAGCGTTTTCCAGATGGACGTCCGAGAGTATCCGACGAGGATCTGGAAGAGATAAGACATCTTACTCTGGAAGAGGTATGGCAGCCGATGTTTATGAAAGGCTACCTGAACCAGTTTGAGGAAAAATTGAAAAGGCTTCATGAGGATAAGACAAAGCTGGTTGGAAGAGCTGTGACCTGCTCTTTCATGCCTGCAAGACCGGATCTTGAGGAAACAGTAAAGAAGATCGGCGCTTCTGAGGGAAGAAAAGGAACCTGCAACCAGTGGGTAATTGATACTCTGGTAGAAGGAGATGTAGTCGTAGCTGATATGTATGACAAGATCTACGAAGGAACCTTTGTAGGTGGAAATCTTTCCACAGCTATCAAAAACAGAACCAAGACCGGCGGAGCTGTTGTATGGGGCGGTATCCGTGATCTGGAGCAGATCGAAGGAATCGAAGGACTTCAGGTTTACTACCGTGGCGTAGATCCTACCCCGATCAAAGATTTTGTTATGACCAGCTTTAATTCCATGACTAAGATCGGCGGAGCTGTCTGCCTCCCTGGTGATGTTGTATTTGGATATGGCGGTGGTGTGATCTTTATCCCAAGCCATATGGTAAAGGAAGTAATTGAATTTGCAAAGAAAATGCATGTAAAAGATATTTTCGGTTTTGAAATGATCAAACTGGGTGTATACACAACAGCAGATATTGACATTGATGTATGGCCTACAGAGATGATGAACCGTTTGGTTGCTTTTATCAAAGAGGATGAAAGAGGCGAGCAGTACAGAAACCTTGACTGGAGTAAAGAGTTTGAGGTAGCAGAAGCAGAAGAGAAGTGACGCTTATGGAAGATATATTAAAAATTGCGGTTGAAAATCCCATTATTCCGGTAGTAAAGCTGGAACGGGCAGAGGATGCCACAAAGCTTGCCCGGGCATTGTATAAAGGTGGAATCTGCTGTATGGAAATCACTTTCCGCACAGCGGCCGCAAAAGATGCCATCAAAAAGGTGGCTGAAGAAGTGCCGGAAATGCTGGTTGGCGCAGGAACGGTGATAGGTGCAGGTCAGGTGGCAGATGCTGTTGAGGCTGGGGCGAAATTTATCGTAAGCCCGGGACTTTCAGAAGAGGTTGTAAAAAAATGCCGGGAGCTGGATGTGATCTGTCTTCCTGGCTGCGTGACAGCCAGTGAGATCATGAAAGCAAAATCCCTTGGAATTGGTGTGGTGAAATTTTTCCCTGCTGAAACAAGTGGAGGAATCAAGGCAATCAAAGCTCTTGCAGCACCTTTTGGAGATATGAAATTTATACCTACAGGTGGAATCAATACAGAGAATATCGGTACCTATCTGGAAAATCCTTTTATTGCAGCATGTGGCGGAAGCTGGATGGTAAAGGAAAGCGATATAAATGCAGGAAACTTTGAAGAAATTACTCAAAAGGCACAGGAGGCTTTGACACTGGTAAGGGGGTGCGGAAGATGAGTGAAATATTTACAATGGGGGAACCCATGGTAGTGTTTATCGCAGAAAAGCCAGGCACCTTCAGTAAAGTGGAAAATTATTCCAGGGGACTTGCCGGTGCGGAGCTGAATTTTTCTATCGGAGTGACCAGACTGGGACATACTGCAAGCTATTTTACAAAGCTTGGAAAAGATCCTTACGGAGCTTATATCCATGAATTTATCGAAAAGGAAAAGATTGACGGAGAAAAGGTTCTTTTTACAGAAGAATATCTTACCGGATCATATTTGAAGACAAAAGTTCTGGAAGGGGATCCTGCTGTATATTATTTCCGTAAAAATTCTGCTGCTTCTCATATCTGTCCAGAGGACATTGAGGCTCAGGATCTGTCTGGAGTGAAGATGGTCCATATTACAGGAATCACTCCGGCATTGTCAGAAGACTGCCGTAGATCCTGTATGACTCTTGCAAAAAGAGCCCATGAAATCGGGGCAATGGTAAGCTTTGACCCAAATATCAGGGAAAAACTCTGGAAGTCAAGGGAAGAGATGGTGCAGACCTTAAATGACATCGCATTTCACAGTGATGTGGTGCTGCCAGGTATTAAAGAAGGCAGAATTCTTGCCGGTACAGATGTGCCGGAGGAGATCGCAGACTTTTATCTGGAACATGGCTCTAAAATTGTAATTGTAAAGCTTGGGAAAACCGGCGCTTATTATAAGAAAAAAGACGGTGTACAGGGTACAGTTCCGGGATATAAGCCGGAAAAAATCGTGGATACAGTAGGTGCAGGAGATGCTTTTGCAGCAGGTGTGGTAACAGGTCTTCTGGAAAAACTGTCCCTTGATGAGGCTGTTGCCCGTGGAAATGCCATGGGAGCCATCATTATTTCCTCAAAGGGAGACAATGACAATCTTCCGGATCGGGAAACTCTGTTTGCATTTCAGGAAAAACAGAAAAGATAAAAAAATATAAAAATCTAAAGCTGAGACAGCCGCTTTCGGGCATTTTCAAACATGCCTGGGAACGGCTGTTTTTATCATAACTCCGGAGAATACCGCCGCCTGCGCTAACGCTTCGAGGCGGGGGTATTTTCCGGAGTTATGATAAAAGTAAAGTAGTATTTTTAAGCCGGGGAACCCCGGCTTTTTTCTGAAAGAAGCTGCTAGGGTCAGACCGTGCGTCCAGCAAAGGGTATATATTGAAGGGGAGATTGCCTATGTTTCTCAGGATTATGCAGGAGCCGGGAGTATTTTTCAGGAATGTATCAGGAATACAAAAGACGAGTATATAAAAATGCGGGCATATATTATGGCGGCAAAATGTCTGGACGCATCTGGCGACGGGGCGGAAATCCTGATGCAGAAAGTAAAAATGCTGGAGGAGGCAGCAGAAACACTTTCTCCGGAATATAATATAGGTATCTTGGAACAATTAGGACAGGCTTACAGCGATATGTCAAAAAAGACGGGAGATGCTTCTTATGATATGAAAGCAATAGAAGTATTTAAGAAAATAAAAGAGCAGGGAATGGGAAGTTACAGTACAGATTATAATCTGGCAGTTCTTTATCAGAATGTAAAAGATTATGACAGGGCTTCTTCTGTTCTGAATCAGATGCTTACAGATTATGGGGAAAATTATAAAACTTATAAGAGCCTTGCACTTCTTGAGGTGGCGAAACAGTCTGAACGACCTGTCGGAGAAAAAACCTACGGGGCTTTTAAGGGATATTATGAAAAGGCGCAGAACCTTTATCAGGAACAGCTTGCAAACAATGTAAACGATGTGGAGATGGATCGCCTGAAAGAGCTTTATGATCAGGCTGTTGCAAATGGCTGGATCCAGTAAAAAAGAGAGGAAATGAATATGGGAATTACAATGGGACTTCTGATGTTTATATTGGGGATTCTTGGCGTACTGATCAGTGTGATCGTTTTATGCGTGCTTCCGGGACGTTTTGAGAAGCAGAGAAAAGAGCTGATGGATAAAATTGAGAAGGAGTATTAAAAATGAACGGGGAAAAGAAAGTAGCTCTGGTTGGCATAATTTCCGTTCTTAGCGTGATGACAGTCACAATTGCAGGAGTCGGATTTTGGGTAAAAAACAGAATATCAGAAAATGAACAGGAGGAAATTACAGTAGGAGAGAAAATAGAAGAGTTGAAAGCAGAGGAAATGGAGAAAAGTCAGTTTCAAAATACCGAAAGTTCGGAGGTTACTACTGCTTTGTTGGAAACTCCGTTACCATCGCTTGTTTTATCGCCTTCTCCGACGCCTACGGTTCCTGTATATCCGGCAGTTTCCAATGGTTCTGTAAAAGCAGTCAGTGCAACTTCTTCACTAAGTGAGTATAACATGACGCATTCTCCGGAGTTGGCGAAAGACGAAAATCTTTCTACAGCCTGGGTGGAAGGCGTTTCTGGAAATGGCGAAGGCGAGTTTTTGATGTTCACTTTTGATAATATGTATCAGGTATCCGGATTTGATATTTACTCAGGGTATCAGAAAAATGAAGATTTATATAGTAAAAATGCACGTCCCAAAGAAATAGAACTGGAATTTTCCAATGGCACAAAACACGAAATTACTCTTGGTGATGTAAATGGAATGCAAACGTTTCAATTACCGGAACCTGTGAATGCAACAAGTGTTTCCGTTAAGATTTTGTCTGTGTATTCCGGCTGGAAATATACAGATACAGCGATTTCAGAAATATCATTTTATTAAGAGGGAGGGAAAATAGATATGTTTTGTAAAGCATGTGGGCGAAAGATAGATGATGATTCTGAGTTTTGTACATACTGTGGGAGTCCTGTAGAGAAGAAAACAGAGACATTGGAAATTGTTTCAGAAAAGAAACAGAGAAAAACCGGAGTGGCGCTTATTACGGCAGCTTCTGTTGTGGCAGTGGCGGTTGTATCCGTTGTGGCAGTGGGATTTTTTCTGAAAACAAAAGCATCGAAAGAAGTAACAGAAGAAATTACAGTAGGCGAAAAACTTGAGGAATTAAAAAGGGAAGAGGAAGAGAAAAAAGTCGCAGAAGCAGTTCCAGAAGAAATAATGGAAGTATTTCCGGAGAGTTCGCCTGAAACGTCCGGCGAAAAAATAAAGGAGACGCCGGGAGAAGAGTTAGACAGGAAAATGGAGTCTATGCAGTCCGAAAAATCATCTGCAGAACAGTCAGAACCAGAAGAAACAAAGGCAAGTCTTATAACAGATGAACCTGATGTGTCAAAGCTTCATAAGGCAAATGTGATCGCAGCGAATGCTTCTTCTACCATATCACAGGAGGGAACAAGCAACAGTCCGATACTTTTGTTTGATGGAAAAGATGCTACCAACTGGCAGGAGGGAGCGGACGGTTATGGGATTTCTGAGACGATCAGTTTCAGTTTTGATGATTTCTATAAAGTTAAATATATTGGATTTAAGCTTGGCAACTGGAAAACAGACAGATATTATGTCGGCAATGCAAAACCGAAAACAATGACGCTTGCTTTTGGGGATTATGTCGGACCGGTTACATTTACAGGAGAACGAAAAGTAGAGTGGGTCGAGGTAAATAAGGCAGTAAAGGCAAATAGTATGAGAGTCACTATTGACGATGTGTATCCTGGTACACAGTGGGAAGATACCTGCATAACAGAAATTATGGTATACGGAGAATAATTGGAGGCTGTATGACGAGAGAAAAAAGAAAAAATACAGGCAGCGTAATTCTTTTAAGTGTGCTGAATATCATCTTAATCTGTGCCGTTTTATGTCTTGGCTTTTTATGTTATTTCAGTTTTCAGAACAACGCAACATTGAAACAGTCAAGACAGCTCCTGCAGAAAGAGAATGAAGAAATGTCGGAAAAAATTGTGAGGCTGCAAGCGGAAACAGACAAGCTTCAGCAACAGGTAACGGAATTTCAAAATGCGCAGGCAGCACAGGAAAGACAGCAGCAGGAGGAGAATGGAATGCTTACGCCTCCGGAGGGGGATACTGTATTAAGCGGAGATGTTCTGGAGTCTCTTGCTGTTGGACAGGTTATAGATGAATTTTCAGTGATCGGAAGTGAAGAACAGTATTTTAAAGCATACGAAATTACGGAAGGAGACGCAGTTTATAACAGGATAAACGGCAAATCTTATTATCCCAATAATGATATTGGACTTTCTGATTTACGTTATTTAAAACTTGTTCATTATAATTTTGAACATCAGGTACAGGTTGGTGAGCTGATCGTTAATGCGGCAATCTGTGAAGATGTGCTGAATGTCTTCAGGGAGTTGTTTGACATAGAATATGAAATTCAGTCTATGCGCCTGATTGACGATTACTGGACAGGAGATGGAATATCTTCAGACAGTAATTCTATTGATAATAATAATACATCGGCTTTCTGTTACAGGCTGGCAACAGGAGGTCAGAAACTCTCCAATCATGCACTGGGACGTGCTATTGATATTAATCCACAGCAAAATCCTTATGTATGGTATGGGGAAGACGGAACACCACAGTGGAGCCATGAAAATGCGTCTTCCTATGTGGACAGAACAACAGGAGATGCCCATGTGATCGTGGAAAGTGATGCCTGTTATAATATATTTAAAAAGTATGGATTCAGTTGGGGCGGTTTGTGGCAGAATCCGGTAGATTATCAGCACTTTGAGAAACCGGCCGGGTGAGGTGGCTGAAGAGGCTGGCTGTACAGAGGAGGAAGTGGAAGACATAAAGGCTCTGGCAGGAAAATTTTAAAGGGAAGCATAATGTTGATGCAAAATTTGGTTGGTACAGATTTACTACAAGATTTGCACTTCCTGTTTATAATAGTAATACTGGAGAACTTGACAGATTTAACGTCTTTATAATAGAAATGCTGATTAGACATGCAGCGGATGGGAATTTATATTTATATGATATGGTAAACATAAAAAAAGAAACGAGCACCCCGCTTGAGCAATAACTGTACGGTAACAAACCCATTTCTTATTTTATTATAATACATTGAAAAGGAAAAAATGTCAATACTTCT
>URHH01000066.1 GCA_900547615.1 uncultured Blautia sp. | reverse complement strand
TCTGGAATCGAAGTGTCTTTCTTTTATGCAAAATCACGAACTTGCTCATTTATAGTTAAAAAAGAAAGCAGATTCATACTTCCCGGAAAAACTGCTTTTTTTATATTAATGAAAAGCCACGTCACTGCTGTCACTCCCACCATAATAAGAAGCATTGCTATTTTTGCTTTCTCTGCTCCAAACTTTAACTGTACAGGAATCATAAGGCTGCTGACAAAAATCAGGATTCCCAGACTCATAAGACAGAGAAACAGCCATTCTCCCGGTTCTTCTTTGCTTCCGTGCATGAGATTAGACAGAGTTCCCATAACACAGGAAAAAATCCAGCAGAGAAATCCTGCTCCTGCACTAAACACGTATTTGGAATATACATACTGTCTTCTTGTAACAGGAAGCGTCATAAGGTATGCCATTCCATGATCCGTATCATCATAGCTTATCGTACTGTTTATTACCATTGGAACAAAAATCGCCATATACGCCACAATAAACTGACCGCCTCCGCTTCCCATAAACGCAACTGCTGCAAAAACAATAATTGCCGCAACGAGCATGGCTCTGTTGCAAAACAAAATCGCCAGGTCTTTTTTTAATAATCCTTTCATACTGTCTCCCCCTTTACCATAATGGAAATCACCTCGTCAAGAGAACATTTCTCCACCACAGAAGAAGGATAATTTTCCATATAATAATACTTCTCTTTTGTCAGACAGCTGTATCCGTAGTTTTCTTTCTTCTTTTTCAGAAGAAAGCTTTTATCAAGCTCTCTGTATTCGTCTGCGCTCACCTTTAAAATTCCATATTCATCGAGAAGTACGTCTGTCTCCTCATGCATGATGATCCTTCCCTGATGGATCATGTACATATCGTCGCACAGTCCCTCCAGATCCGAGGAAATATGAGAGCTGATAAGAATCCCTCTCTCTTCACTCTCCTCCATATATTCCCTGAGTACAGTCAGCAGCTCATCTCGTGTCAATACGTCAAGCCCTGAAGTAGGTTCATCTAAAATGAGGATCTTTGGATGATAACTAAGCGCCAGAAGGATTTTAAGCTTTGCCAGCATTCCTGTGGAAAATTCCTTTAAAATCTTATCTTCCGGAATGGAAAATCTTCTGCACTGTTCCAGAAAATATTCTCTGTCAAACCGAGAATACAGTTCTTTCATAATCGGAATAATCTGCTTCACCTTCAGATACCGGCTGAACGTGCTTTCCGGAAGAACCACTCCGATTTCTTCCTTTGTTTTCCCTGTAAGGTTACCTCCCTTTTCTCCCAGTATGGTAATTTCTCCCTCCTCCGGTCGAATCAGACCGAGAATCGCCTTAAAAGCCGTACTTTTACCTGCTCCGTTTGCTCCTATCAGCCCTGTAATACAGCCCTCTTTTAATTGCAGGGAACAGTCCAAAGAAAAATCCCGGTAATGCTTTTTCACATATTTCATTTCCACTAACATATATTTTCCTCCATAATCAGCTCAAACAGCTCTCTGATTTCCTCATCCGAAAGTCCGCCCTGACGGCTTCTTCGGATAACCTGCTCCAGTGCAGCCTCCGTTTCTTTTCTGCGTTCTTCCATCATAAGATTCTGATTATGTTCTGCGATAAAGCTTCCTTTTCCGTGGACTGTTACAACAAAGCCTTCCTCCTCCAGGAAATCATACGCTTTTTTTACTGTGAGAGCGCTGATTTTCAGTTCCTTTGCCATTGTCCTTACAGAAGGCAGCATTTCTCCCGCTTTTAAACTTCCTTCCATAACCATACCCTTGATCCGATCCGCAATCTGTTCGTAAATGGGCTGCATAGATGTATGATTGATGATAATCTCCATAATAGTTGGCCTCCTATTTGATTAACAGTATATAACAGTATAATACTGTTGTCAAGTGTTATATACTGTTTATGCAAAATAAAAGACCCCGGCGTTTCTGCCGGAGCCTTCTTTTTTTATCAATCCTTCAGATTTGCCAGAACCTTTACAAGATACTTCCACACTCTTTCCACTGACGCAACTTCAAGCATTTCCTCAGAAGTATGAATATCCTTCATATTCGGACCAATAGACACACAGTCAAGATTTTCTATTTTTTCGTAGAAAAGACCGCATTCCAGTCCTGCATGAATAGCAACTACATTTGGCTTCTCTCCGTACATCTCTTCATATACCTTTGCCATCTTATCACGAAGCGGGGAATCCTTACGGTACTCCCATGCAGGATATGCGCCCTGGATTTCAAATTCGCCTCCCAGGAACTCTGTAAGGTATTCTAGCTTATCTGCCACAGCGTCTCTCGCTGCTCCCACAGAGCTTCTCACGCTGGAAACTGCCAGAACTTCACTGTCATCTGTTTTTAAGATTCCGATATTGTTGGACGTCTCAACGAGCCCCTCTATAGTTCCGCTCATCTTTAATACGCCAAACGGGATATTCATAAGATAGAAAAGAACTCTCTCCCTGCTTGTAGGATGCATGATTTCTGTCTTTTTCACACCCTCGTTTTCTACAGAAACAGTAATTCCCTCATCACTTCCTGTATATTCTTCTCTTAATTTGCCCTGAAGCCAGGAAGCATAGGAAAGAATTTCTGAAACGCTCTCTTCTCCAACTGCAAGGACAGCTGTACATTCTCTCGGAATGGCATTATCTTTCTGTCCACCATTTACAGAAACAAGCTCGTACTCGCATTTTTTCTTAAGTCCGTATAAAAATCTTCCTATAAGAACATTGGCATTTGCACGGTTTTTATCAATTTCCGCACCGGAATGTCCGCCCATAAGGCCGGAAATTTTCACTGTGAGAATTACTCCCTCTGCCTCTACTCTCTGGACAGGAATGCGGCTGTATGCAGAAAGTCCGCCTGCACAACTGATCCAGATGCTTCCTTCTGCTTCAGAATCCAGATTAATAAATCTCTTTCCCTTTAAAACGCTGCAGTCAAAATCTTTTGCCCCAAGAAGTCCGATTTCCTCGTCTACTGTAATGAGGACTTCAAGTGCAGGGTGAGGAATATCTTTGCTCTCCAGAAGCGCCAGACCATAAGCAACTGCGATTCCGTTGTCTCCTCCAAGCGTTGTGCCGTTTGCGGAAACATATCCGTCTTTTACGGAAAGCTTCAGACCATCCTTTGTAAAATCATGAACCACGTCCGGACGTTTTTCGCACACCATGTCCATATGTCCCTGAAGAATGACAACAGGCGCATTTTCATACCCTTCTGTCGCTTCTTTATAAATCACCACATTATTCAGCTCGTCCTGTACATAATTTAAGCCCTGCTCTTTTGCAAAGCCTGCAAGATAATCGCTGATCTCTTTTGTATTTCCTGAGCCGTGAGGAATTTTACAAATCTCCTCAAAATAATGAAATACTCTTTTCGGCTCACACTGTTCCAGTACTGCCATAAAATGACACCTCCAATTTTATTAATCATATATCCTCATAAAACGCCATATATTTAAGAAAAAAACAAGCAGGCGCATATGAAACAACGTATTACAACAGCCGGCGTTATCTGCCTTCTTCTTTTCCTCCTGAAATATCCGGAGGAAGCTCTTTTTGCTGCCAGAGACGGAATGAAGCTGTGGCTGAACACCTTGATCCCCACGCTTCTTCCCTTTCTTATTTTAACCGGAATTCTTCTGCATACAAAGGGAATCGAAAAAATTTTAAGCCCGCTTTCCTCTTTCTGGAAAAAATTTCTGGGACTGACTCCCTGCGGCGCTTATGTTTTCCTTCTTGGTATGCTCTGCGGATACCCTATGGGCGCAAAGCTTGCCTCTGATTTATATCAGGAAAATAAAATAAGCAAAAAAGAAGCCTCGTATCTCCTCACCTTTTCCAACAACCCGAGTCCCGTTTTTCTCACTGCCTATGTCTCACAAATCTGTCTCGGCGGAAGGACGGAGATAAAAGAAATCGCAGGGATTTTATTTCTCTCAAGCCTTATATGTATGCTGTTTTTCCGCTTTATTATTTATAAAAACAAAACCTTTACACCCATATCACCGTCAAAAAAAGAGACATCCGCTGTCAGCTCTCCAGGAGCTGTCATAGACGTCTCTATTATGAACGGTTTCGAAACCATCACCCGTCTCGGCGGATATATTCTTCTCTTCTCTATCCTGGGAGCAGTGATCGGTCACTTCTGCCCGTCTGATTCTGAAGGAAAATACATATTTCTCGGCATCACAGAGCTTACAACCGGACTTCACCAGCTTGCGCTCTCGGGTCTTTCTTATATGAAGAAATATCTCTATGCCATGACGATGACTGCCTTTGGAGGCTTATGTATCCTCGCTCAGACAAAGAGCGTATTAAAAGGACAGATTTCTGTTCTCCCCTACTTTGCCGCAAAATGTATGCATGCAGCTCTCACTGCACTTCTTGTCTTAGTTGTCACCCAGCTCGTCTAACAGTTCTTCATCAGCGGAGCTGTCTTCTGCATGATAAGAACTGGACATAGCTGCAGCCTGAGCTGTCTGCGGCGCAAGCTCCTGTCTGTTCTGGTTTACTACGTCCAGGCAGCTCTGAAGCGCATCAATAAACATCTTATATTTACCGCCTGCATCTTCCAGTGTCTGGTCAAGTACAGAACCAATATTTGCCATCATTTCATCTGTATATGTGATCGCGCTCAGACGAATGCTGTTTGCATCTTCTGTAGCGGAGTCCAGAATTTCCTGTGCCTGTTTGTTTGCTGCATTGATCGTCTCGTTCGCCTGTGCATAAGCCTTCTGCATGATCTCGTGCTGTGTTACCAGTTCCTGGGCTTTTGTCTGTGCGTCTGCGATGATCGCGTCCGCCTTTGCCTGCGCATCTTCCAGAATGGCATCTTTGTTGCTGATGATCTTCTGGTAGCGTTTAATTTCATCTGGAGTTTTCAGACGAAGTTCTCTGAGAAGCTCCATGATTTCTTCCTTCTGTACGACAATCTTGGTAGTAGAAAGAGGCTGAAATTTACAGCTCTCCACATACTCATCAATCTCATCAATAATCTGTTCAATTCTGCTGCTCATAATACACTCTCCTTATTTTATCTGTTTATCTTTCGGCATTTTCTGTCTTACCGCCTCGATGATCTCAGGCGGTGCAAACTTGCTTAAGTCTCCTCCAAAGGACGCAACTTCCTTCATGATGGTGGAACTTAAATATGCGTATTCAAGGCTTGTAGTCATAAAAACAGTATCTATATCCTGAGCCAGGACACGATTTGTCTGTGCCATCTGCAGTTCATACTCAAAATCTGTAACTGCCCGCAGCCCTCTTATAATAACCTGCGCGTGATTCTCTCTTGCAAAATTCACTGACAAACCTTCAAAAGGCTTCACTTCTACATTTGGAATATCTTTTGTCGCCTTTTCTAGTATATTAACACGTTCTTCCACAGAAAACAACGGACTTTTTGCAGAATTATGCAAAACTCCCACAATTATTTTATCGAAAGATACGCTGGCACGTTTGATCACATCCAGATGCCCATAAGTAGCCGGATCAAAACTTCCGGGATATACTGCTACTACCATGTATTTTTCTCACTTTCTCTTTTTTAAAAAAATGTGCTTATTTGTCTTATACTCTTTCACGCGCAAAAGCTCATATCCCAGCTCTGTCACATAAGAAAAATCAGTGGAAAGCTCCGCTTCTATTATGATCAGAGTATTCTCATCTGCCGTTTCACTTTCTTTCAGGTACAGGAGAACTTCCTTTTCCAGTTCCTGATTGTAAGGAGGGTCCATAAAAATACAGTCGAATGCACCTTTTGCCTCCAGAGAACGCAGCGCCTGAAGCACGTCCATGTTCAGCAGTTTACCACCTTCTGCAAGTTTTGTAAATGCCAGATTTTCCCGGATACATGCACATGCCTTCGGATTTTTTTCCACAAAAACAGACTCTGCTGCTCCACGGCTCAAAGCTTCAATTCCGATTGCGCCGCTTCCTGCAAACAGATCAAGAAAACGGCAGTCCAGCATTTCCGGCTGGAGAATATTAAACAGGGTTTCTTTTATTCTGTCTGTTGTGGGGCGCGTATCCATCCCCGGAACTGTTTTTAAATTTAAACGTCTTGCTTTTCCTGCTATGACTCTCATTTCAGATTCAGTCTCCAATCCAGATCTCCACGGGCAAGTCCCAGAATCAGAAGCTCCGCTGTGGCAATATTTGTGGCAACCGGAATATTATACTGGTCGCATTTTTTTACAATATTTGTGATGTCCGGCTCTTTCGGATCCATCATAACCGGATTATAAAAGAGAATGACCATATCCATGTCTTCTCTCTCGATCATCTCTGTAAACTGTTTGTCGCCGCCAATACTTCCTGCCAGAAATTTATGAACATGAAGCCCTGTGGCCTCCTCGATTCTTCTTCCTGTAGTTCCTGTCGCATAAACCTCATGTTTTGCAAGAATATTTTTATAGGCAATGCAGAAATCTTCAATTAATACCTTTTTACTGTTATGTGCAATAATTCCTAAATTCATAATTCACTCTCCATTCTGCCATTCCATTTTCGTAAAATCTAATTTCCCTATTTGACATTATAACAAATAGCTAAAAGAAGTGCAATTAAATCTTTTAAAATATACAAATTTCATAGATTGTTAATATTTTCATAATTCTGCCACTATATACAAGAACTGCCAGTGTATTATTTTAATTTTTTCATATACTAGCAGTGTAACAACAAACAAACAACCAAGGAGGAAATGAATCATGTCAAACAACAATTCTTCTAACAAAGCAGTTGTACCAGAAGCAAAAGGCGCATTAGACCGTTTTAAATTCGAAGTTGCAAATGAGCTGGGTGTTCCGCTTACAGACGGATACAACGGTAACCTTACTTCCAAACAGAACGGAAGCGTCGGCGGATATATGGTGAAAAAGATGATCGAGGCGCAGGAGCGCCAGATGTCCAGCGGTTCTGCAGGAAGCCAGTCCGGTTTCTAAACCGCCTCTAAATATCAGAACACTTATATTTGCAGAAAAATGCCGGGAATATGAAATCTCATATCCCGGCATTTTACTGTACAGATTTCAATTACATTCCAATAAAGCCAGTAATGTCGCCATTGATCACATAATGCGCGCCATTATCTTCCGGTTTGATATACACTTTCAGATCTTTCATATCAGACTCTTTTTTGCCCATCTCTTCTGTCCATACTTTTTTAATGTTTTCTACAACATCTTTTGTATGTATTTCTCTGCCCCAGAACTGAACATACACTTCTGTATTTGTCTCTGCTTTCTTTGCAACAGTTCTCTTTGCCGGAGTTTTCTTCGGTGCGGCAGTTTTGGAAGCAGCCTTCCTTGTTGTTGTTTTTTTAGCTGGTGTTTCTTTTTCTACCATTTTTTCTTCTTCCTTAACAGCGGTTACTTTTGCATTTTCTGTCTTTTCAGTCTCAGCTTTTACAGCGTTCTCTACAGGTGCGGCAGCAACAGATTTTGCAGGAGTCTCTTTCACAGATGCTGTTTTTGCAGTTGTGTCTGCTTTTTTTGTTGTCATCTTTCTAGCCATTTGATAGCCTCCTTACAAGGTTTAATAATTGATTACGTTTCATAGAATACTACTATTTGCAGATTTTTGCAAGATTTTGTTTTTCTACAGACCCATATTCTGTAAATCTTCCTTCATATACTGACCCAGTTTTTCTTTTAATTTCCGGTTCTGTTCAAGGCTCAAATCCGGGTCACAGGAAAGGATCATGCCTGCTGCCTCGCTTGCAGATTTTAAAATATCCGCGTCCTGGTAAATGTCTCCCAGCTTAAATTCCAGAAGACCGCTCTGGCGGATCCCGAAAAGATCTCCGGGGCCGCGAAGCTTTAAATCTTCCCCCGCTATAAAAAATCCGTCGTTTGATTTATTCAGGATCTCCAACCGTTTCGATGTTTCCTTTGCCCCGTTGCCCTGCATGAAAATACAGTAGGACTGATGTTTCCCGCGCCCTACTCTTCCCCGGAGCTGATGCAGCTGGGCAAGCCCGAACCTCTCGGCATTTTCCACCATCATAACGGTGGCATTTGGAACATTTACTCCGACCTCCACAACGGTTGTCGATACCAGAATTTTAATTTTTCCTTCCGCAAACTCTTCCATGATCCTGTTTTTTTCTTTTGGCTTCTTTTTTCCGGGAGGGGCTGCCACTGTAATCGTTTCCGGAAAAATACTTCTTAATTTTTCTGTATAGTCCAGAACATTTTCCCCGTCTGCACCTTCGCTCTCCTCCACCATAGGGCAGATGACGTATACCTGGCGTCCTTCCTGAATCTGCCGCTCCATAAACGCGTATGCTTTTTTCCTGTAAGAAGTATCCACCACGCAGTTTTTAATAGGAAGCCTTGCAGCCGGAAGCTCGTCCACAATAGAAATATCAAGATCGCCGTACAAAATAATGGCAAGAGTCCTGGGAATGGGGGTGGCGCTCATAACAAGCACATGTGGCGGATTTCCTCTTGTTGTAAGCGCCTCCCTCTGCTTTACTCCAAAGCGGTGCTGCTCGTCTGTAATGACAAGGGCAAGGTTTTTATAACATACCTTCTCCTGAATAAGCGCATGTGTTCCAATAATTACATTTGCCTCTCCGGAAGCGATTTTTTCATAGATTTCTCTTTTTTCCTTTGCTGTGCAGGAGCCTGTTAAAAGAACCGGTCTGCAAGAAGCTACTCCCTGTTTTTCCAGAAGCTCCTGAAACCCTTCGTAATGCTGCTTTGCTAGAACCTCCGTGGGAACCATAAGCGCCCCCTGATACCCGTTTTCCACTGTCATGATCAGAGCAAGAAAAGCCAGGATCGTCTTTCCGCAGCCCACGTCCCCCTGCACAAGCCGGGACATAAGACTGTGGCTCTGCAAATCTCTTTCTATCTCATGCCACACATTAAGCTGCGCTTTTGTAAGGCTGTAAGGAAGTCCCTCCATCACTTCCTCCGTCGTCCATACAGGCGTCATGGGAAATTCATTTTTCGCAGTTTCCGTCCGCTCTTTTAACATCTGCACCGCAAGGATGAAAAACAGAAATTCATCAAACACAAGGCGTTTGCGCGCCATGAGAAGCTTTTCCATATTTGCCGGAAAATGGATATTTTCCACTGCAAAATTATCGTCTGCCAGATGGTATCTCTCTTTTACTTCCTCCGGAAGAAATTCCATCTGAAGCGTCTGCTCCTTCATTGCCTGGCGGACAAGCTTTCCGATGGTTTTATTGGAAAGTCCGGCTGTGAGCGCATACACTGGCTGCAGACTGTGGAGGATTTCCCCGTATGCCGCAGGCGTAAAGATTTCCGGGTGTTCCATCTGAAGCTTTCCCTGTTTTCTCGCAACACGGCCTCTGAATATAAAAACACTGCCCTTTTTCAGCGTATTTTTCAGATATGGCATATTAAACCAGGCGATTCCGATTTTTTCCGTGGCATCTGCTGCCGTAATCGTAATAACCTGAAGATTTCTTACTTTATTTACATACACACCAGATACGATCGTAGCCTGAATACTCGCAATGCACCCTTCTTTCAATTCCTCAATGGGAATCGGTTCTTCATACGCTTCATAATTACGCGGATAATACCGGAGCAGTTCTTCTGTAGTGGGAAACTCCGATTTTCTGAAAGAGCTTTTCTGTTTTTTCTCCTACTCCTTTTAAAGAACGAAGTGGTCTGTCCATATTTCCCTCCTGAAAAAAAGAGCGGAAGACTTTCTTCCGCCCCTTCTCTTATTCTACTGAAATAATATAGTAGTAAATCGGCTGTCCGCCCTGGTTTACTTCTATTTCGCAATCCGGATACAGAGCTTCCAGCTCCTCGGCAAGAGCCTCGGCATCTGCTTCCTCTGTATCTGCGCCATAATAAAGGCTGATAATCTCTCCGTCTTCATCCATCATAGAAGCGATTGTCTCTTTTGCCACTTCTTCTTTTGTCTTTCCGACCGCAAGAATGCCGCTGTCGCCAATTCCCATAATATCGCCTTCATGGATTTCCTTATCGTCAATTCTTGTATCGCGGACAGCATAGGTAATCTGTCCCGTCTTCACTCTGGACACCGCTTCCATCATGGCTTCCAGATTTTCCTCGCCGTTTTTCTCCGGAACGAAGCTGATAATTGCGGAAATCCCCTGTGGAACCGTCTTTGTTGGAACTACCACGATCTCCTTGTCCTCTGTCAGATCACGCGCCTGGTTTGCTGCCAGAATAATGTTTTTATTATTCGGGAAAATGTAAATCGTCTTTGCGTTTACTTTTGCAATGGCATTTAACATATCCTCCGTACTTGGGTTCATGGTCTGACCGCCCTCGATCAGATAGTCCACACCCAGGTCTTTAAAGATATTTGTCAGTCCGCCTCCTGCGGAAACAGAAATAAAGCCAACTTCCTTAGGAGGCTGCTCTGCTGCCTTTGCCTCTTCCTCTTCTGCCTGCTGTGCCGCAAGTTTTTCCGCATCTTTGATCAGCTTCTCCTGATGTTCTTCTCTCATATTGTCGATTTTCATTCTGGAGAGAGAACCGTAAGTAAGTGCGCGCTCGATTGCCTGTCCCGGGTGGTTTGTGTGCACATGTACTTTTACAATTTCATCATCGGCTACAAGAACGATGGAATCTCCGATCGACATGAGAAATTCTTTAAAGCTATGTTCTTCTTCCTCCGGCAGTTCTTTATTCAGCATAATGATAAATTCTGTACAGTAACCGAATTTAATATCCGCTTCTGCCTGAGGCGAAATCTTTGTCACAGCCGGAGCTGCACTCTTCTCAAACTGGGAGTAATCTACTTCTTTTCCAAGGAAGCCGTCCACTGCACCGCGGAACACTTCCAGAAGTCCCTGTCCGCCGGAATCCACAACTCCCGCTTCTTTTAATACAGGAAGCATTTCCGGAGTTTTTGCAAGAGTCGCCTCTGCATGTACAAATACCTCGCGGAAAAATTCTTCCAGGTCTTCCATTTCCTCTGCGATCTCAACAGCCTTTAACGCAGCTTCCTTTGCCACTGTTAAAATCGTACCTTCTTTTGGCTTCATAACTGCTTTGTAGGCAGTCTCCACGCCTCTTTCCATTGCCGCTGCAATTAAAGGCGCGTCAAGCTCCTCATATTTTCTTACACCACGCGTAAAGCCTCTTAAAAGCTGGGAAAGAATAACGCCGGAGTTTCCTCTTGCTCCTCTTAAAGAACCGGAAGAAATGGCTTTTGCCAGAGATTCCATGTCAGTATCTCCAAGAGCCCCCACCTCTGCGGCAGCGGACATGATCGTAAGCGTCATATTTGTTCCTGTATCTCCGTCCGGTACAGGAAATACGTTTAATTCATTAATCCATTCTTTCTTTGCTTCCAGATTTTTGGCTCCTGCCAGAAACATTCTGGAAAGTGTACTGGCATCTATGGTTTTTCTGTTCACCACAAGTTCCTCCTCTAATCCTAATCTATGGCACGTACGCCTTCCACCATAATATTGATTTTTTCAATCTCCATACCTGTGAAAGCCTCGACTTTATATTTTACATTGCTGACAAGATTATCTGCAATTGTGCTGATATTTACGCCATATGCCACGATTACATGGAAATCAAGGCGAATCCTGTTGCCTTCTGTAATTTTTACGCTAATTCCGTGTCTTAAGCTGTCTCTTCGAAGCAGCTTCACAAGACCGTCCTTCATGCTGACAGCAGCCATTCCAATGATGCCAAAGCATTCTACTGCAACGCTGCCTGCATAAGTGGCAATTACGTCCGTATCAATGACAATCCGGCCCAATCCGGAATCTATACATCCATTCATATGGTTACCTCCAATTTTCATTTCAAATTTTATGTTTATGTGTATTATACCCTCTTTTGAAAGAAAAAGAAATATTATTTTTCACATTTTTCCTTTTTTTGCTTGCAAAAGCCATTTTCATCTGTTAAAATAAAGTCTGTTGAAAAAAAGCGTCAAGGAGGTGCTATCATGGCTAAATGTGCAATTTGTGAAAAAGGAGCTCATTTCGGAAACAACGTGAGTCATTCTCATAGAAGATCTAACAAGATGTGGAAATCCAACGTTAAATCTGTTAAAGTTAAAACAGAGAACGGAAATAAGAAAATGTACGTATGTACTTCCTGCTTAAGATCCGGTAACGTAGAAAGAGCCTAAGGCGTCAAAAGGGTATCGCTGAATCATATGATTGCGATACCCTCTTTTTTTATCTTTTATAAACCTCCGCAAAGATTCTTTCTCCCTCTTTTAACGCTTCCCGGACTGTCTCATTTTTTTCGCAGAGGCTTTCCTCCTCTTTTTCAGAAAGAGATTTTTCCAGATTGCCCTCTTCGTCCAGATAAGAAACGGAAGACACAATATCCTCTTCTTTTCCCATCTCAGACCATCTTATCTGTATGTTTTTCCCTTCTGCTGTTCCATAATAATCCAGAACCGTATTGTGGAAATGAAAAGAAAAATCAAAATATCCCGGCATCTTCTGGTTTGGAAGAATATAGCGGGCATCTTCTGAAGCTGCCTTTTTATAATATCCCTCTTTCTCGTCAAATTGAAACTGATTTTTCTCAATGCCTTCCCGGAATGCTTTTTCCAGAGAGGTTTTTGCCTGCTGCCACATCACGCCATAAATTCCCGCGCCAAGGAGCAGCAAAATACCAGCACAGCCTGCCGCAGTTTTCAGCCCTCTCTTAAACTTCTGGCTGAACTGAATTTCTCTGTTTATTTTTTTTACCATCTGCACGTCCTCCTTTAGCATAGCGTCCAGGGAAATCTGAAATTCTTCGCTTATCCGAACCAGAGTTTCCAGGTCCGGATAACTTTTTTCATTTTCCCAGTTGGATACTGTCTGTCGTGTCACATGAAAAATTCGGGCAAATTCTTCCTGTGTCATTTTTCTTTCTTTTCGTATGCTTATGATCGTCTGTCCCAGTTTCATGTAAATCTCCATTCCGCCGCCTTTCAGTTGGCGGCACAAATAGTAATGAAA
>URHH01000065.1 GCA_900547615.1 uncultured Blautia sp. | reverse complement strand
TAGGTTTTAATCCGTGGCTTAGCACTATTTTTTTAACTCAACTCCGAAAGACAGGTATTATATTATTACATCCTTCCTGTTTTGTAAATAGCTTTATTCATTTTTTCAAAATTACGTCTAGTTTTCACAATTTTTACACTTTGATTTTGTATGTTTTTCACAATTCAAAAAAGACCTGGATAGTATCTCTTAGTAAAATACTATCCGGGTCTTTTCATCTATTGAAGAATATGGATTATATACTTATATAGCTCTTCCGGTTTATCAACCTTATAAATTTCTTTCATCATCTCCGCTTTTCCATATCCATAAAGACATCCGATAAAAGAAATATTATTTGCTTTAGCCGCTTCACTGTCATAAAAGCGGTCTCCTACCATAACCGCTTTATATGGATGCACGCGCTTCATCAATCTTCCTAATGTCTCTTCCTTATGCTCTCCTTTCGCTGCTGGCTCAATTTCATCAAGCAGATGCCTTATTTTTAAATTTTTTAATACCATTTCTATATACTCCCTCTCTGCATTTGAACAGATTGCAAGCATATATCCTCTTTGTCTTAGCCGGCATAATAAATCCTCTGCTCCTTTGTATGCTTCCATGTTTTGATAAAACATTTCCTTTATGTACATATCAACACGCTCCCAAAATGCTTCTCCTATCTCTTCTGCCCGATTACCGAAAAAAAGCTTCAAAGTATCTTCATCCTTCGCACCAAAACTTTCATATATCCATTGATCCGGTATATCTGAAGCCTCATAATCTTCCAGAGCTTTTTTTATAGCCGGGAAAGCAAAGCATTCTGTTTTATTCAATGTTCCGTCAAGATCAAAAACAACAAGCTTTCTTGTCATCATTCTCTCTACAACAATCGCAACTCCATCGTCATCATTTGAAGGCGCAACAACATCTGCACTTAATTTTACTGTCTGAGCGGCATTTTCCATTGCAACGGCAATCCCTGCGCAATTCAACATGGAAAGATCGTTATAGCTGTCCCCAAAAGCAGCGACATTTTCCATATCTATATCAAGCATTTCCGCCAGTTTTTGCAAAGTTTTTCCTTTATCTATTCCTTTAGACTGTACTTCGAGAAAATATGGAGCTGAACGGGAAATCGTATATTTTTCTCCGTAAAGCTCTTTTAACATATCCTCTCTTTCTTTCATATACTCAGGTGCTCCTGTTATCAAGCATTTTACAACAGGAAAATTTACAGCTTTTGTAAAATTCTCCACTGGGACAATTCTCATTTTCGTAATGTAGTTTTCTTCCTGAGTATATTTTTCGTCTGGTGTTTCCGTGATAATATCTGTTCCCGTATACGTTAAAATAGATAATCTATTTTCTTTGGCAAAATCACTCAATTTTCCAGGCGCATCCTCTGGCATCGTCTGCTGGAATATAACCTTTTTGGAGGAACATTCAAAAAGCTCGCCTCCGTTGTAAGATAAAATATATCCCCTTCCCTGTTCCAGCTTCAATTTCTCTGCAATGGGCAAAATCCCATATGTTGGTCTTCCAGAGGCTAATACAACGATTCCTCCTTTCTCCATGTATTTTCTGATAATTCTGCAAGTATAATCACTTATATTCTTTTTAGAATCTACCAATGTTCCGTCCAAATCTATTGCTATAATTTTGTACTTCATTTTTTCTCCTCCATATGTTATAATACATTATATTACATTATGTTTCGTCATATGTAAATCTTAAATTGTAAAATAACAAAAACAATCTACAATGGACATATTTCAATAATTCTGATATGATAAAAATAGTATACTTTAACCGTATTACCAAATTATACCATCGCTATGAAAACGCAGGAGTGAGTTTTACAATGAGTACATTAATTAACCCGAACAGTTCCATTCCCATGTACAAGCAGGCAATACAATTCATAAATGACCTGATTGCCCGAAAAAAATTACAGCCAGGAGACAAGATCCCTTCTGAGGCGGAACTTGTAAGCACTTTAGGTGTCAGTAGAATTACCATTCGTTCTGCTATTACAGAAATGGTAGAAGAAGGTCTGCTTACACGCTCACAGGGAAAAGGTACCTTTGTCGCTCTGCCACAAAAAGATTCCTTTGACGCAAATGACAGCATAGGTTTTACAGAATCCTGTCGTATGGCAGGTAAAAAGGCATCCTCCGAGGTTCTGAGCATTGAAAAGGTCTATGCCCCTTCTAAATACTTGAAATTTTTAAATATTTCAGAAGATACCAAAATAGTTCGTTCTACACGTTTACGTTTTGTAGATAACGAACCAAAACAACTGGAAATTAATTACTACAGCCCCAGTCTCAATTTTCTTATAAATGAAAATTTAGAAAGTTCACTTTTTGAATTATTGAAAAACAAGTATAATATCCAGGTATGTAATTTTTCCCGTGTTTTAAAATTTCGTTACGCAACCCCGGAAGAATCATCTCTCCTGAATATAAAAAAGAACAGCCCTTTATTCATTTTTGAAGATATGCAAACAGATGAATTTCAAACTCCTCTTTATGTTTCCAGGCAGCTATACGATCCTGAAAACGTGGAATTTCATTTTAATTCTTCTAATCATATTTCAAAAATAATGTTTTTGGAAAAATAAAAAGTATAAAAATCCTCTTTCATATGAAAAATTACATATGAAAGAGGATTTTTATTTAAAACGTTTTTTGCTCAATCTGTCTCAGACACTTCCTGAACTGGAAGAAGAACAGAATTGCTGTAAATGTCACTGCAAGGAAATCGGCGATCGGCTCTGCCATATAAACGGCAACCGCCTTGTTTTCGCGTAAAATTGCAGGCATAATGTAAATCAGCGGAATCAGCAAGATAAATTTACGCATAACAGCTACGATAATGGAGGAACCTGCTTTTCCAAGAGAAGTAAATGTCATCTGACACGCCATCTGGATTCCGAACAGGAACAGGCAGGCTGTGTAAATACGAAGGGCTGTCTTTGTGAAAACCAAAAGTTCCGGATCAGAAGTAAACATTCCTGCAAATCCCTGCGGGAAGATCATAATAAACGCCCACAGAAGAACTGCATAGCTTAAGCTGACTTTCAAAAGCAGCCAGAACGCTTTCTTCACACGCCCTACATTTTTTGCGCCGTAATTATAACTGATGATCGGCTGCGCCCCCTGTCCAAGTCCCTGGAGCGGCAGCATGGCAAACTGCATAACGCTTGTAAGAATCGTCATTGCGCCGACTGCAATATCTCCGCCGTATTTTAACAGAGAAGAGTTAAAGCATACGGAAATGACGCTTTCACTTGCCTGCATAATAAAAGTAGCAAGTCCGAGAGCAATACTCGGAAGAATGATCCTGCTCTGAAGTCCCAGGTTTTTCACACGGATTTTCAGGACCGTCTTTTTTCCGAACAGGAAGATCAGAACCCATGCGCAGGAAGCTGCCTGAGAAATAATGGTTGCAAGAGCAGCGCCTCTTACGCCAAGTCCAAATCCAAAAATAAAAATCGGGTCGAGAATAATGTTTACAACTGCGCCGATCAAAACAGAAAGCATTCCTGTTTTTGCAAAGCCCTGTGCCGTAATAAAGGCGTTCATTCCCAGTGTAAGCTGAACAAAGATTGTTCCAATAGCATAAATGTTCATATAAGACACTGCATACTCAATGGTATTTTCGCTTGCGCCAAACGCCATAAGCAGGTCTCTGTTCCAGATAAGAAGAACTGCCGTCAGTACAACAGAAATAATAATCTGTAAAGTAAAACAGTTTCCGAGAGTTTTTTCCGCTGTGTCATTTTCCCCTTTTCCCATAAAAATAGAGGCTCTCGGCGCACCTCCGTTTCCTACAAGTGCGGCGAATGCTGTTACAATCATAATAATAGGCATACATACACCAACACCCGTAAGCGCCAGCGCTCCTACCCCTTTAATATGCCCTATGTAAATCCTGTCTACAATATTGTAAAGCATATTGATAATCTGTGCCGCTACTGTAGGCAGCGCCAGCTTTAAAAGAAGCTTTCCTATCGGCTCTTTTGCCAGAAAATCCTTATCTTCTTTCATTTGTTTCACTCCTTTTCAACGCCTTTTTTGTATTTTCCATAACCCGCCTGTTTAATTCTTCCAGCATCTTTTTGTCCTCTTCTGTAAAACCATCAAAAAGCGCTTCCTGAAACTTCTGTTTTTCCAGTTTAAGCTCTTCTGTAACAGGCTGGACAGCGTCTGAAAGCCTGAGATGGACTTTTCTTCTGTCTTCTTTATCCTGATTTCTTAAAAGAAATCCTTTTCCGGCAAGCAGCTCCACTCCCTGGGAAACATTTCCCTTGGATAGCATCCGGAGTTCAACTATATCTCCTGCTGTATTCTTTCCCGGATTATTGTAAAGAAAGCTTATAATATTCGCTTCTATCAGAGACAAGTCATATTTCACGCATATTTTCTTCAGCATATTTTCATGAAGTTTCGTAATTTGCCGAATATTCATGAGATAATCTGTGGTAGACACATGAGCTCCTCCTCTCTTTAATTGTTTGTTTTTGAACTGTTCTTTATAGAACTATATTAACAGATTATACCTTCTTTAAAATGTTTGTCAAGATTTACACTCCCTTTACAGAAATTTTATTCTTCAGGGATAGAATCCTGCCAAACTTACTTTTATACTATATTTCATCACAAAAACAGGAAATTCCAGCGACAGGAGATACATTATGGGAGAAATATTTTCATATAAAGAAATTCGCAAATCACATGAAATCAATACATTAATTGAACACGGCAATGAGGTGCTGAAAACACTCGGTTTCACAGAACACTCCAGAAAGCATGCTGCAAAAGTAGCCGAAACCGCTGGCACTATCCTTTTAAAATTGGGCTACTCTAAGCATAAAGCAGAGCTTGCTAAAACTGCCGGATATATGCATGACATCGGAAACAGCATTAACCGCCATGACCATGCTCACAGCGGCGCACTGCTTTCTTATCAGATTTTAAATAAATTAAATATGCCTCTTTCCGATATCCTTACAGTAATTACTGCAATCGGAAATCATGATGAAAAAACAGGCAGTGCCGTAGACCCGGTATCTGCTGCATTAATTCTCGCTGACAAAACAGATGTAAGAAGAAACCGGGTACAAAATCCTACACCTGCAAACTTCGATATTCATGACAGGGTAAATTATGCGGCTCTTTCTTCTTCTTTGGAACTTATGAAAGATAAAAAAGTTATTCAGATGAATCTTGAATTAGATGACAGCATTTGCAGCGTTATGGATTATTTTGAAATTTTTCTTCAGCGAATGCTGATGTGCAAACGTGCTTCTGAAGTTCTTGGATGTAAATTCAAGCTGGTTGCAAACGGACATAAACTATGTTGATGCTTTTTATGCAATGAGCTAAAAATCTTTTTAATTTCCAACAAAAACATTTTGATATGGTAATTGTAATACAATTCAACCTTATTTTTTTTGTACGCACCAACAAATTAGTAAGAAAACGCAAAAAAACTTGAGCTTTTTCAAATTTTCCATATAATAAGTAGTAGTAACGAAGGAGGAAAATAATATGCCTAAAAGAACAGACATACATAAAGTACTGATTATTGGCTCCGGTCCTATTATTATCGGACAGGCGTGCGAATTTGATTATTCCGGAACACAGGCTTGTAAAGCACTTCGTAAACTGGGATATGAAATTGTACTGGTAAATTCCAACCCGGCAACTATCATGACTGACCCGGAAACAGCAGATGTTACATACATAGAGCCTCTTAATGTAGAACGTCTGGAACAGATCATCGCAAAGGAACGTCCGGATGCACTGCTTCCAAACCTTGGAGGACAGTCCGGTCTTAACCTGTGTTCAGAATTAAACAAAGCCGGTATTCTTGAGAAATACAATGTAGAAGTTATCGGTGTACAGGTTGATGCCATCGAGCGCGGAGAAGACCGCGTGGAATTTAAAAAAGCAATGGACGCACTTGGCATTGAAATGGCAAGAAGCGAAGTTGCCTATTCTGTAGAAGAAGCCTTAAAAATCGCAGATGAACTGGGATACCCGGTTGTTCTTCGTCCAGCATATACTATGGGCGGTGCAGGCGGCGGTCTTGTATACAACAGAGAAGAACTGAAAACCGTATGTGCCAGAGGTCTTCAGGCAAGTCTTGTAGGACAGGTTCTTGTAGAAGAATCTATTCTCGGCTGGGAAGAGCTTGAGCTGGAAATTGTCCGTGACGCAGACAACAACATGATCACTGTCTGCTTTATCGAAAATATCGACCCTCTCGGTGTACATACAGGAGACTCCTTCTGTTCCGCACCAATGCTTACTATCTCTGAGGAATGCCAGAAACGTCTTCAGGAGCAGGCATATAAAATTGTAGAATCTGTACAGGTAATCGGCGGTACAAACGTACAGTTTGCCCATGACCCGGTAACAGACCGTATCATTGTCATTGAAATCAACCCGCGTACTTCCCGCTCCTCTGCCCTTGCTTCCAAGGCAACCGGCTTCCCGATCGCTCTTGTGTCCGCAATGCTTGCAGCAGGTCTTACACTCAAGGATATTCCCTGCGGAAAATACGGAACTCTTGATAAATACGTTCCGGACGGGGATTACGTAGTAATTAAATTTGCACGCTGGGCATTTGAAAAATTCAAAGGCGTAGAAGACAAGCTCGGCACACAGATGCGCGCTGTAGGCGAAGTTATGAGCATCGGAAAAACTTATAAAGAAGCTTTCCAGAAAGCAATCCGAAGCCTGGAAACAGGACGCTACGGTCTTGGTCACGCAAGAAACTTCGACAGCATGACAAAAGAAGAGCTTCTTCACATTCTCGCAACTCCGTCCAGCGAGCGCCACTTTGTTATGTACGAGGCGCTCAGAAAAGGCGCTGCTATCGAAGAGCTTCATGAGCTCACAAAAATCAAGCCATACTTTATCGAGCAGATGAAAGAACTTGTGGAGGAAGAAAATGCCCTTCTTGCAAATAAAGGAAGCCTTCCTTCTGATGAACTCCTGACTTCTGCAAAAAAAGACGGCTTCTCCGACAAATATTTAAGCCAGATCCTGGAAATCCCGGAGGAAGACATTCGCAATCACCGCGCATCTATCGGCGTGGAAGAAGTTTGGGAGGGCGTTCATGTAAGCGGAACAGAAGACAGCGCATACTACTACTCCACCTATAACGGCGAAGACAAAAATCCGGTTTCCGAAGAAAAACCGAAGATCATGATCCTCGGCGGCGGTCCAAACAGAATCGGTCAGGGTATCGAGTTTGACTACTGCTGCGTACATGCTTCTCTTGCTCTTAAAAAACTTGGATTTGAGACAATTATCGTAAACTGTAACCCGGAGACTGTATCTACAGACTACGATACCTCCGATAAACTGTACTTTGAGCCTCTGACTCTGGAAGATGTATTAAGCATCTACAGAAAAGAAAAACCGGTTGGCGTGATTGCTCAGTTCGGCGGACAGACACCGTTAAATCTTGCTGCAGAGCTTGAGAAAAACGGCGTAAAAATCCTTGGAACTTCTCCTTCTGTTATTGACCTTGCAGAAGACCGCGACCTGTTCCGTGAGATGATGGAAAAACTGGAAATCCCTATGCCGGAATCCGGAATGGCAACAACCGTTGAGGAAGCGATCGAAATCGCGGCAAAAATCGGTTATCCGGTTATGGTTCGTCCTTCTTATGTACTTGGCGGACGCGGTATGGAAGTCGTATACGATGATGAAAGTATGACAAACTACATGAAAGCCGCAGTCGGCGTTACACCGGACCGTCCAATCCTTATTGACCGTTTCTTAAATCACGCAATGGAGTGCGAGGCAGACGCGATCAGCGACGGAACACACGCTTTCGTACCGGCTGTTATGGAGCATATTGAGCTTGCAGGCGTTCACTCCGGAGACTCTGCATGTATTATTCCTTCCGCTCATATTTCCGAGGAAAATGTAGCGACCATCAAGGAATATACACGCAGAATCGCGGAAGAAATGCACGTAAAAGGTCTTATGAATATGCAGTATGCCATTGAAAACGGCAAGGTTTACGTTCTGGAGGCAAACCCGAGAGCTTCAAGAACCGTTCCGCTTGTATCAAAGGTATGCAACATTCGTATGGTTCCTCTTGCAACTGATATTATTACTTCTGAAATTACGGGACGTCCTTCTCCTGTTGCATCATTAAAAGAGCAGGAAATTCCATACTTCGGAGTAAAAGAAGCAGTCTTCCCGTTCAACATGTTCCAGGAGGTTGACCCGATCCTCGGACCGGAAATGCGCTCCACAGGAGAAGTTCTCGGACTTGCTCCGTCCTACGGTGAAGCCTTCTACAAAGCACAGGAAGCAACACAGGCAAAACTTCCTCTTGAGGGAACTGTCCTGATTTCCGTAAACCGCAAGGACAAAGAAGAAGTTGTAGAAGTGGCAAAACTATTCCACGAAGACGGCTTTAAGATCCTGGCAACAGGAAATACCTACGACCTGATCGATCAGGCTGGAATTCCTGCTGAAAAAGTGAAAAAGCTTTCTGAGGGACGTCCGAATGTCCTTGATTTAATTACAAACGGCAAGGTAGATCTGATCGTGAACTCTCCTGTTGGAAAAGACAGTATCCATGACGACAGCTACCTCCGTAAGGCAGCGATCAAGGCAAAAGTTCCTTACATGACTACCATCGCAGCAGCAAAAGCAACTGCAAAAGGTATCCGCTATGTGAATAAACACGGAGCGGAAGAACTGAAATCTCTCCAGGAGCTTCACAGCGAAATCCACGATAAATAATACAAACTATAAGCATTAAAATACCCGGAATATTTTACAGCTTCCCTTGAACTGTAAACATATTCCGGGTATTTTTCTCACTGAAAAAGTCTTTTTCTTACATTAAAATAACACCGATTCTTCCTCAAACTGCTTGTAATAAAGCGTCTGATAATATCCTTCCTGCGCAAGCAGCTCCTTATGTGTTCCTCTTTCTATGATCTTTCCGTCTTTTACCACAAGGATCAGATCTGCATTTTTAATTGTAGAAAGCCTGTGTGCGATCACAAAGGAGGTATGACCTTTTAAAAGTGTCTCCGTTGCATTTTGTATCAACTGTTCCGTCACCGTATCAATGGAGGAGGTCGCCTCATCAAGCACGAAAATAGACGGGTCTGCAAGGATTGCTCTGGCAAAAGAAATCAGCTGTTTCTCCCCTGTGGAAAGTCTTCCGCCGCTTTCTCCCACATCACTGTCGTATTCTTTTTCCATCTTTTTCACAACCTCATCTGCAGATACACGCTCTGCTGCCAGCCGGATTTCTTCTTCTGTCGCGTCCAGTCTTCCGTAGCGGATATTTTCTCTTACTGTACCGGAAAACAGGTGGGGATTTTGAAGCACATATCCCATCTGACTGTGAAGCCAGAGCTGAGAACGCTCCCTGTAATCTACCCCGTCTATTAAAATCCTTCCCTTTGTAGGCTCAAAAAATCTTCCGACCAGGTTTACAAGCGTTGACTTTCCTGCTCCAGTCTCCCCTACAATGGCTACGTTTGTGCCTGCTGGAATGTGAAGGTTAAAATGCTCCAGAACGTATTCTTTTCCGTCAGGATAACGGAATGAAACGTCTTCAAATGTAATATCTCCCTTTATTTTTTCCCAGTTTTCTTTCTTCGGATGGAAATTATCTCCGTACTTTTCCATGACTTCTTCTCTGTCTGTCACATCTGGTTTCTGCGCCAGTAAATCCGTGATCCGCTCTATATTTGCCTGACAGGAAATCAGGTCTGCAAGCAGTCTTGCAAGCTGCTGGATCGGCTCAAAAATAACGACTGCATAAGAGATAAATACGGAAAGGACACCAAGCTGCATAATCTCGTTTTCCACCATATATCCGCCCTTTGAAAGCACGAAGGCAGAGGCAACGGAACTGCAGAAAAGAATCAGGGGAATGTAGATCGCATTGAGCTTTGCAGCCCTGCTTCCCGCATGGTTCATGCTTCCTGTGATCTTAAAAAATTCCTTCTCGTTATTCTTCTCGATCACCATACTTTTCGATGTTTTTACTCCTGTAATTCCCTCATTATAGCCGTTTGTGATCTGAGAATTGATTTTCCTTACTTTCCTGTTCCATTTCAGAATTTTATTCTGAAAAAACACAGTCAGAACTGCAATACACGGCACAGTCAGAAGAAGGAAAAAAGCAAGCTTCACATTGAGGAAAAACATAATCACAAATACGCCTGCCACATAAATAAATGCCCAGAACATATCGACAAGTCCCCATGCGATCATACTCGCAATTTTCAAAGTATCGCTCATAACTCTTGCGTGAATATACCCCACCGGCGTTGTATTATAATAGGAAAAAGAAAGCGTCTGAAGATGCTCAAACTGCGCCCACTTCAAATCTTTTCCCACATTCATTTCGATTACGGTTGCCGCATGTACGGAAATGTATACGCTGAGCGCCTGAAGAACGATCATTCCCACATACACCAGAGTAAACACACCGATTCCGTCTTTTGTGTCAGGCACAATAAAGTTATCGATCGCGTAACTCTGGAAAAGAGGAACAAGAATATCCACTCCTGCAAGCAGAATGTTCAGTCCCAGTGTGATCAAAAAGTATTTTTTATACGGTTTGAAAAAGGGAAGCATCTTCGCCCATGTTCGAAACTGAAACGGCTTATTATACTCCTGCTCTTCATAAGCTGCCATGTTTTTCTCTCACCTCGTTTCTGTCGTCGTGACTCATCTGAATCTCGTATATTTTTCTGTAAATCCCGTTTTTCGCGATCAGTTCGCTGTGTGTTCCCATCTCTTCTGCTCTTCCCTGTTTCAGCACCATAATCTCGTCTGCCGCCATCAATGTAGTAATTCTATGGGAAATCAGGATCACAGTAGAGCCTTTCATATGTACAGAAAGAGCTTTTCGTATAAGCGAGTCTGTCTCTGCATCTACAGCAGATAAGGAATCGTCAAAAATAAGCACCGGGGCTTTCTGAAGGAGCATTCTCGCTATTGCAACCCTCTGTCTCTGTCCTCCGGAAAGGGTCACACCCCTCTCTCCTACAAGCGTATCATATCCGTCCGGAAAGCTCATAATCGCATCGTCTACACATGCAATTTTCGCCGCATTTCTTATCTCCTCAAAGGTTGCATCCGGGTTTGAAGCCGCTATATTTTCCTTTATAGTTCTTGAATAAAGAAACGGCTCCTGCAGCACCATCGCCACATTCCTTCGAAGAATTTCAAGAGGAATTTCACGAATATCCTGCCCTCCAAGTGAAATGCTTCCCTCTCCTTCTTTCAGCTCGTAAAACCGCGCCAGAAGCTGCGTAACTGTGGATTTTCCGCTTCCTGTTCCGCCTAAAATACCGAATATCTTTCCCTGGGGAATATGGAAGCTCACGTCTGATAAAACCTTCTGTCCCTCCTCATAAGCAAAGCTTACATGTGAAAATGAAATATCAAAATCGGAAAGCGGCGCTTCTTCTTTCCTGCCGTATGCTTCCTCCTCTGCCTTTATAATATGATCCACACGTTCAAAGGAAACCCCTGCCTTGCTCATATCGGAAAGAATACGTCCAAGACCTCGCACCGGCCACACGAGCGCTGTATTATACGATGCAAAAGCAATAAATTCTCCCACGGAAATATTTCCGTTTACCGCTTCCAGAGCGCCTGCTACGATCACTGTAATAACCTGAAGACCTGTGATCAGATCGCCCATTCCCCAGTAAAGACCGGACAAGGTTCCAAGACGTATCCAGAGCTTTGCAAAGGCGTCGTTCTTTTTCCGAAAACGCTCCATCTCATACTGTTCTCTTCCAAATGCCCGGACAACGCGCACTCCCGTTGCATTTTCCTGAACTACAGTAGACAATTCCCCCTCCGCCTCGTCCGCGTCTGTAAATCTTCTTGCAATCAGACGGTAAAACACTGCCGAATATACTACAATAACAGGAACAAATAGAAGTACAATACCGGATAATTTTCTGTTCATAGACCACATCATGGCAAAGGAAACACCAATTAAAAACACGGTACGAAACACTTCCAAAAGCTGGGTAACGACAAAGTTTCTAATGACCTCTACATCAGAAGTACACCTCTGGATAATATCTCCTGTCTGGTTTTTATCATGCCATGCAGAAGGCAGTCTCTGCACGTGGGCATACAGAGCATTTCTCATATTTTCTGCAAAATTTTCGCCTGCTCTCGCTGTGAAAAAGCGGCTGAAAAACATGGCTGCTCCCGACAGCATCGCAACTCCCACAAGAACGCCCGCTATCACCCAAAGATGCTCTGCCAGATACGGATACTTATCTCCGTCCAGAACAGAATCAATAGTAAAACGGAATATCTGCGGCGTAAGAGAATTAAAAACAGTCGTAATAAAAGAAGCGATGACAGCCACTATAAAGTATCTCTTCGCGCCTTTAAAAAAACGGAGAGTAAGCTGTATTTTTCTGTTTTTCATTCTTCTGAAAACTCCTTCCTGTAATATTACAGGAGCCCCTGTCCAAGGACAGCGGCTCCCGGTCTTTCTGTATTTAATTGTACCACAGGATTTTTTACATTACAATCTTCTCTGCCTTATTCATTGCATATTTATAAACCGCATATAAGATAATCCCGATTCCTAGCAGCATAACTGCCAGAATGGCCAGCGATTTTATTTCCAGTGCAACAAGCCTTCCGTCATTCATAAAGTTCATGGCAAGAGCAAAGGCAAATCCAAGAACACAGCCGATGATTCCCGGATACTGTACAATGCGGGCAATCTGTTTTTTCAGGACCCTTCTCTTATAAGCTGCATCAGCTCCAAGCTTTGTCAGGCTTTCAAAAAGTCCTTTATTATGGAATGATTTTTAGGGCAACACAATCCGTCGAATTATTTTGCGCTTACGATTTAGGACAGGATTCACTAATCTTTCGCAACATTTATGTCCCCGGACAGGCGTGATAAAATAGAGGTAGGAAGGATAGATAAAGGAGGTTTTGAAGATACTGCTGAAAATATTGGTTGCTCCCTTTGCTTTAGCGTTATCCCTTCTGGCGGCTCTGCTGGTGTTCCTGTTTGATATTTGTGCCGTCCTACTGACGATTGCCTCTATGATCCTAGCGGTGCTGGGTGTCGCTCTCTTTTTCACGCCGACGCCCATAGGCGGGATTGTATT
>URHH01000064.1 GCA_900547615.1 uncultured Blautia sp. | reverse complement strand
GAACACTTACATGCCATACAAAATTCACAGCTCAGGTTTACGTTCTGACAAAAGACGAGGGTGGCCGTCATACACCATTCTTCAACAACTACCGTCCACAGTTCTACTTCAGAACAACAGACGTTACAGGTGTTTGTAACCTTCCAGAAGGCGTAGAAATGTGCATGCCTGGAGATAACATCGAAATGACAATCGAACTGATTCACCCAATCGCTATGAGCAAGGGTCTTACTTTCGCTATCCGTGAAGGTGGACGTACTGTAGGATCAGGCCGTGTTGCTTCTATCGTTGAGTAAGCACTGATTAACAGATAAATTATATATAGTGTTATCGCAAGATAACTTTGTGTCCAAGCGTAAGATGCCCCGGAACCGTAAGGTTTCCGGGGTTTTTCTGTTGTATTGCAAAGAAAAAAATACAATATTGCAAAAATTATACAAAACCTCTTGACAATTTAACACGGAAATGCGATAAAATATTTATATCAAAACTAGACAGAGGAGGAGTACGATAATGGAATATTTGAAAAAAGGAATGATTCGCCCGGCGCAGGAGGAAGAAGAGCGAAGCAGGCAGGTTTCAGAAATCATTCATAATATCCGTAAATCCGGTGACGAAGCCATTCTGGAATACAATACGCGTTTTGACGGGAATTCCCGCAGAGAATTTCGAGTTGCACAACAGGAAATTGATGAGGCATATGAAAAGATGAGTGAGCAGGAACTGGAAGATCTGCGCCAGGCGGCCGGGAATATCCGTGCCTTTGCAGAAGCGCAGCGTGACTGCCTGAAAAATCTGGAAGGATTTTCTGCAATTCCAGATTCCAGTCTGGGACATCGCGTCATACCCGTTTCCTCATGCGGCTGCTATGTACCGGGAGGCTCCTATCCTTTGTTTTCCACAGCGCTTATGCTCATTATCCCTGCAAAAGCTGCCGGTGTCCGGAGGGTAATTGCCTGTGCTCCGGCTGTGAAGGGGACAGAAAAAATACACTATAAGACGCTGGCAGCTATGGACATTGCAGGCGCTGATGAAATCTACGTTGTCGGGGGCGCGCAGGCGATTGCGGCATTTGCATATGGAACGGGGCAGATAAAACCGGTTGATGTAATTGTGGGACCCGGCAATCAGTATGTGGCAGAAGCAAAGAGACAGTGCTACGGACAGGTGGGAATTGATTTTTTTGCAGGGCCAAGCGAAGTTCTGGCTCTGGCAGATGAAAGTGCAGATGCCCGTATTCTGGCGGCAGATATGCTGGCTCAGGCAGAGCATGACCGGCTTGCGAAGAGTATCCTTGTGACTACAAGCAAAAAACTCGGCCTGGAAGTGATAGAGTGTGTCCGAAAACAGCTGAAAACGCTGGAAACAGCTGAAATTGCATCAGAATCATGGGAATCTTATGGAGAAGTTGTTCTGGCAGACAGTCTGCAGGAGGCAGTTGCCCTTGTAAATGATTATGCGCCGGAACATCTTGAGGTAATTTTAAAAGACGAAAGCGTTCTTCCGGAACTTACAAACTTCGGCTCTCTTTTTATCGGTCAGGAGACAGGAGAAGTGTTCGGAGATTATGCGTCAGGTACCAACCACACGCTGCCTACAGTGAAGGCTGCCCGTTATACAGGAGGAGTCTGGGTCGGAACCTTCTTAAAAGTGTGTACATTTCAGCGTTATCAGCAAGAGGCAATGAGAGAAATTGCGCCCCTTGTATCACGTATGGCACACGGGGAAGGACTTGCAGCACATGCAAGAGCTGCCGAAATCAGGCTGGAGCTTCTGTAAATTTATTAAATTATCACTTTACTTTTCTAATATAATAAAGTAAAATGGTGAAAAGATAAATACTGCAGGAGGAGTGCTTATGGAATTGAATCTTGATTTCTTAAAACCACAGGAGAGGGTTTCTTTACAATTACGAATGTTATATGAAAAAGCAGGTTTTCTGCAGTATCATATGGGGCGGTTTGAAGAATATAGCCTTTACCAGGAAAACCGCCGTTTTTTGCCCTCTGAGCAGTTGATTACATTTACAGACCTGGACGGGCGTCTTCTGGCTCTCAAACCGGACGTGACGCTTTCTATTGCAAAAAATGCCAGGATTGAAAAAAACGGCTGCGGCAGATTTTATTATCAGGAAAAAATATACAGACCAAGTCAGGAAAGCCACACATTTCAGGAAATCAGCCAGATGGGAGTGGAATGTATCGGAAATGTGGATGATGAAGTGACGGCTCAGGCAGTATCCCTGGCAATTCAGAGTCTTGCACTTACCGGGAAAGAATACGTGCTTGAAGTCAGTCATATGGGTTTTGTTACAGGACTTTTAGATGCGGTAGGTGCTCCGGAAGCAATTCGTCCTCAGCTGTTTACCTGTATCCAGAACAAAAACTGGCATGATTTGCAGGAGCTTGCGGTAAATGCAGGTCTTTCAAAACAGGGAATCGACGCTCTTTGTAAACTGGGGAGGCTGTCCGGTACATGGGAGGAGGTTCTGGAGAATGCGGAAGTTCTGGCTCTTAACGCTGCTATGGGAGCGGCTCTGTCTGAGCTTCGCACCCTGTGTCAGGCGCTTTCGGGACAGACGGAGCATTTAAAGTTGGAGCTTTCCCTTGTAAATGATATGAAATATTATAACGGAATTGTGCTGCAGGGGTTTCTGGAAGGACTGCCAAGAGCAGTTCTTAAAGGCGGTCGTTACGATCCTCTGGCAGCGCAGTTTCGCCCCGGCACACGGGCAGTAGGATATGCACTGTATCTGGATGCTTTAAATCAGCCGGACAGTGATGATAATCATAAAGAGAAAAAGCCGGCCATGCTGAATGTGGCACTGCCAAAGGGAAGGCTTGGTGACAAGGTGTATAATATGCTGGCATCTGTGGGATATGGCTGTCCGGAAAATTATAACGATACAAGAAAGCTGGTTGTGGAAAATCCGGAGGCGGGAATTCGATATTTTCTTGTGAAGCCAAGCGATGTAACAATCTATGTGGAACATGGAGCGGCAGACGTTGGAATCGTGGGGAAAGATATTTTAGTGGAATCCGGAGCTGATGTATATGAGCTTCTGGACACCGGGCTTGGAAAGTGTCATATGTGCGTAGCCGGGAGAGAAGATTTTAAAGACGATCCGGGACGGACGCTTCGAGTTGCTACAAAATTTGTAAATATTACAAAAAGATATTACGGGGCGCAGGGAAGAAATATAGATATTATTAAATTGAATGGCTCCATTGAGCTTGCGCCGCTTCTGGGTCTTTCCGATGTGATTGTAGATATTGTGGAAACAGGAAAAACACTGAAAGAAAATAATTTGCGCGTAATGGAAAAATTTATGCCGATTTCAGCACGTTTTATTGCCAATCGTGCCAGCTTTCAGATGAAGGGAAAAGAAATGGAAGAGCTTTTAAAGAAACTTAAATCTGTAATCGAACAGTGAGTGACAGTTACGACAGGGAGGTTTCGTTATGATTGATTTTATTTCCAGAGAGGCATTCAGGTTAGCGCCTTATACTCCGGGAGAGCAGCCTCAGAATCAGGAATATATGAAATTAAATACAAATGAGAGTCCGTTTCCACCGTCAGAGAAGGTTATCCGGGCAGTGATGGAAGAACAGGTGCAGCGTTTGAACCTGTATTCAGACCCTTCCTGTAAAAACCTGCACAGGGTGCTGGCAGAGCGGTATAAGGTGCAGCCGGAAAATATAATCTCGGGAAACGGCTCGGATGAAATACTTGCATTTGCTTTCCGGGCTTTCTGCGGAGAAGGCAAACCCGTTGCATATGCAGATATTACGTATGGCTTTTATAAGGCCCAGACAGCGCTGTTCGGACTTGAGGCACATATCATACCTCTCCGGGAGGATTTTACGATGGATATGGACGAATATCTTGATTTTCCGGGAATGCTCGTAATTGCAAATCCAAATGCGCCCACAGGAATTTCGCTTCCGAGGGAGGAAATAGAGAGGCTTTTGAGAGCAAATCCGCAGAGAGTTATTCTTGTAGACGAGGCGTATGTGGATTTTGGAGGGGAAAGCTGCGTACCGCTTATACACAAGTATGAAAATCTTCTTGTTGTTCAGACCATGTCTAAAAGCCGTCAGTTAGCAGGGGCGCGTCTTGGCTACGCATTAGGAAGCGTACCGCTTATAGAAGCGATGAACAGGGTAAAATACAGCTTTAATCCTTATAATGTAAATCGTATGACAATGGCGGCAGGAATTGCAGCAGTGGAGGACGAGGTATATTTTAAGAAATGCTGTTATACGATTGTGGAAAATCGAAGGTGGACAACGGCAGAGCTGGAAAAACTGGGATTTTCCGTGCTGCCTTCAAAAGCAAATTTTGTATTTGCAAAATCTGATAAAATCTCAGGAGAAGAATTATATCAAAGGCTGAAGGAGAGGGGAGTTCTGGTGCGCTGGTTTCCGGAAGAGCGTATTTTTGATTATCTCAGGATTACAATCGGATCAAAGAAACAGATGCAGGCACTGATTTTTGAAATTTCCTGTATCTTACAGCAAGAAGGAGGAATTTGATATGCGCAGCAGCTCAATTCAAAGAAACACCCGGGAAACACAGATTCAGCTTGCACTTGATCTGGACGGCACAGGAAAGGCGGATATTTCCACAGGCTGCGGATTTCTGGATCATATGCTTGAATTATTTTCCAGGCACGGAGACATAGATCTGACAGTACGCTGTAAAGGAGATACGTATGTAGATTATCACCATACAGTGGAGGATATTGGCATTTGTCTGGGTCAGGCGTTTACGGAAGCGCTGGGAGAAAAAAGAGGAATCGTCCGCTACGGACAGTTTTTTCTTCCTATGGACGAAACCCTGATCTTATGTGCCTGCGATCTTTCCGGGCGGGCTTTTCTTGGCTGGTCTGTGGAACTGCCGTGTACGAAAGCAGGAGACTTTGATACAGAGCTTGCAAAAGAGTTCTGGCTGTCCTTTGTGCGCAGCTGTCCGGGGGCTGTTCACATACGCCAGTTTGCAGGAGAAAATACCCACCATATTATAGAAGCGGTTTTTAAAGGAATGGGACGTGCTCTTAAAATGGCAGTCGCCATAGATGAGAAACATAAAGATGAGATTCCAAGTACAAAGGGAATATTGTAAGGCAGGGTGAGAATATGATAGCGATTTTAGATTATGGTGTGGGAAATTTATTTTCTTTGTCGGGCAGTCTGAAAGCTCTGGGACTTGAGGCGGAGATTACGGGAGATCCAGACAGGCTTCAGGCGGCAGATCGGATTATTCTCCCGGGAGTGGGAGCGTTCGGAGACGCAAGGGCAAAATTAGAGGAAGCAGGGCTTGTTCCCGTATTGAAAAAAGAGGCAGAAAGAAAACCTCTTCTTGGTATATGTCTGGGAATGCAGCTCCTTTTTGATACGAGTATGGAATACGGAATGCATAAAGGTCTGGGGCTGATTCCGGGGCAGGTGGAAGATTTAAAAGGCGCTTTGACAGATAAGACCCTGAAAGTTCCCCATATGGGATGGAACCGTCTGGAAATCAGAAGAGAAGACCCTTTATTTCGGTATATAGAAAACGGCGCATACGTTTATTATGTACACAGTTATTACGCCGCTCATTGTGAAGAAAGCACCCTGGCAGTTTCCCAGTATGGAAATGTATCGGTTACTGGCGTTGTGAGACGGGGGAATGTGTGGGGAACGCAGTTTCATCCGGAAAAATCCGGTGAGACAGGTCTTTTGATTTTAAAGGCATTTTCGGAATTATAGGAGGGTAAAAGATGCAGATTTTTCCTGCGATTGATTTGTGCGGCGGACAGGTGGTGCGCCTTTATCAGGGAGATTACGAACAGATGACAGTTTATGGCTCAGAGCCCTGCGCTGCGGCAAGAGATTTTATTGAGGCAGGTGCAAAATATCTTCATGTGGTAGATTTGGATGGTGCAAGAGAGGGTACTCCGGTTAATTTTTCTTCTATTGAAGCCATTGCAAAACAAGGCGGGCTGTATATAGAAGTGGGCGGAGGAATCCGGACAGAAGAGAGAATCCGGCAATATCTGGAGCTGGGAGTCAGCCGGTGTATTCTGGGAACGATAGCAGTAAAAGATTTTGATTTTACTGCGCGAATGGCACAAATTTACGGAGATAAAATTGCAGTTGGCGTGGACACCCGAGACGGATATGTGGCGATTAACGGGTGGAAAGAGCTGTCGGAAGAAAAAGGGGTGGATTTTTGCCGCCGTCTTTTTGATGCCGGAGTAAAAACAGTTATTTATACAGATATTAGCAGAGACGGTGCAGAACAGGGGACGAATCTTGAGGTATACCGGGAGCTTGCAAAAATTGAGGGACTGTATGTCACTGCATCAGGAGGCATCAGTTCTGTGGAAGAGCTAAAACAGTTAGAGGAGATTGGAACCTGTGGAGCAATTCTTGGAAAATCTTTGTACACAGGACGGCTGAATCTGAAAAAAGTGATTCAGGAGGTAGGCGTATGTTAGCAAAACGTATTATTCCATGTTTAGACGTAAAAAATGGCCGTGTAGTAAAAGGAGTGAATTTTCAAGGGATGCAGGATGTTGCAGATCCGGTGGAGATGGCTCGCTTTTATAACGAAGCAGGGGCAGACGAACTTGTTTTTTATGACATTACTGCTTCAGCAGAAGGGCGAAGCCTGTTTGCAGATGTTTTGCGCAAGGTTGCAAGTGAAATTTTTATTCCTCTGACAGTGGGAGGAGGCATTCGTACCCTGGATGATTTTGACAGGGTATTAAAATGCGGCGCTGATAAGGTAAGTGTGAACTCAGGAGCAATTGCAAACCCTAAATTGATTGGAGAGGCTGCGAAAAAATACGGGGACCAGTGCGTAGTCCTTTCTATGGATGTGAAGCGGGTAAACGGGCAGTTTCATCTTTTTGCCAAAGGAGGCAGAGAGGACACAGGCATTGATGCAATGGAGTGGGCTGTGAAAGGTGTTGCTGACGGAGCAGGCGAGGTAGTTTTAAATTCCATTGATACTGACGGAGTAAAAAACGGATTTGATTTGGAAATGCTGGATGAGCTGGCATCAAGAGTTCATGTTCCTATAATTGCCAGTGGAGGCGCTGGAACTATGGAACATTTTGCAGAGTTATTTACACATCCCGGAATGGATGCCGGTCTTGCCGCCTCTGTTTTTCACACAAAACAGGTGGATATAAAAGAACTGAAACGCTTTCTTAGCGCCAGGGGTGTGGAAATGCGGATTTGATTGGAGGAGAATCTTATATGGAATTAAAATTTGATGAACAGGGTTTGATTCCTGCTATTGTACAGGATCATTATACAAAACAGGTGTTGACGCTGGCTTATATGAATCGGGAAAGTCTGGCTGTTACCATAGACGAACAGAGAACTTGTTTCTGGAGCCGAAGCCGTCAGGAGTTATGGCGTAAGGGAGAAACATCAGGAGCTGTTCAGCATGTTGTAAGTATTACGGCTGACTGTGATAAGGACGCTCTTGTTGTGGAGGTAATAAAAGACGGACCGGCGTGTCATACAGGGGAGGAAAGCTGTTTCTTTCAGCCGGTTTATCTTTCTGAGGAACTAAAACAGTTTAGCTATGAAGGGCTTTATGAACTGATTAAAGGACGCAAAACAGCGCCTCAGGAAGGAAGCTATACAACGTATCTTTTTGAAAAGGGATTAGATAAAATCCTGAAAAAAGTAGGAGAGGAATGTACAGAAGTAATTATCGGCGGAAGCAAGCAGGATAAGGAGGAGACTATATATGAGATAGCAGATTTGACTTATCATGTGATGGTTCTGATGGTGCAGATGGGAATTACAATGGAGGATATTACAAAGGAGCTGGAAAAGCGCCATGTAATTGACCATAAAGTAAAACAGGAGAGAATGCAATGAATAATCTTACGCCGTTTCTGTGTTCTGTTCATACACATACTGCTTTTTGTGACGGAAAAAATACAATGGAAGAAATGGCAGAGGCAGCATATAAGGCTGGTGTCCGGTATTATGGAGTATCCGGACACAGCCATACGCCGGCGCCTCAGGATAAAGGTTTCGTTTTACCATATGACATGACAGACTACAGAAAAAAGGCAATGGAGCTTAGAGGACAGTATCTTGGGAAAATGGAAGTGCTTCTTGGACTGGAGTGGGATATTTGTTCTGATGTGGTACGTGATGGATTTGATTATTGGATTGGCAGTGTTCATTATCTGCAGCCGGAGAACGACAGATATTATCCGGTAGATTTAAGCGAAGACACCTTTGCCAAATGTCGGGATGAAGGGTTTAACGGAAACATAAAGGATATGGTTCAGATGTATTTTAAGCAGGTATCCCGTATGGCGGCTTTGAATCCTCCTGTTTTGGGGCACATGGATCTGATCACAAAATTCAACGAAGAAAACCGGTTTTTTGATGAAAATGCAGAGTGGTATAGAGAGACTGCACTGCAGGCGCTTCATACAGTCAGCCCTTCAAAGACAGTGCTGGAAATTAACACAGGGGCTATGGCGCGCGGTTATCGAAAGATGCCATATCCGGCTCTTTTTTTACTGGAAGAATGGTATGATATGGGCGGACGCATTATTGTAACGGCAGATGCTCACAGTGCAGAGGGAATCATATACGGCTATCGTATTGCTGTGGATCATGCGAAGAAAGCCGGATTTACAACGGTTTCTGTTCTGACAGAAAAAGGATTTACAGAATGTTCCTTATAAAATATGGTTTTATTTTAGAGATTGTTTAGATGAACCATCTTCCGGTTTGTGTTACAATATCCCCAGACAATAAAACTTTATCATACAGTTTCAAAAGAGAAAGAAGAGAGGGGATTTTATGTCACCGGCAGGAAGAACCAGAAGACGGAGCAGGGGAAGAAGAAAAAAACAGAGGAACACAGGGCGGATTGTGCTGTGCACATTTGTGGAAATCATTGTGATTGCCGCGCTTGTGATTATGGTAGGCTGGGATAAGGGCGTGGGAGAGTGGCTTTTAAAGTTCAGTCAGCCTGTTGTAAAAGAATTGGATATAGGTGGGATTCAAAGCCCTTATGTAGTTCTTATGCAGGCGAACAGCGGAAAAATTCTGGGTTCTAAGGGAGCAGAAGAAAGAATTTATCCTGCGTCTATGACAAAGATGATGACAGCAATTCTGGCAATTGAAGAGATAAAAGATTTAAACCAGGAGATTACCCTTACACAGGATATGTTTGCAGGACTTTATGAGCAGGATGCCACACAGGCAGGATTTCAGCCGGGAGAGACAGTTCGGGCTGTGGATTTAATATATGGTGTGCTTCTGCCATCAGGCGCAGAGTGCTGCATTGCTCTGGCAGATCATATTTCCGGTTCTGAGGAGGCTTTTGTGGAGCTGATGAATAAGAAAGCGGCGAAAATCGGAATGGAAAATACGCATTTTTGTGACAGTACAGGGCTTCACAATCCGGAACATTACAGTACGGTTCTTGATATGGCAGTTCTTTTAAAGTATGGGCTTAGAAATGATACGTTCCGGGAAGTAATAGAAGCGCCCCGCCATTCTACCGGCGTCACCAATATTCATCCGGACGGGATTACATATTACAGCACCATGTTTAAAAATCTTCCCAGTACTGCGGTTGCGGGAGGGGAAATAAAGGGAGGAAAGACAGGCTATACAAGCGAAGCAGGTCTTTGTCTTGCAAGCTTTGCAGAGATAGAAGACAGGGAATATATCCTTGTGACGGCAGGCGCTCCGGGAGGTTCCGGAGCTGCCGGTCATGTACAGGATGCAGTGGAAATCTATAACAGGCTGGGCGAGAAGATATTGTCTATGGAAAATAATTCAGATACTTAAAAACACCCCGAAAGGAATTTCCTTTCGGGGTGTTTTTTTGCCTGGAAAGTTCTTTTTTATCAGCAGGTTGCGCCGCCTTTTAAGTGTTTTTTCGCAGCAAGATTTTCTTCTTTTCTTGCAAGAAGACTGTCGGAGAGAAGCTGTTCCTGTACGTTTTCAAAGCCGAGACGATTTACGGTATCTGCAAAACGTTCTCCTGTGATTCCCTGTTCGCGGAAAAGAAGGATGGCTTTTTCAATGGTGTTGAGAACTTCTTCTTTATCTGTAAAAATCTTATCCAGATAGCGTCCCTGTGCCACTTTTTTGCCCCAGCGTCCGCCGATGTAAATACGGTATCCGTAAGTGGAGGATTCAAATGCTTTAAATGGACATTTGCCTACGCAGCGTCCGCAGTGGTTACAGATGGCAGAATCAATTACGATTTTTCCATCAACCATTTTTGCAGCGCCTACAGGACAGGTTGTTTCGATTTTACATCTCTTGCAGCCTTTACATTTATCAATATCTACTTCCGGTACTCTCTGACCTACAATACCAAGGTCGTTAAGGTCCGGTTTTACACAGTTATTCGGACAGCCGCCTACTGCGATTTTGAATTTATGAGGAAGAAGAACATCATTGTAGCCAAGGAAGAAACGTTCATGAATTTCCTCAGACAGTGCAAAGGTATCAATGAGGCCATACTGACAGGTTGTACCTTTACAGGATACAACAGGACGAACCTTGGAGCCCGTGCCGCCTGTCATAAGACCTGCCTGAGCCAGGTATTCGCGCAGCGGTTCAATGTTCTCGTAAGGAACATCCTGAATTTCAATAGTAAGACGGGTTGTCATAGTGATTTCCCCGTTTCCGTAAAGCTGAGCCGCCTCTGTAATTGCACGGATTTCTTCTGCTGTGATTTTTCCGTTTCTTGTAATAACACGCCCGTTAAAGTGATTTCCTGTTCGTTTGTCCATAAGGAAACCAAGGGCTTTCACACGTTTGATTTCTTCCTCAGGAAGGGCGGAAGCAATGTTTTTTACATGCACTTCATTGAAGAAGGTTGCGCCTTCCAGAACAACGGTATTTGTGTATCCGAAGTGTTTCAGACGGTTCTGAAGGAAATAACCTCTTTTGCCTTTCGCACACACAAGAAGAAGCTTTTCATCTTTTTCAATTCCCGGAATCGGTCCGTTTACTTCTGCAAGATTAATGTAATCTGCGCCTGGAATGGAAGGAGCAAGATTTACATCGAGAATGCGGTAGTCGTCTGCCTTTCCTTCCAGATATTCTGCAGGAGTCATACTTGTAAGAGTTCCGTCAATTTTGTTCAGAAGCACGTATACAGCCTGTACGAACGGATGAATTGCAGTGGAAAATGGAGGCGCATAAGCAAAGTCTGCATTTTCAAAGTCTTCAAGAGAAGCATTCATGTTAATTCCCATAACTGCAATATCTACCATTTTATCAACAGCTCCCGGTCCAAATACCTGGATTCCAAGAAGTTTATGTGTTGCTTTATCTGCGATCAGTTTTGTGATAAAGAAAGAAGCGTCAGGATAATAGTGAGCTTTGTCATCTGTCACAGAAAGAGCTGTGATCACGTCATATCCGGCTTCTCTTGCCTGGATTTCTGTAAGTCCGGTACGACCGCAGTTTAAGCCGGGAAGTTTACATACGGCTGTTCCGAGAACACCTTTAAAGGATTTGTCTTTGCCGGCAAGAACCTGCGCGAGAGTACGGCCTTCCAGGTTTGCAGAAGAACCCATAGGAGCCCATTTTGGCTCTCCTGTAATACGGTTTTTTACCATTACGCAGTCTCCGGCAGCATAAATATCAGGAAGACTGGTACGCATTTTTTCATCAACGAGAATGGTTCCTTTGAACATTTCCATGCCTGTGTCTTCAAGGAAAGCAGTATTTGGGCGGATGCCTGCTGCTACGGCAAGAAGGGAGCAGGGAAGGAAACCTGTGCCCGTGCGGACTCCTGTTACCTGGTCATTTCCCAGAACTTCTTCTGCTTTTACCCCTGTAATAACGCGAATCCCGTTTTTCTGCAGATGTTTTTTTACATAAAGAGCCATTTCCGGATCCAGGATATTTGGCATAACCTGAGATGCAATATCAATTACTGTCACGGAAAGTCCCTGCGCCTGCAGATTTTCCGCAACCTCAAGTCCGATAAATCCTGCGCCGATAACAACTGCTTTTTTTACGTCTTCTGTCTCTATGTAAGAGCGCATGGAAACCGCGTCATCCGGCGTACGCATTTTGAAAACTCCCTTTTTATCTGTTCCGGGAATTGGAGGAATAACAGGAGAAGCTCCTGTTGCAATTACAAGCTGGTCGTAGGAGTAAGTTTCTGTTTCATTTGTTTCCAGATTTTTCGCCTGAAGGGTTTTGGAAGCGGAATCAAGACAGACAGCTTCTCTGTTTGTGTAGACGGTTACGCCGGTAAGACCTGCAAATTTTGCAGGAGTATTTACCACAAGCTCTTCGCGGGTTTCAATAAGATTTCCAACATAGTAGGGAAGACCGCAGCCTGCATAGGAAATTTCCTTATCCTTTGTAAGAAGAGTAACTTCTGTATCACGGTTTTCTCTTTTTAATTTTGCCGCTGTTTTTGTTCCGGCTGCGACTCCGCCGATGACTAATACCTTCATGCGTTTTCCTCCATTTTAGTCTTTCATAGAAAATAAATTTTCCTGTTTTTTAAGCTTTTCGTAGATCTCCAGATAATCTTCTGCGAAAATGCTGTTTTCTCTCCAGATGAAAGTAAAATCATGGACAATATCCAGATCTTCCATCTGTATTTCGCACAATCTGCTTTCTGCCAGTTCTTTCTTTACAGCAGTTCTGTAAAGAAAAGAAATTCCGCAATTCTGTTCCACAAGCTGTTTGATCAGTCCGATACTCCCTGCTTCTACAAGAGAATCAAAGCTTTCTACCTGTAATCCTTTCATCTGGAGATAATGTTCCAGAATGTTTCGGGAGCCGGAGCCCGCTTCACGGGTAATAAGTCTGTGGGAAATCAGGTCGTCCAGAGTGTGGCTTCCGCTGGCAAGGGGATTGTCAGGAGCGCAGATGGCAATGTAGCGTTCTCTTGCATAAAGTTCATGGTGATAAATTTCTCTTGGAAAATTGCCCTCTACAAGAGCAAAATCAATTTTTCCCGTTTCAAGCTGATGTAAAAGCTCTTCTGTGTTTCCGACGGAAAGATGGAGAGACGCAGAGGGATAATGATTTAAATATGCAGCGGCAATTCCTGAGATCTCAAATTCTGCAATGGTAAGAGTAAGCCCCATTTTAATCAGTTGATTTTCTGCGCTTTTCTGCATTTTTTCTTTAAGAGAAATGATGTCGTGCTTCATGGTGGCAGCAGAATTTTTCAGCATTTCTCCGGCAGGAGTAAGCTGCATTTTTTTGCCGTGACAGACAAAGAGCGGAACGCCGTAAGCCTCCTCCAACCACCGAATATGCTGAGATACGGCAGGCTGCGTCAGGTTCAGACGTTGTGCTGCCCGGGTAAAGTTCAGATCCTCACATACCTCCAGGAAGGTTTCTACTCTGAAATCCAGCATGACTGTGCTTCCTTTCTTATTCATAATAGTAAAGACTAACGATAATGTAAAATCATATATTTTTATTTAATCATAAGATATTATTATTGTATGATACGGAACAGGAAAGGTCAAACATATTATAAAGAATATCATGTATATACAGAAAAATCTTCCCATGTCTGTTTTAAACAAACATGGGAAGATTCTTTAATTATCGTTTAAGATCCGAAGAAATATTATTTACCGAAGTATCTCTCAAGAAGACCCTGGAATGCTTTTCCGTGACGAGCTTCGTCTCTTGCCATTTCATGAACTGTATCATGGATAGCGTCAAGGTTAGCAG
>URHH01000063.1 GCA_900547615.1 uncultured Blautia sp. | reverse complement strand
AAGGCGAAGCCGATACGCCGTAGGGCAGTCCTTGACGGAACGGACACAGCCAACATCACTATGATACAGCAGAGGGCTTGAAGGATTCAAAATCTTGCACGTCTTCTTTCTTGTTATTGCTGCTAGTGATAATCTTTTCCAAAGCTTCGGAGAAACTTTTTGTAAATATTAAAAGAAGAAATCTCTTGACTCTCCCGTAACGTAATGTTTTATCCTGAAAGGGAAAGGAGGCAGGACGCATGAAGACAGTAAAAGAAGTACAAGAACTGACTGGAGTAAGCATAAGAGCCCTGCGTTATTATGACGAAATTGGTTTACTAAAACCTGCAGAAGTGACAGAAGCGGGATACCGTCTGTATGATGAAAATTCATTGAAAAAACTGCGCCGGATTATGCTTTTTCGGGAACTGGAAGTTCCTCTGTCAGAAATAAGGGAGATCGTGAATAAGCCGGAAAAGGATATTCGCCGATTTCTTGAAACACAGAAAGCAATATTGGAAAGAAAACGAAATTATCTGAACGGTATGATCGAATGGGTTTCTGATATGCTGAAAGGCGAGGATAAGATGAGCTTTGAATCATTTCAAGATGAGGATATTCAAAAAATAATCCGGCATTCTCTGGAAGTGATGAGTGAAGAGGACAGAATGGCAGTCATAGATCATTATGGTGATATTACCGGGTTTTGGGAGGCGGTAAAAGAACTGGGCGAAAGCTGCAAAGGCTTTGTCAGAGTGGAGAATGCGAGAGCTTTGCTGTTGGAGATGGCAAAAGATTATCTGGGTCATTCTCAGTTGGAGGAGGGAACAGATAAAGTATATGGGAAGGGAGTTACAAAATATATTGGGTTGGCGATATGCCGATACTATGGGGTAGATTTTAGGAAAAACGAAATATAATTTTTCATATGTCCGAATGTCCTGGAAAAAACGGGAGATTCGGACATTTTGTTATGCTATAGAAAATTATTCCGTAATATTTTCAAAAGTTATTGACAAGATCTGGCAGAATGTGTATATTATAACCAAAGATAGTTAGTTACTCAAGTAACTAACATGCAAACAAAGGCGGTGATACAGTGCATATCAATCCGAATATAGAAAAACCGATTTTCATTCAGATTGCAGAGCAGTTGGAAGATTCTATTTTTACGGGAGTGTTTCCCGAAGAAACAAAAATCCCTTCGACAAATGAGATTTCAGCTTTGCTGAGCATAAATCCTCATACGGTTCTGAAGGGCATGAATATGTTGGTAGATGAGGAGATTATATACAAAAAAAGGGGGTTGGGCATGTTTGTAAAAGAGGGGGCGGTCCGAAAAATCCGTTTGAAGCGGCAGGGACAATTTTATGAACAGTATATCGCTTCTCTGATTGAAGAAGCATCAAAATTGCAGATGACGAAAGAAGAAGTTATTTCATTAATAGAAAGGGGATATGAACATGCAGGGGATTTAAATTAGAAATGTCACGAAAAAATATAATGGCTTAACAGCAGTGGATCACGTTTCTTTTTCTTTTGAATCTGGAAAGATTTATGGATTTTTGGGACGAAACGGGGCAGGAAAATCCACCCTTATCAATATTATTGCAAATCGGATTTTTGCCGATGAGGGTACCGTTCTTATTGATGAGATTCCGGCAAAAGAAAATATGCAGGTACATGAAAAAATTTTCTGCATGAGTGAAACGGATCTGTATGACAAAGATTTAAAAATCAAGGAGCATTTTAAATGGATCAGCCGCTTTTATGATCAATTTGATATGGAAAAAGCTTTGAATATTGCCGAAAAATTTAATCTTGATATAGAGAAAAGATTTAAAGCATTATCAAAAGGCTATCAGTCAATCTTTAAATTGACAGTTGCCCTGTCGTTGCATGTTCCCTACGTGATTTTTGACGAGCCTGTTTTGGGGTTGGACGCGAATCACAGAGAATTATTTTATGACTTGCTTTTAAGAGATTATGAAGATGGGGAGCGCACGATCATTATCGCTACACATCTGATTGAAGAAGTGGCAAATATCATTGAGGAAGTTGTTTTGATCGATAAAGGAAAGATTCTTCTGCAGGAAAGTGTGGAAACGCTTTTGGATACGGGGTACAGCATTTCCGGAACTGCCAAAGAAATGGACGATTACTGCTCAGATAAAAATGTCATTGGCTGCGATGAGCTGGGAAGCTTAAAAATTGCTTACGTATTGGGAGAAAAGACGCCGTTGCCGAGAGACAGCAATCTGCAGATTTCAACCATGAATTTACAAAAATTATTTGTAAAATTAACGGAGAAAGGCGGGAACTGATATGAAAAAATTAAAAGCTGTTGTTAAATACGAATGTATGACTTCTTTTAAATATATCTGGCTGTTTTACGCAATACAATATGCGATCGTTACTCTTATTATGCTGATTATTGGAATCAGCACAGGGACATTTGAGGATATAGGTACAAATGTGCTGGAAATCAACAGTTTAATGTATGTCGGTGTACTGGGAGCATTGGGATTTAGCCAGGACTTTAAAATGCTGCTCCAGAACGGATTTACACGAAAAATCATCTTTATTGGGACCTTGTCTATGTTCTTTTTTATTTGTGGAACGATGGCATTTATAGATACTATAGTTGGAAATCTGATCCATTATTTTAATCATGATTACAGTTCCCTTTATAGCAGCATATATGGTTATGATAATATTTTTATGAACTGGCTATGGTTATTTCTTGCCTATGTATTTATCTGCTGCTTTTTGTACCTGGCTGTTTTGGCGCTGAATAAGGCAGGAAAAATGGTATTCATTGCTTTAGGAGTTATCCTGGGCGGCGGGATACTGATGACAATCGCATTATTCCGGTATGTATTTTCAAGAGAGCTTGTAAATAAGATTGCAGATTTCTTTATGAGAGCGATGGGATTTATGAGTGATGGAACAGTAAATTATTTCTTTCCTGCCATAACCCTGATACTGATTATTTCAGTTTTATCATGCGGCGCTTATGCTGTCATTCGCAGTACAGAACTCAGATGAGGGGAATAAGATGCAGGAAAATTATTTTGAGGAACAGATTATTAAAGATAAAAAATTTCGAAATGAGACAAAGGAATCATAAGCTCAAACAGGCAAGATTTTCTTATCCGGAAGTGGTTCGGCTGTTAAATTCTCTGGAAATAAAAATTGATTGAAGCAGGAGCTATTATGAGTATATACAAGGTTTCAGAAAATAAAAAGAAGTATATGGATCTGCTTTTGCTGGCAGATGAACAGGAAGATATGCTAGAAAAATATCTGGAAAAAGGCACGATGTATGTTCTGGAAGACGACGGAATTAAAGGAGAATGCGTGGTTACGGAAGAAGACAAAAACATTCTGGAAATAAAAAATCTTGCAGTTGTTCCGGAGTGCCACAGAAAAGGATACGGGAAAGCTCTGATAGGGTTTATAGAAGAAACTTACAGAGGAAAATATGCAATTTTGCAGGTGGGAACGGGCGATTCTCCTCTGACAATTCCTTTTTATGAAAAGTGTGGATTTGTCCGTTCTCATTCTGTGAAAAACTTTTTTACAGATAATTATGACCATCCTATTTATGAGGGCGGCGTACAGTTAAAAGATATGATTTATCTGAGAAAAAAGCTGTAAATTCAGAGAGGAGGAGTTATGTGAAACCAAGAGAATTGCTGGATATTCTGAGTGTGACAGAAAGATTAAAAGATGCAGTCCGTCACTGTTATACATCAGGCGGAAGACGGGAAAGCGTGGCAGAGCACAGCTGGCAGATGACGGTAATGGCGTTTTTTATGCGGGACGAATTTCCGGATTCAGATATGGACAAAGTGATGGAAATGTGCGTTATCCACGATCTGGGAGAGGCTTTTACAGGGGATATTCCAACTTTTGAAAAGACAAAAGAGGACGAAAAAAGGGAAGAAAAACTTCTGGCAGACTGGATAAAAACGCTGCCTTCGGGATATGAAGAGAAGCTCCGTCTTCTTTACGAAGAGATGGAAGAACAGAAAACGCAGGAGGCAAAAATATATAAGGCGATTGATAAGCTGGAGGCTTTGATCCAGCACAATATGTCCGATTTATCCACCTGGCTTCCGTTGGAATATGATCTTCAGAAAACACACGGGAATGACAAGGTTGGATTTTCAGAATATATGAAAGAACTGCGGGCAGAGGTTTTGAAAGATACCCTCAAAAAAACAGGTGAATATTAAAAAATCTGTGTCGAAAATCTTTGTGTAATGTTTTTGAAAGACTCACAGAAGCAGAAAAAGGACAGCGCATGGTGCCTGTCCTTTCTCTATAATATTTCAGAAAATCAGTAATGGTTCAATTTATGATTTCAAAAGGTTTAAGATACAAATTTTTGCGCCAGTTCAATTAAAAGCTCTGTGATTTTTTCCATAGATTCTGCACAGATAAATTCATATTTTCCGTGGAAATTGTGACCGCCTGTACAGAGGTTTGGACAGGGAAGTCCCATGTAGGAAAGTCTTGCGCCGTCTGTACCTCCGCGGATAGGAGTTACCTTTGGCGTGATACCGAGTTTCTCCATTGTTTCTTTTGCAAGGTCGATCAGCTCCATGTGAGGCTGGATTTTTTCTTTCATATTATAATAGGAGTCTTTCAGGTCAAGAACGATGGTGTTTTCTCCATATTTTTTATTCATAAAATCAGCGGCAGCCTGTATAAGTTCTTTTTTTGCATTGAATTTTTCCATATCGTGGTCACGGATAATACATACCATTTCCGTATGTTCCACATCTCCGGAAATTTCATCTAAATGGAAGAATCCTTCGTATCCTTCGGTGTACATTGGATTGTCAAATACAGGAAGGAGATTGTAAAATTCATATGCCATTAAAACAGAATTTTTCATTTTATGCTTGGCGCTTCCGGGGTGGATATTTGCTCCATTTACATGGATTTTTACATTTGCTGCGTTAAAGTTTTCATATTCCAGTTCGCCCAGTTCTCCACCGTCAACTGTGTAGGCAAGGTCAGCGCCAAAACCTTTCACATCAAAAAGATCAGCTCCCTGTCCGACTTCTTCGTCCGGGGTAAAGCCGATCTGGATTTCTCCGTGAGGGATTTCCGGGTGAGAAAGAAAATACTGAGCCATAGTCATGATCTCTGCTACGCCCGCTTTGTCGTCTGCGCCAAGAAGGGTAGTTCCATCTGTGGTAATGAGTGTTTTTCCAACATATTTTAAAAGATCCGGAAATTGTTCCGGCCCCATAAAAATTTGAAGATCTTTATTCAGACAAATCTCTTTTCCATCATAGTTTTTGATGAGCTGTGGCTTTACATTTTTTCCGGAAAAAGAAGGCGCAGTGTCCATATGGGAAATAAATCCCAAAGCTGGAGCGCTTTTTTCTGTTGTTGCCCCAATGGTGGCATAAACATAGGCATTTTCAGAAATGCGTACATTTTCAGCGCCCATTTCTTTTAATTCCTGTGCCAGAAGATTTGCAAGATTTCTCTGTTTTTCTGTGCTTGGAATCTGTTCCTGTTCTTCTTTTGATTCTGTGTCAATGGCGACATAACGTAAAAATTTTTTAACTACTTCAGACATAAAAACCTCCTGATACGATATTTGTCCTTATTATATCAGTAAATTTTGTAAAAAACAATCGCGGCTGTCACAGACGGTTTGCTATTTTGCACTTTTGATGGTAAAATTTAGGGAATAAGGAGGACAGAAAACAATGTTGCTAAGTATTGCGCTTATATTGCTGGCAGGTATGTTTATGGGCTGGCTTTGCAAAAAAATAAGGCTTCCCGGACTTCTTGGTATGCTTTTTACAGGGATTATTCTGGGACCGTATGTTTTAAATGTCATTGATGATTCCATTTTAAATATATCGGCTGATTTAAGAAAAATTGCGCTTATTATTATTCTGACAAGAGCAGGACTGTCTCTGGATATAAAAGATTTAAAGAAGGTGGGACGCCCGGCGATTTTGATGTGTTTTGTTCCTGCATGTTTTGAGATGGCAGGAATGATTCTTCTTGCACCGCGTATTCTTGGGATTTCTGCGCTGGACGCCGCAATTATGGGAGCCGTTGTAGCTGCGGTTTCCCCGGCTGTAGTTGTGCCGAAAATGATCAAACTTATGGAAGAAGGATATGGGGTAAAGAAAGGAATTCCTCAGTTGATTCTTGCGGGAGCGTCTGTAGATGATGTGTTTGTGATTGTCATGTTTACTGCTTTTACAGGGCTTGCCCAGGGAGAAAACGTATCTGTAAAAAGCTTTGTGGATGTTCCGTTATCTGTTGTTACAGGAGCTTTGGCTGGACTGGCAGTGGGGTATCTGCTTGCGAAATTCTTTGAAAGAGTACATATCCGTGATACGTCCAAAGTAATGATCCTTCTCAGTGTTTCTTTTATTCTGGTAACGGCTGAGGATTATTTTTCAAACGTAATTCCTTTTTCTGCTTTAATAGGAGTGATGGCAGCAGGTGTTTCTCTCCAGAAAAAAAGAGAGGTCGTGGCAAAAAGACTTTCTTCGAAATTTAATAAATTATGGGCTGTTTCGGAGATTATGCTGTTTGTTCTGGTAGGCGCGGCGGTTGATATTCAGTATGCGGTAAAAGCAGGAGCAGCGCCTGTTCTTTTGGTTTTAGCAGTGCTTGTTTTCCGCATGGCAGGTGTGCTTGTATGCCTGTTAAAAACAAGACTCAACAGGAAAGAGAGGACATTCTGTATGCTCGCCTATATGCCAAAAGCAACTGTGCAGGCTGCCATAGGAGGAATGCCGCTGGCAATGGGATTATCCTGTGGAAATATTGTTTTATCTGTTGCAGTCATCGCAATTCTTATTACAGCGCCGCTTGGGGCATTTTGTATTGATGCCACATATAGGCGGTTTTTACAGCAGTAAGAGGCGACGCGGGTTGTGAATGAAACGGAGAAATGACAGGAGGAAAGAAGAATGTGTTTTATATGTGACAGAATCGAGATGATAAAAAATGGCACAAATCCGTATTTTGTAAAAGAGCTGGGAAACGGTGATACACATATACACTGGCATTTGTTTCCGCGGGTATCGGGAGATTTGGAAGGATATGGAAATAACGGAAAAGGCCCTGTCTGGTGGTATCCGATGGAAAAAATGTACAGTGAAGAGAATTGTCCTTCCGGTGAGGAACTGGAAAATATGAAACGGAAACTGGCAACAGAATTAGAAAAGCGGATATAAGCAGAAAAAATAAAGGAGAAGATTTATAAATGAGCAGAAAAGTAAAATGGGGTGTTTTGGGAACGGCAGATATTGCAAGGCGCTGTACAATTCCGGGAATGAAAAAAGCCGAAAATTGTGATCTATATGCAATAGCAGGCCGTTCTGCAGAAAAGGCGGAACAGTTTAAAGAAATGTTTGGTTTTGAGAAGGCATACGGGTCTTTGGAGGAACTGTTAGATGATCGGGAGGTGGAGGCAGTTTATATTCCCCTTCCTAATACTCTTCACAAAGAGTGGGTATTGAAGTCTGCCGCAAAAGGGAAACATATTTTATGTGAAAAGCCATTATCCGGAACAGAAGAAGATGTAAAAGAGATGATTGAGGCCTGCGAAAAAGCTGGCGTTGTATTCATGGAGGCTTTCGCATATTTACACAGCCCGCTTATTTCTTCCATAAAAAATGCGCTGGATTCCGGCGTGATAGGAGAACTTTCCTTTATGGAATCTATTTTTGTAACACCCAGTTATACGCCGGAAAATATCCGCGTGCGACGTGAGACGCTGGGAGGCTCCGTTTATGATCTTGGGTGTTATTGCACCAGCCTGATGCTGACAATGTTCGGAGAAGAGCCGAAAGAAGTGAGAGCCATAGGTAATTTTACAGAACAGCATATTGACGATTTTGCTTCCGCATATTTTCAGTTCGATGAAAACCGGAGAGCCTGTATGGTGTCCGGTATGTGTTCTGCACAGCGTGGCGACCGCTTTTTCCTTTATGGTACAGAAGGAACGATTGAAGCGCCCGTACCATTTAATGCAGAAGGAAACCTTGTTTATTACATCAAAAAAGAAAATGATTGTAAAGAAGTTCATGTCAGTACACCGGACAATTACTGTCTGGAGGTGGAACAGCTTGGAAATTGTATTTTAAACGGAGAAAACCCTCATGTGTCACATGAGTTTTCCCTGAAAAATGCCCGCATAGTAGACAAGATTTTAAAAGAAATAGGATATTAAGAAGTATTTTTCATGAAGAAAAAGTAATAGAGAAGCGATGAAAAGGCTTTGAAGAATCCAGGATATGTGGTAAAATAAGGCTTAACTTGCTATGGCAGGAAATAATATGAGATGGGGATAGCAGAATGAAAATAGCAGTAACTTATGATAATGGGAATGTATTCCAGCATTTTGGAAAAACAGAGTATTTTAAAATTTATGAAGTAGAAGAGAATAAGGTGGTATCCAGTGAAGTGATGAGCTCCAGTGGTTCCGGACACGGGGCGCTTGCAGGGCTTCTTGCAGACAGTTCTGTAGATGTGCTGATTTGCGGAGGAATTGGCGGCGGAGCACAGAGTGCTCTTGCAGAAGCAGGCGTGGAGTTATGCGCAGGAGCACAGGGAAATACAGATGAGGTTGTAGAAGCTTATTTGCGAGGCGAACTTGTTAATTCCGGTGTAAATTGTAACCATCATCATGAAGAAGGACACAGTTGTGGTGATCACTGTGGCGGAAACTGTGGTTCAAAGCCGGAAATAACAGGGAGAAATGTAGGAAAAACATGCCGCACACATTACAGAGGAACTTTTAATGACGGAACACAGTTTGATTCTTCTTATGACAGAGGACAGCCGCTGGAGTTTATCTGCGGAGCAGGACAGATGATCAAAGGCTTTGATGCAGCAGTTGCAGATATGGAAGTCGGACAGACGGTAGACGTTCATCTGATGCCGGAAGAAGCTTACGGCATGCCGAGCGAAGAGGCGATTTTTGATGTGGAAATTGCACAGCTTCCAGGTTCAGAAGATCTTGAAGCAGGGCAGCAGGTTTATCTGACAAATCAGCTTGGACAGCCGTTTCCTGTTAAAGTTGCTGCGAAAAACAATACAACAATTACATTTGACGCTAATCATGAAATGGCAGGAAAAGAACTGAATTTCCACATTGAACTGGTAGAAGTGTTATAAGAAGTAAAAAACAGTGCTGTCTTTGTGGCAGCGCTGTTTTTTAATCAAATCGCATGATCTTATGAAATGAATTTATGAGAAAAGAATGATGGATCATCAATAGAGCGATTATTGTATAAAATAAAGTTTTGGGTAGATGGCTTAAAATTTTCATGGTACAATTTAAGTTAATTAAAATTAAGAAGAATAGAAAATCAGTAAGTTTTATTACTTAAGATTGGGAATAAAACAGGAGAACATATGAAAAAATTAAAAACTTTAGCGCTTGTAATATTGTCTTGTATGACTTTTGCATCATGCGGTGGATCAGAAAAGGAAGCTTCATCTTATAAACAAATATCAGCAGAAGCAGCAATGGAGCTGATGGAAAAAGAAGAGGGTTATGTTATACTGGACGTTCGTACTCAGGAAGAATACGATGAAAAACATATTCCAGGAGCAATTCTTATTCCAAATGAAACCATTGGAACAGAGGAAATTTCCGAACTTCCGGATAAGGAACAAATGATACTCGTATATTGCCACAGTGGAAACAGAAGCAAGCAGGCGGCAGAAAAACTGGTGAAACTTGGGTATACAAATGTTATAGAATTTGGTGGAATCAAGGATTGGACCGGAGAGGTAGAATAGCAGAGAAGAAAATAAGATTTAAGAGTTTGAGGTACGGAGTATGCTTAAGAATACAGATCATAATAAGGAACTGATAGAAGGGTTTCAAACAGCGGCAATTCATGCATCATATCAATCAAATTTAGCATATCGTCCGGAGTTTCTTTCAAATAACCCTTCAACGGGTAGAAAAGTACTGGTATCAATAGAACAGGAGCTGGCAAGCTGTGACCAGTTTAAAATCAGTGTCGCATTTATTACGAAGAGCGGGATTACACCCTTGTTGCAGATTCTGAAAGAATTAGAAGAAAAAGAAATACCGGGTGAAATTTTAACCACAGATTACTTGTTGTTCAGCGAACCGGAGGCATTGGAAAAACTTGCTTCTTTAAAAAATATTAAACTTCGTATGTTTCGTACAAATGATGATACTGGTGGATTTCATACAAAGGGCTATATTTTTCGGCAGGAAGAGATTTATCGTATCATTATCGGAAGCTCTAATATGACACTCGGTGCCGTAACACGCAATCGTGAATGGAACACAAAAATTGTTTCCACAGAACAGGGAGAAATTGCACAGGATATTCTGGGTGAATTTAAAGAACTTTGGAATTCGGTGACTACTCAGGATTATTCAGATTTTATAGAAGAATATACGCAGAATTATCTGAGAGAGAAGATGATTCGTAAACAGCGTAAGGCTGCTATGAAGGAGCAAATTATTGAATTGGGACGCTGTAAATTGGTTCCGAATAAGATGCAGGTTGCTTTTGTGCAGAATATTTTGAAACTTCGTTTGAAAAACGTCCAAAAAGCTCTTTTAACAAGCAGTACAGGAACAGGAAAAACGCTGGCTTCTGCTTTTGCTATGCGTGAGGTACATCCTGAAAGAATACTCTTTGTGGTTCACAGAGAACAGATTGCGAAACAGGCGTTAAATAGCTATAGAAAAGTGTTTGGAACTGAGAAAACATATGGTCTCTTATCTGGAAATCATAAGGATATAACGGCAGATTTTATATTTGCTACTATGCAGATGATGGCGAAGACGGAGATACATATGCAGTTTGAAATAGATGCTTTTGACGTTATTATTCTTGATGAGTGCCATCATGCCGGATCAGAAAGTTACCAGAGAATTATGTCCTATTTTAAGCCGCAATTTTGGCTTGGCATGACAGCAAGCCCTGACACAAATAATTATGATATTTATGACTTGTTTGATCACAATATTGCTTACGAAATAAGGCTGCAGCAGGCATTAGAAGAGGATTTATTATGTCCATTTCACTATTTTGGCATCACAGATCTGGAAGTAAACGGAGAAGTATTTGATGACCATGCAGGAGTGCGTAACTTTGCAAATTTAATATCCGATGTTCGGGTAGATTATATTCTTGAGAAGGCAGAATATTTCGGGTATAGTGGAGAACGTGTAAGAGGACTGATTTTTTGCAGCAGAAAAGAAGAAGCCAAAGAATTATCGTTAAAATTTAATCGAAGATATAAAAAAGATGGAAGTCTTTATAAAACAGAAGTACTGACAGGAGAAGATAATCAGGAACGGCGTGAAAAAGTAATCGGTCAGCTTGTGGCAGATGGAAAAGATAAAAATGCTGTTGATTATATTTTTACAGTGGACATTTTTAACGAAGGTGTTGATATTCCGGAAATTAATCAGGTCATTATGCTTCGCCCGACAGAGTCTCCGGTTGTTTTTGTTCAGCAATTAGGACGAGGGCTGAGAAAGTATGAAGACAAGGAATATGTGGTTATTTTGGATTTTATTGGAAACTACATGAATAATTTTATGATTCCGATCGCATTATCGGGTGATAGAAGTTATAATAAAGATACAATGCGCAGATATATTCGCGAGGGTTCCCGTGTAATCCCGGGAAGCTCCACGATTCATTTTGATGAGGTTTCAAAAAAGAGAATATACGCTTCTATCGATACAGCAAAAACAAATGATATGAAGCTGTTAAAAGAGTCATATACTTCGCTGAAGTATAAATTAGGAAGGATTCCAAGTGTCCTGGAATTTAAAGAACATGGCGCCATTGAAGTAACCAAGATATTTGAAAAATGTGGCTCATATTATGCTTTTTTGAAAAAATATGAGCCGGATTATATGGTTTCTCTTTCGGAAAAGGAGGCTCAGGTGATTGAATATATGTCTAAAAAACTTGTTTAATGAGTTTCCCAAAGAAGAGGAACGTAAAAAATATGCTTCATGTATACTTGTGGAGCGTACAGAAGAAGGAAGCTATAAAATTGCACCGGATTTTCAAAAAATGCTGACAAACAAGGAATTCAGGGACATGGTAGTAGATTTGCTGACATTTGGAGAAGAAAGATACCAGGAACAATATTCTAATGCATACAAGGATACCTGTTTCCAATTGTATCAAAAATACAATTATGAAGATGTGTGTCGATTACTTGGATGGAAAAAGAATATGAATGCACAAATTATAAGTGGTTATTTTTATGATAAGGAAACAAAGACATTACCTGTATTTATTAATTATGATAAAGCAGAAGGGGCTATCGCATATGAGGATCGGTTTCTTTCAGAGAATGTATTGATTGCATTGTCAAAACACCCGAGGAAGATTACATCAGGAGATGCAATTCATATATATAAACAAACACCGGAGGATAAAGATAACAGAATCTTTCTTTTTGTCCGAAAAAACAAAGACGATAAAGAGACAAAGGAATTTTATTTTCTGGGAGAGATTTATGCAGAAGGTGAACCTGTGCCAATTCATATGGAATCTACGAACGATGATGCCTTTGAAATTTTATATCGATTAGACGTTCCTGTACGAAGTGATATTTATGATTATATGGTCAGTGACTGACAGAGGAGATAAATTAATATGAAAACAATAAGAGTAGTGGCAGCAATTATTATTGATAATGATAAAGTATTTGCGACTCAGAGGGGATATGGTGAGTTTAAAGATGGCTGGGAATTTCCAGGTGGGAAAATAGACGAGGGGGAAACGGCAGAAGAAGCTTTGGTTCGTGAAATCAAAGAAGAGCTGGACACGGAAATTGAAGTAATAAATTTACTGGATACAGTAGAGTATGATTATCCGAATTTTCATCTTTCAATGGATTGCTTTATCTGTAAAGTCAAGTCTGGTGAATTAGTCTTGAAAGAACATGAGGCAGCAAAATGGCTGACAAAAGAAGAACTCTATAGCGTGGATTGGCTGCCGGCGGATTTGGGACTGATTCCTAAAATAAAAATATATTTATGAAATATGGAAACAATACAATATCACATTGTCTGGTGTGTGAAATATAGACACAAAATAATTACAGAACAAATGTGGAATCGATTTTTTTGAGATCCAGGTTATTTTTCGGTAAAAGTATTAGAGAATAAAGGTAAAAGAAAATGAAAAACAAGATAAATGTTGAAATAATCCGAAGTAATCGTAAATCGATTTCAATAGAAATAAAACCAGATATAACAGTTCTTGTGCGGGTACCGTTAGCAATGAAAAACACAGAAATTCAAAGTTTTCTAAAGGAAAAAGAAAATTGGATACGTATTCATCTGGAAAGAGCAAAAGAACGGCAAATGATATTAAAGAGTATCAGTAAATTATCTGAGACAGAGCTTCAAGCATTAACAGATATGGCTTTAAAGGTAATTTCAAGAAAAGTAAAATATTATGCTAATCTTATGAATGTCCGATATGGTAAAATTGCAATTCGAAGGCAGAAAACCAGATGGGGAAGCTGCAGCAATAAAGGAAATCTGAACTTTAATTGCCTTTTGATGTTAATGCCAGATGAAGTGGTAGATTATGTAGTTGTGCATGAGTTATGTCATTTAATAGAAATGAATCACTCAAAATCATTTTGGAAATTGGTGGAAGAGGTAATGCCGGATTATAAGGAGAATAGAAAGTGGCTCAGGGATCATGGAAGTGAGATTATGGTTAGAATGATATAGTGAAGAAGTTTAAAAAGGGAGATAAAAATTGCGTCAAAGCCTAGTATAACGAATATTAAATAATTGCTATATCAAACGGATGCCGCTTCCTCTTC
>URHH01000062.1 GCA_900547615.1 uncultured Blautia sp. | reverse complement strand
TGCTCACCATTCCGTGTACCGATCGCTCGTCTTGCAGCAGCACAGGCAGCTATCAACGAAAAATAATAAATAAAATCATGTAAAAACATGATATGTGTCCAAGCGTAAAGAATGCCCCTGGAGGTCTGAAGTAATTCAGACTTTCAGGGGTGTTTTTGTTGCTGATAAATAAACAAATTCAATAAACCGACTTTCTGTCCTGCACGGGAGACATTCCGTAGACTGCTTTAAATTCCCTGCTGAAATGTGAAGTCGTTGTAAACCCGGTAAGTACGGCGATTTCCTGAATGGTATAATCTGTGGTTTCCAGATATAATTTTGCCCGTTCCAGGCGCAGGTATTTAATATATTTTAAGGGCGGCATTCCCATGCGGTTTTTAAAGTACCGGATAAAAGCAGTGGGGTGCATATAGACAACTTTTGCAAGCTGATCTATGGTAAGAGAGTCTGCAAGATGCTCATCCATATACTTCAGGATAACAGCCTGCTTGGAATGGAGCGGCGCGTCTTCAAGGGTGGAAGGGATTTTTTCCGGGCTGCGGGCAAAAAGCAGAGCGCAGATCTGAAAAAGGGACGCCTGCTGCAAAAGAGAAAGCTCCACTGCGTTGGCGCTTTCCGTGGAAAAAAGCTGATCGAAATATCCGGTCAGCTTTTTAAAAATATCATCTGAGGAAAAATCCCATACGGTAATGTCCGTAAACTGAGAAAAAAGATCAGTTCCTTCAGAATAAGCGGTAAAATGAAGCCAGTATTTTTCAAGGTGACAGGAATCTGTTAAGGAAAAGGAATGGGTGACTCCTTTGGGAATGAACATTAACTGCCGTTCTTTCAGAAGATGCGTACGGCCTCTGGCAGTAATCCTGGCTTCTCCTGAAACAGGAAAGTATAATTTATGATAGGAAGAAGTCACCCGTGTGGCAGCCCAGGAAGAAGGGCAGGAGATAAAACTGCCGCCATACTGTTTTATTTTTAAGTTTGCAATATATTCAGATACCATTTGAGAATTTCTCCTGTGTTTTATATTTTTTGATACGTTATTTCTTCGGATTTTATATGGATTCATCTGCTTTTTATTTTAACATGGCTGTTTGTACAGTGCAATTTAAAATGTGCTAATAATAGCAAAATATATGCTAATTTTGTATCTTGCCAAATGTAAAGAAAAACGTATACTGAAATTGTAAGATGTTGGGAAACAGATTTGTGATGCGTGATTCTATCCTTTGTATTCCGACAATTTCCCATTACAATGAGAAGAAAGAAATAATTTCAGGAGGAATAAGACATTGAAAAATACGATCAGTCCAAGACAGGTGCATCTGGATTTTCATACTTCACCGCTGATTGAAGGAATTGGTTCCAGATTTTCGAAAGAAAACTTCCAGGCGGCATTAAAAGAAGGAAATCTTTCCAGTATTACTGTTTTTGCAAAATGTCACCACGGTGTATGTTATTATCCCACAAAGATCGGTACCATGCACCCGCATTTAGATTTTGATCTTTTAGGAGAGATGATAGAAGCCGCACATGAGATTGGTGTGCGTATTCCAGTGTATATCACAGCAGGCTGGTCAGCCCTGGATGCAGAGAAGCACCCGGAATGGTGGATGAGAAATCAGGACGGAACTCCAATGCTCACGAATTTTGATCTGAATGCAGAGCCGAATGATCCAAAGCCAAATTGCTCCTGGATTGATTTATGCTTAAACGATGGAAGCTATGCAGAGCATATTTATGAGCTGACAAGAGAAGTGTGTGACCGATACGAAGACATTGACGGGCTTTTTTATGATATTTGTTTTATGACGGAAGCCTGCTACTGTGAGGAATGTAAAGCGGGTATGAAAAAAATGGGACTTAACCCGGAAAAAGAAGAAGATGCAAAATACTATTACACAGTGAAGCATCAGGATTTTATGAGAAAATGCGGAGAAATTCTTCATGAAAAACATCCTGAGGCTACAATTTTCTTTAACAGCGGCGGCGCAGATCCCAATCGTCCGGAGTACCACAATGGTTCTACGCATTTTGAACTGGAGGATCTTCCTACTTCCTGGGGTGGATATGACAAGATGCCTTTCCGGGCGAAGTTCTTTGGAAAAACAGGAAAAGGTTATCTGGGAATGACTGGAAAATTCCATACAGACTGGGGAGAATTTGGCGGATTTAAGTTAAAGGAAGCACTGAAATACGAAGTGGCATCTATGATGACATACGGTGCAGGCTGTTCCATTGGAGATCATCTTCACCCGGACGGAGAGATGGATATGGAAACCTACAAAAATATCGGATATGCATATCGCTACGCGGAACAGATCGAGCCTTACTGTCTGCACGGCAGCTCCACTGCAAAACTTGGAATTTACCTTTCAAAGGACGAAATAAGCAACGAAGGCACTGCAAAGATGCTTTTGGAAGATCAGGTAGACTTTGGTATTGTATATCAGGATAATTTCGAAGAATTCGATACCGTTATTTTTCCGGACTGTGTTGTTTTGGAGGAAGAATCTGTAAAGAAACTGGAAGCATTTATTAAAAACGGCGGCAAAATTCTGGTAACAGGGGAAAGTCTTGTAAAAGACGGAAAATTCCAGCTTGATCTGGGTCTTGAATATCAGGGCGCTTACGGATACGACAAAGATTATATTATCGTGGGCGACACTCTGGCAGAGCATATGGTAACTTCACCATTTCTGGCATACAGCCCGGCTGCAAAAGTAGAAGTAAAGGAAGGGGAAGTTCTGGCAAATGTCATGCTTCCATATTTTGGACGTACTTACGGAACTTACTGCGGTCATAAGAACACGCCTTACAACAGAGATGACTTTGACCATGCGGCAGCCGTTAAAAATGGAAATGCTGTATATCTGGCACATAAGCTTGGCTGGATTTACAAGAAATTTGGTTCTGCATATCACAGACAATATTTCCTGAATGCACTGCGCCAGATTTACAAAGCGTCAGCTTTCCAGGTGGAAATGCCGTCTGCAGGACGCGCGGCAATGAACTTCCAGGAAGAAGAAAACCGGTTTTGCTTAAATCTTCTGTATGCTTCTCCGATCAGCCGCGGAGCTGTGGAAGTAATTGAGGACGTAGTGCCTTTATACAATATTTCCTGCTGTGTATATACGGAGAAAAAAATCAGCCGCGTCTATCTTGGCGTTGGAAAAGAAGAGCTTCCGTTTACACAGAGAAACGGAGAGGTACGTTTTACTGTGCCTTATCTGCACTGTCACCAGACAGTGGTTCTGGATATAGAATAAAAATAACTGACGAAAAAAGAGTCTGTTTACCAAATAGCTGGTATCAGACTCTTTTTTGTTCTATTCCTCCTGGTCTTTACATACACTATATAGGTAGCGCCGTAATCTATCTGGCATTTTGACACGGTGGAGGCATCTTATGAAGCGCAGATTTTTCCGTAGCGTTCTGACTCTTTTACTGCTGGTATTTTTTGCCGTGATAATGGAGCAGGGAATCCGGGAGAGAGGCGAGGCGTCTGTCCTTGGCAAATACGTCTGTGAAGAGATGAATTTTCGGGAACAGTATATGCCGGAAGAGGTGTTTCGGGAAATTTCCGAAGAAAAGAATATATGGGAAGTATTTACGGCAACGATGCTGAAAGGGAAGTTTTATCCCAGTCAGCCTGACAGAGGGAGCGAGGTGTATAAAAAGTACAAAAAAGAAGAATTTTATGCGCTTTGTAATATGTATGAAGCCATATGGGGAGATGTAAAATATTTTCCTCTGTCTGAAAACAGAGAAAGTTTTCAGAGGCAGTTTTTTTATGAGGATACATTCGGGGAGGAGAGGTCATATGGAGGAAAAAGAATACATGAGGGAACGGATATTTTCGGAAGCAGAAATCTTTCCGGATATTACCCGGTTCTTTCCATGACAGAAGGCACGGTGGAAAATGTGGGCTGGCTGCCTCTTGGCGGATACCGAATTGGGGTACGTGCTCCTGGAGGCGCATATTTCTATTATGCTCATCTGTCAGAATATGAAAAGGAATTTTCTGCAGGAGACCGGGTAAAGGCAGGGGAGATTCTGGGATATATGGGAAACAGCGGATATGGGGAAATTGGGACAACAGGAAAGTTTCCCGTACATCTTCATCTTGGGATTTATATTAAAACCCCTCATTATAAAGAACTCAGTGTAAACCCCTACTGGGTTTTAAAAGCGTATGAGAAAAATATAAGAAAGTATACATATTAACGAGAAATTTTTCGGATTTTGTGTTATAATCAAAAAATGTATGGAAATATAAGGAGCGTTGAGTATGGAAATACAGTTATGGAGAAGTATTTTATGCCCCTATGAACTGGCGGTAAAAGAATTAACAGTTAAATTTGAGCATATTATTAACGAACACAGGCAAAACGATTTGTATTCTCCTATTGAGCAGGTAAGCGGAAGAGTCAAAAGCGTAAGCAGCATTCTGGAAAAAATGCAGAGAAAGCATATTCCGATAGAGCGTATGGAAGAGGAAGTGGAGGATATTGCAGGAATCCGGATCATCTGCCAGTTTGAGGAAGATATTGAGACCGTAGCTTCCATGATCCAGAAAAGAAGCGATATGGAAATCAAAAGTGAGAAGAATTATCTGAAGCATATGAAGCAGAGCGGATACAGAAGCTATCATCTGATCATTTATTATACAGTAGAAACAATCGAAGGACCAAAACGCCTGCAGGCGGAAATCCAGATCCGGACAATGGCGATGAATTTCTGGGCAACGATCGAGCATTCTCTCCAGTATAAATATAAAGGAGATATGCCGCCCCATGTGACGGAGCGTTTGAGCAAGGCGGCAGACGCCATCATCTCCCTTGACAGAGAAATGTCTTCTGTTCGAAATGAGATTATGGATGCTCAGAATTCTTCACAGATGCAGTCCAATCTTGTAAAAGATATTTTAAACAATATAGAAAATCTTTATAAAGTATCAAACAAACGGGAAGTAATGAAAATCCAGGATGAATTTCTGCGCGTGTTCCGCACAAAAGATCTGCAGCAATTAGAGCGTTTTCACAGACAGCTTGATATTATTGCGGAAGGATACAGAGCGCAGGCGGTTTATCACAATGCTTGACAGAGGTGTTATATGCTGAATAAAAAGAAGGCGGTGCTTTTTGATCTGGACGGAACCCTGGTGGATTCCATGTGGGTCTGGTCACAGATCGATATAGATTATCTTGGCTCTTACGGATTTGCCGTTCCAGAAGATCTGCAGAGGATCGTGGAGGGAATGGGTTTTACGGAAGTAGCAGAGTATTTTAAGGAACGGTTTTCCATTCCTGATACAATCGAAGAAATTAAAAAAACATGGCAGGAGATGGCAATGGATCAATACTGTCATTGTGTTCCTTTAAAGCCGGGAGTCAAACAGTTTTTACCGTTTTTAAGGGAAAAAGGAATCCGTATGGCAGTGGCTTCCAGCAACGATGTGGCGCTGATAGAAGCATGTCTGCGGGCAAACGGTGTCCGGGAATATTTTGATGCAGTGATCACTGCCTGTGAGGTCAGAAAAGGCAAGCCTGCTCCGGACGTCTATCTGGAAGCTGCCAGGCGGCTTCATGTAAGCCCGGAAGAATGTCTTGTATTTGAAGATATTGTTCCGGGGATCCAGGCGGGAAAAAATGCAGGAATGGAGGTATGTGCGGTTCATGATACATACAGCATTCCCCAGGAAAAAGAAAAACGACAGACTGCCGATTATTATATTGCCTCCTATGAGCAGGTAATAGACGGTACATATGAGGAATAAATTATGCAGAAATTTTTACCTGTAACAGAAAAAGAGATGAAAGAACGGGGCTGGGACGAGGTTGATTTTGTATACGTCACAGGAGATGCCTACGTAGACCATGCTTCTTTTGGTTCTGCCATTATCAGCCGTCTTCTGGAGCAGTACGGCTATAAGGTGGGAATGATCCCCCAGCCTGACTGGAGAAAAAAAGAAAGTATCCAGGTGTTCGGACGTCCACGCCTTGGGTTTTTAGTAAGCGCCGGAAATATGGATTCTATGGTAAATCATTATACGGTGTCCAAAAAACACAGGCAGAAGGATTCCTATTCTCCGGGAGGAGAGATGGGGCATCGGCCGGACCGGGCGGTGATGGTCTACAGTAACCTGATCCGTCAGAGCTATAAAGATACGCCCATTATTCTTGGAGGAATCGAGGCAAGTCTCCGCCGGCTTTCCCACTATGATTACTGGGATGACAAGGTGAGAAGAAGCGTTCTTATGGACAGCGGCGCAGACCTTATCTCCTATGGAATGGGAGAGCATTCGATTCTGGAAATTGCAGAGGCATTAAACAGCGGGATCCCGGTAAAGGAAATCACATACATTCCGGGAACTGTGTTTAAGACAAAGGATTTGTCCTGTGTGTATGAGCCGCTCCTTCTCCCTGATTTTGATGAGGTGGCAGAGAGCAAAAAGAAATATGCGGAAAGCTTTGCCCTTCAGTATAAAAATACAGATCCTTTTACTGCCCGTACTCTGGCAGAATCTTACGGCACAAAGGGATATGTAGTACAGAATCCTCCGTCAAAGCCGCTGACGCAGGAAGAGATGGACGATATTTACGATCTGCCCTATACGGGAACGTATCACCCCATGTATGAAGAGAAAGGCGGAATTCCCGCTCTTGAGGAGGTAAAATTCAGTCTCACAAGCAACAGAGGGTGTTTTGGAGGCTGCAGCTTCTGTGCCCTTACTTTTCATCAGGGGCGCATTCTTCAGACAAGAAGCCATGACTCTCTTATAAAAGAAGCGGAGAAAATGACGAAAGATAGGGATTTCAAGGGGTATATCCACGATGTAGGCGGCCCCACTGCCGATTTTCGCCTTCCCTCCTGTAAAAAGCAGCTTACAAAGGGCGTGTGCAGGGACAGGCAGTGCCTTTTCCCGATACCGTGTAAAAATCTCACCGTAGATCATAAAGATTACGTGGAGCTTTTAAGAAAGCTTCGCGCCGTGCCGGGAGTGAAAAAAGTGTTTATCCGCTCCGGTGTGCGCTTTGATTACGTTGTGGCAGATAAGGATAAGACCTTTTTGCATGAGCTTGTAAAACACCATGTAAGCGGACAGCTTCGCGTTGCCCCGGAGCATGTGTCAGATGAGGTGCTTAAATTCATGGGCAAACCTTCCCATAATGTATACCGGGAATTTTTAAGGGAGTATGAAAAGGCAAATGCGGAAACAGGAAAGAAGCAGTATGCAGTGCCGTATTTTATGTCCTCCCACCCGGGCTGTACCTTAAAGGAGGCGGTGCGCCTTGCCGAATATGTAAGGGACCTCGGTTTTACACCGGAGCAGGTGCAGGATTTTTATCCAACGCCGTCTACCTTGTCCACCTGTATGTACTATACCGGCATTCATCCTCTTACAGGGGAAACGGTATACGTACCGAAAAATCCGCATGAAAAGGCAATCCAGAGAGCGCTGATGCAGTATAAGAATCCGGCGAACCGCTCTCTTGTCCTGGAGGGATTAAAAAAAGCGGGACGCATGGATCTGGTGGGATACGACAGAAAATGTCTGATCCGCCCGGAAAAAAAGCAGGGAGAACCGGCTTTGAAGGGCAATGCGGAAAAGGGAAGGAACGTACGGAAAAAGAAAACGATTCGGAATGTACACAATAAGAAGAAAAAAGTCTGAGGAGTTTTATATGAGTACAGAAAAAAAGAAAAAGACAAAAATAAAAAAAGGGGATTTCGGATATTTTAAAGCAGAAAAAAAGAAACGGTTTCTTTATACGTTAATTATGCTTGGAGTTCCTATTTTTATTTTTGTAACAGCGTGGCTTTATTTTGATACGAGGATGACGATATGGACTGTGATCGCAACGGTGGGTTGTCTGCCTGGCTGTAAGTCTTTAGTAGGGCTTATCATGATTCTGATGCGCCGCCCTATGGATCCAAAGCTTTATGAAGAGATTCGAATCCATCAGGGCGAGCTTGTGATGGCGTATGAAAATTATATGACCTTTTATGAAAAAAGCGCGTATATTGATGCTGTGGCAGTATGCGGAAACACAGTAGTGGCATACAGCAGCGACCCGAAAATCGATACAGAATTTATGGCACAGGAGTGCCAGAAGATCGTCCGGAAAAACGGATATAAGGCAGACGTGAAGGTCTTAAAAGAGCTTCGTCCTTTCCTTGACCGCCTGGATTCCATGAATGCCCGAAAAGAAAGTCTGGAAGAGGGAATTAAATTTGAACCGGACGAACGGTATCCGGAGCTTTCAAGAAATGAGCTGATCCTCCATACCATTCTGGCGCTCTGCCTGTAGGAGTGAGACATGAAACAGTTTATAATCGGAGAAAATGAGGCGGGGCAGCGTTTTGACAAATACCTTGCCAAGCTTTTAAAAGAAGCGCCAAAAAGTTTTTTCTATAAAATGATGCGGAAAAAGAACATTGTTTTAAATGGAAAAAAAGCGACAGGAAATGAGAAGCTGAAATCCGGAGACGAGGTACGCCTTTACTTAAGCGATGAGACATTTGAAAACTTTGCGGGAAAAGCGACTGTTTCCAGGGCAGTGTGTAAGCTTTCCGTTGTTTATGAGGATAAAGATATTCTTCTTATCAACAAACCGGCAGGAATGCTTTCTCAGCCGGATAAAACAGGGAAGCCGTCTCTTGTGGAATATGTGATCGGCTATCTTCTTGAAAAAGGGGAGATTACGGAAAAAGATCTTTCTACTTTTAAACCGTCTGTCTGTAACCGCCTTGACAGGAATACAAGCGGAATTGTGGCAGCAGGGAAAAGCCTTCGGGGACTGCAGATGCTTTCCGCACTTTTTCATGACCGAAGCATGAGCAAATATTATCTCTGTATTACAGAGGGCGTAATTGAAAAAGAAGCTCATATCAAAGGATATTTGCATAAAGAGGAAAAATGTAATAAAGTAGTGGTATCAAAAGAGAAAAGAAAAGACAGCCTTCCCATAGAGACAAAATATCAGCCTCTTGGAAACAACGGAACGCTCACTCTTTTAAAAGTGGAGCTGATCACAGGGCGCAGTCACCAGATCCGGGCGCATCTCGCTTCTGTGGGACATGCCATTATCGGCGATCATAAATATGGAAGCAGAGAGAAAAACCAGATATACGGGGAGAAATATCATCTGGCTCATCAGCTTCTCCACGGATACAGGCTTTCGCTGCCCAAGATGCCGGAGGATTTCAGCAATCTTTCCGACAGGGTGTTTCTGGCTCCTGTGCCGGAGCTTTTTCTGCAGGTTTTAAAAAAAGAACATTTAGAGGAGTATTACTATGAAGAAATGGAATGAATTCTGGGATTATGTAAAAATGATAGTCATTGTAGTAGTGGCTGTGCTTGTGGTAAATAATGTGGTATTGATCAATGCCAAAATCCCGTCTCCATCTATGGAAAACACGGTTATGACAGGAGATCGTCTGTTTGGTTTCCGTCTCGCCTATGGCCTTAATATAGACTTATTCGGAAATAAAATTTCAAAGAAATTTAAAGAGCCGGAGCGTTACGACATTGTGATTTTCCATTATCCGGATGATGAAAATCAGCTTTTTATCAAAAGATTAATTGGTCTTCCTGGAGATAAGGTAGAAATCCGTGACGGAAAGGTTTACTTAAATGATTCAGAAACTCCTATTGAAGAGGATTATCTTCCGGAGCCTCCGGTAGGTGATTTCGGTCCGTATTACGTTCCGGAAAACTGTTATTTTATGATGGGTGACAACCGGAATAATTCCAAAGATTCCAGATTCTGGGAAAACACTTATGTGCGGTTTGACCAGATTGTAGGAAAAGCGGTTCTTCGTTATTATCCGTCTATCAAGCTGCTGAAATAAGGAGAATTTTATGGCAACATGGAACAGCAGAGGCCTCCGGGGTTCCACCCTGGAGGAACTGGTAAACCGTACAAATGAAATGTACCGGGAAAAGGGGCTTGCCCTGATCCAGAAGATTCCCACACCGATCACTCCTGTGCGTATGGATAAGGAACACCGTCATATTACTCTGGCATATTTTGAACAGAGAAGTACCGTAGATTATATAGGTGCAGTACAGGGAATCCCTGTGTGCTTCGATGCAAAAGAATGCGGCGCGGACTCTTTTCCCCTTGCAAATATTCACCCTCATCAGGTAGAATTTATGAAAGGGTTTGAGGAACAGGGGGGCGTGGCATTTTTTCTTATTTTTTACAGTCATGTCAATTTATTTTATTACCTTCCTTTAAAAAAATTGCTTTTTTTCTGGAAGAGAATGGAGGAGGGAGGAAGGAAAAGTTTCCGAAGAGAGGAACTGGAAGACGGCTTTTATCTTCCGAAAAAAAGCGGATTCCTTGTACCGTATCTTGACGGACTTGCAAAAGATCTGGAAATCAGAGATGTGTAACATAGTTAATACAGGAGGAACACTATGAAGAAACAGATGATACCCTGTCTTTATCTTCAATATGAAAAGGCAGTGACAGGATTTGGGCAGAGAAACCTGTTCGGAGACGGAGATGTAGAGGCACTTGGAAGATTTTACGGAGATAAGGGGGCAGACGGACTCCTTATTTTTGACTTTTCTTCGGAAGAGCAGGAGCACGAGCGCGCCATCAAAAAAATCGGTGACATATGCAGAGCAGTGGAAATCCCTGTTATGACAGCCGGAAACATCAAGTGCATGGACGATATAAAAAAGCTGATTTACGCAGGCTGTGCGAAAGTGGTTCTGAATTTTTCCAAGGAAAGCAATATTCTTCTCCTTGAGGAAGCTTCCCGGCGTTTTGGAAAAGAGAAAATGGTGATCAGCATTTCTTCTTTTCATGAGTTTACAGATAATCAGGAACTGATCGAGAAATATTCTGATGGCATACTTGCTCTCGATTCTCTGCAGGACGAGATTGCGTCTGTCTCAAGGGTTTCCATTTTAATCCACACAGACGAGGGAAAAGAGGAGGAGCTGCTTTCCCTTCTGAAAGGAAACTATATATCCGGATTGAGCGGCGCGTATATCAGCAGCCTGACTACAGAAATCAGGGATCACCATTTACGGTGCAGAGAAGAAAATATTTCTGTAGCCAGAGAAGCTGAAAAAAATGACAGAACCGGGCGAACCGGAAGAATCGCCCCGGAAAGTTTTTCCGAAAGCCCGTTTTCTTTTTTGCAGGAAGTGTATAATCTGATTTTTGAGAGGAAAGAAAATCCTCAGGAAGGGTCCTATATCAATTATCTTTTCGATAAAGGCATTGATAAAATTCTGAAAAAAATCGGGGAAGAATGTACGGATCTTGTGATTGCGGCAAAAAATGAGAATAAAGAAGAAATCACCTGTGAAATCTCGGATTTACTTTATCATATTATGGTGCTGATGACAGAGAAGGGGATTTCCTGGGAAGATATAGCAGAAGAACTGACAGGAAAATAAAATTTTCATTGCGCTTTTTTGGAAAGCGTGATATACTGAAAAAAATTGAATAAGAAAAACAACAGGTGCTGAAAAAAATACTTTTTGCTTCAGATAATAGGGAAACAGGTGTAAATCCTGTACGATCTCGTCACTGTAATTAGGGAGCACAAACCTTAATGCCACTGGGAAACCGGGAAGGCGGTTCTGTGTGAAGAACTATAAGTCAGGAGACCTGCCTGGTGTTGGTACAGGAACAGAAGTTCCAAAATCACGAGTAATTGGTTGTGCCGCTTTCATAAGCTGATATTTTAAGTCCTTTTGCCCGCCGCAGAAGGATTTTTTTGCTTTATGAGACATATTTTTGTTTTGTATGTTTCTGTACCTGGATCTGCTGATGAAAAAAATCATATATATTGCATCAGAAAATAAGTGTCCAATAAGGAGGAAGAGAAACATGAAGAACAAAATGGTAAAAGCGCTTGTACTGGGACTTACAATGTCTACAATTATGATGACAGGTTCTGTCGCAACATTTGCAGAAGAAGCAGAGGCTACAGAAGAGACTGCAGAAACAGAAGAAGCAGAAGGTGAGACTGCAGATGCAGACAAAGAAGCTGCAGATAAGGTTGCTGCTTTAATTGATGGAATTTATGTACAGGAAAGAACAGAGACAACAGATGAGGACTGTAAAGCAGCAAAAGAAGCCTGGGACGCTCTTACAGATGAGCAGAAAGCTCTTGTAGAAGGCGAAGAGGCAAGCCCGGATTACTTTGGTCTTGACACAGGGGACGCTTCCAAAGATGATCCGAGAAATGCAGATGAAATCGGAGAAAATGAACTTCTCGTTGTAAGCTTTGGTACTTCCTATAATGACAGCCGTGTGGCAGATATTAAAGGAATTGAGGACGCCCTTCAGGAAGCATATCCGGACTGGTCTGTAAGAAGAGCGTTTACCGCACAGATTATTATTAACCATGTACAGGCAAGGGACGGAGAAGTGATCGACAATATGCAGCAGGCGCTTGACCGTGCAGTGGAAAACGGGGTAAAGAATCTTGTTGTGCAGCCAACTCATTTAATGCACGGAGCCGAGTACGATGAAATGATGGAGGTTCTGGACTCATATAATGATAAATTTGAGAGCGTTTCCGTCGCAGAGCCTATGCTTGGCGAGGTAGGAGACGATGCCACAGTCATTAATGAGGACAAGGCGGCTGTTGCAGAAGCAATCGCAAATGCTGCTGTAAAAGATGCAGGATATGAAACAATGGACGCAGCAGCAGAAGACGGTACCGCGTTTGTATTTATGGGGCATGGAACATCTCATACTGCAAAAGTAACATACAGCCAGATGCAGACACAGATGGGTGAGCTTGGATACAAAAACGTATTTATCGGTACAGTAGAGGGCGAGCCGGAAGAAACAGCATGTGCGGCAGTCATTGAAGCTGTAAAAGATGCGGGATACAAAAAAGTGGTTCTTCGTCCGCTCATGGTAGTAGCAGGCGATCATGCAGAAAACGATATGGCAGGAGCAGAGGAAGACTCCTGGAAGAGCATGTTTGAGGCATCTGGAGCTTTCGAAAGCGTAGATACACAGATTACCGGTCTTGGAAGTCTTCCGGAGGTACAGCAGCTCTTCATAGAACATACAAAAGCAGCAATGGAGAAATAAGACAATGAAAAAGAAACAACTGGCGATACTTACTATGGCGGCACTGCTTGCGGCGGTGCCTGCCAGTGTTCCTGTTCTCGGAGCAGAAACAGAAAAGACAAAAACAGAAAGCGCAGAAACAAATATTCTGGAAGACGGCGTTTACAGCGCGGCATTTGACACAGACAGCGGAATGTTCCATGTAAACGAATCACTGGACGGACGCGGCACCTTAACAGTAAAAGATGGAAAAATGACAATCCATGTCAGTCTTGCATCAAAAGGTATCCTGAATCTGTTTCCCGGAAAAGCGGAAGATGCGAAAAAAGAGGGAGCAGAACTTTTGGAGCCCACAACAGATAAGGTAACGTACAGCGATGGCTATGAGGAAGAGGTTTACGGCTTTGATATTCCAGTTCCGGCTCTTGACGAAGAATTTGATGTTGCGCTTATTGGAAAAAAAGGAAAATGGTACGACCACAAGGTAAGCGTGTCCGACCCGAAGAAGGAAGAAGAGAAGACTTCAGAAGAAGCGGGAAAAACAGCAGAAGATCTGGGGCTTGAAGATGGAAACTATACGGTTTCCGTAGCTTTGGAAGGCGGTTCCGGGCGTGCAACTGTGGAAGAAACGGCAGAGCTTGAGATCAAAGACGGCATTTCCACAGCAACGATTGTATGGAGCAGCCCGAATTACGATTATATGCTGGTAGAAGATGAAAAATATACACCGGTAAATACAGAAGGAAATTCCGCGTTTTCCATTCCTGTAAAATGTTTTGATGAAAAACTTCCGGTGACCGCAGATACGGTA
>URHH01000061.1 GCA_900547615.1 uncultured Blautia sp. | reverse complement strand
TTTCTGTTGGGATTATGTGGCCGGGAAGCTTCAGTAAGGCGGCGGCAGCTATTCCAAAAGGAGGAACTGCCATGTTTGCCTTCCTTGCTCTTGGAGGAGACCTTGGCTGCTCCGGTGGTCCCACTGTAGTAGGTGCTGTGTCGAGTGCTTTTGGCGACAACCTGAAAATGGGGATTCTGGCGGGAGTGATTTTCCCTGTGCTTCTTCTTGGAGGGATTCTTGCGTGCAGAAAAATAAAGACAGAATGATCGTATGTTATGGGGATTCCAATACATATGGATATGACCCCTGCGTGCCGGGAGGCGGACGGTATGAAAAAGAAAACCGCTGGCCGGATCTTATAGAAAAGAAAACGGGGATTCCTGTGAAAAATTGCGGGCTTTGCGGGCGGAAAATCCCGCGATATGAAAGCCAGATTCAATGCGTGAGGGAGCAGATAGAGGTATGGAGCCTGGAGGCGGAAGAGATTTCTGTTTGGTTTATGCTTGGTACAAATGATTTTCTTGAGAATGAGAGAATTACAGCAAGGGACGCTGCGCTTCGTATGGAAAAGCTTCTGGAAGGTATAGCAGAACAGACAGAGGAGAAAAAAATTTCCCTGCTTTTGATTTCGCCTGTTCCCATAAAACAGGGTGCATGGGTGGAGAATCAGAAGATTTGTGAAGAAACAGAAAAGTTTGCACTTTATAATAGGAAGCTTTCTGAGAAATTCGGGACAGATTTTGCGGACGCAGGAGAATGGAAAATCCCTCTTGCCTATGACGGCGTTCATTTTACAGAAGAAGGACACAGGATTTTTGCGGAAAATATAATACGGTATGTAAAATAAACGTATACCTCTGAAAAGAAAGAGTACAGGTTTTGAATCTGTACTCTTTTATTTTTCAAAAAACAGATGCCGATGTCTTTGGCGGTGTTATTTACTCTTTAATCAGTTCCGGAACCATTTTTGCAAGCGTTTCTGCAAGAACACGGTGACTGTCTTTGCTTAAATGCATCCAGTCATACGGAGCCATTGAGACGCCGTCTATTGAGCCTGCGTCAAGAAAATCACAGCCGTGAAGCTCGGCGGCTTTTTTGTAAAGAGGAGCGAGAGCCCTTGATTTTTCTGCACAGCCGTCGCCCATATCATCGCCAATGTCTGTCTGCCTGTAGGCATCTTCAATGGCTGGCGGCGCGATGATTAAAATGTGCGGATCGTTTTTCCAGGCGCCGACTGTGGACTTCGCTTTTAAAATCAGGCGATCCAGTCCCTGGGCAATATTTTTGGCAGTGGCGCTGAAACGTTCTTTTGTGTCATTTGTGCCCAGCATAATAATAAGAAGATCTACAGGTTCGTGGCTCATAAGACAGGGATATATGTAAGAAATACCGTCAAGACCTTCAAACAGGGGGTCTGTAAAGGCAGTAGTACGTCCGCTTAAACCTTCTTCTCGAACAAGATAATCGGAAGGGAGCATTTCCTGAAGAAGACACGTCCATCGTTCTTTTTCGGAAAAACGCCCTCCTGTGCTGGAATCGTACCCGTGCGTGTTGGAATCCCCAAAACATACAATCGTTTTTGATGACATAAGAAAAATCCTCCTTAGAAACAATGTTGTATAAGCTGATGGTATCACTTTTGAAAAAAAGAGACAAGAGAAAAAGAAAAAATGAAAAAAATTTTTTTTCTAAAAAAGATATTGAAAAACATTTCCACATATGCTATACTAAATTTAGTCAAAAAAGCGAAAGAGTCCGCGGAAAACTTTTTTGGAGAAGCAAATGTGACAAAAGCATCGGGGCAAAAACAAAAACATATTATCAAAAAAAGCAAAGTAATTAAGGAGGTTTTTCAAAATGAAAAAGAAATTGTTATCAGCCGCACTTGTAGGCGCAATGGTAGCATCTCTGGCAGGAGCAACAACTGTTATGGCAGAGGAAAAAACAGAAATCACATGGTGGGCATTCCCGACTTATACTCAGGAGAATGCAGACGATGCAGTAGGAACATGGGAGCAGAAAATTATTGACGCTTTCGAGGCAGAGCACCCGGACATTACTGTAAAACTGGAGACGATCGACTTCCAGTCAGGTCCTGAGAAAATTACAACAGCCATTGAGGCAGGAACTATGGCAGACGTTCTGTTTGACGCACCGGGACGTATTATCACATATGGAAAAGCCGGAAAACTTGCACCGCTTGATGATATGTTTACAGATGAGTTCGTGAAAGATGTAAACAACGATGCACTTCTGGATTCCTGTAAGGCAGGAGATACTGCTTATATGTATCCGATCAGCTCCGCTCCGTTCTACATGGCATTCAATAAAGAGATGCTTGAGGACGCAGGCGTTCTTGACAAGGTAAAAGAAGGCTGGACAACAGACGATTTCGTAGAAGTTTTAAAAGCATTAAAAGACAAAGGATACAATCCTGGTTCATTCTTCTGTAATGGACAGGGCGGCGACCAGGGACCGAGAGCATTCTTCACAAACCTGTACAGCAGCTCTATTACAGATGAAGGCGTAACAAAATACACAACAGATGATGAAAATTCCGTAAAATCTATGGAACTCATCAAATCTCTCATTGATGATGGCTGTTTAATGAACGGTTCCCAGTTTGACGGTTCTGCAGATATTCAGAACTTCGCAAACGGACAGACCTCTTTTACAATCCTCTGGTCTCCTGCACAGCCTGGAACACAGGCAGCGCTTCTTGAGAGCAGCGGCGTAGATTACCTGGAAGTTCCGTTCCCGTCTGATGATGGTGTACCGGCGCTGGAATACCTTGTAAATGGTTTCTGTGTATTTGATAACGGCGACGACGCGAAGATTGAAGCATCTAAAGAGTTTATCAGATTTATGTGCGACGATGAAGAATGGGGTCCAAAGGACGTAATCCGTACAGGTGCATTCCCGGTTCGTACTTCTTTCGGAGACCTTTATGAAGACGAAAGAATGGCAACACTTGGAAGCTGGACAAAATACTATTCTCCATACTACAACACAATCGACGGCTTTGCTGAAATGAGAACATTATGGTTCCCGATGTGCCAGGCTGTTTCCAACGGTGATACAGAACCGAAGGAAGCGCTGACAGACTTTACGGCAAAAGCAAACGAAACAATTACAAAAGCTGCTGAATAAGCGATTTAAAGGGCTCCTTGTACGCCTGGCGTACAGGGAGCGTTTTCTGAAAAGTATTATGATATTTTGCGGCTTGGGTGAAGCGAAAGGGATGAATTTATGAAGAAGAAGGCGAACAAAATCAGAATGCGTGAAACGCTGGTTTCCTACTGCTTTCTGGCACCGGTTCTTATATTTTTTGTGATTTTCGTACTGGCACCAATGGTTATGGGATTTATCACCAGCTTTTTCAATTATACGATGACAGATTTTGAATTTGTCGGGCTGGATAACTATGTGAGAATGTTCCAGGACGAAGTATTTCTGAAATCACTGAGAAATACTCTGATCATTGTTGTGGGATCTGTTCCCATCGTTGTTATTTTTGCATTATATGTGGCATCACAGACATATGAAAGAAGCGCTTTTACACGTTCTTTTTTCAGATGTGTATTTTTCCTTCCAGTTGTTACCGGTACCGTTGCAGTAACGGTTGTGTGGAAATGGATTTACGACCCGTTAAGCGGTATTCTGAATTATATGCTGAAAACGACTAATGTGATCGACCAGAACATAAGCTGGCTGGGAGATAAAAGATATGCTCTTATAGCGATTATTGCGATTCTCCTGACAACAGCGATCGGTCAGCCGATTATCCTTTATATTGCAGCAATGGGAAATATCGACAAATCCCTGGTGGAAGCGGCAAGAGTGGACGGTGCAACAGAATTTCAGGTATTCTGGAAGATCAAATGGCCAAGTCTCCTTCCGACTACTCTTTACATAGTAGTTATCACAACCATTAACTCATTCCAGTGCTTCTCACTGATACAGCTTTTGACAAACGGCGGTCCGAACTATTCGACGACCACGATCATGTATTATCTGTATGAAAAAGCATTTAAGCTTTCTGAATACGGATACGCAAATACAATGGGCGTATTCCTTGCAGCACTGATCGGACTTATCAGCTTTGCACAGTTTAAGCTTCTGGGCAATGACGTGGAATATTAAAAGGAGGAGAGAAAATGCGCAAGAAAAAAATAACACCATTTCAGGTAGTTACCATGATTATTCTCAGCCTCTTAACAATCTTCTTCATCTTTCCTTTTTACTGGATCATGACAGGAGCATTCAAATCTCAGGCTGATGCGATTAAGATTCCGCCTCAGTGGTGGCCGGAATTACCTACTCTGGAAAACTTCAGGAAGCTTCTTGTACAGAACCCTGCGGGAAGCTGGATGCTGAACAGTATCCTGATCGCTTTGATCACGATGCTTCTCGTATGTATTACATCTTCACTTGCAGGATATGTACTTGCAAAGAAGCGTTTTTACGGACAGGCAATTTTATTCTCTATCTTCATCGGAGCAATGGCGCTTCCAAAACAGGTTATCCTTGTTCCGCTTGTTCGTATTATCAGTTTTATGGGAATCCACGACACCCTTGCGGCTGTTATCCTTCCGCTGATCGGCTGGCCCTTCGGTGTATTTCTTATGAAGCAGTTCAGTGAAAACATTCCTACGGAATTACTGGAATCTGCAAAAATTGATGGTTGTAACGAATTAAAGACTTTTACAAGTATTGCATTTCCTATTGTAAAACCGGGATTTGCAGCATTGGCGATTTTTACATTTATTAATACCTGGAACGATTACTTTATGCAGTTGGTAATGCTGTCTTCCAGAGAAAAGCTGACGATTTCCCTTGGTGTTGCGACACTTCAGGCGGAAATGGCAACAAACTATGGCCTTATTATGGCAGGTGCAGCGCTGGCAGCAGTTCCGATCGTTACAGTATTTTTGGTGTTCCAGAAATTCTTTACACAGGGAATTACAATGGGAGCAGTAAAAGGCTGATGGATAGAACCGGAATTGTCGAAAGGTATCAGTTTTGCTGATCTGTGAAAACGATAATTCCGGCTCTTTCTTTTTTCAGAGGAATATAGTAGTATGATTTATAAAAAAGCCTAATCACAGGCGTTAAGTTACAGGAGGCAGAACATGTATAACACAAGTATTATTTTACAGATACAGTCGGAATATAATCAGCTTACAAAAGCGGAGAAAAAGGTCGCAGATTATGTTTTGCAAAACAAAAAAGAGGTATTATACATGTCTATCACAGACCTGGCAGACGCCTGTCATGTGGGAGATACGAGCGTATACAGATTTTGCAGGACTATGAAGCTGGACGGCTATCAGGATTTCAAAATGAAGCTTTCTCTAAGCCTTAACGATCTGGAAGGAGATTCTCCTGCTCAGGAAACACAGGACAGCGATACAATGGAAAGCAGGGTGATGGAGGCGCATATAAGCGCGATCAGAGAATCTTATTTTCTTCTCGATAAAAGAAAGCTGGAACAGGTAATTGAGATGATCGAGAAGGCGAAAAGAGTATTCTTTTTTGGGATCGGGGACAGCCTGATCACAGCAATGGAAGCAAGAAACAAATTTATCCGCGTCACGGGAAAAGTAAGCTGCATTACAGACCCTCATATTCAGTCTATGGCGGCTTCTACCATGACTGAGGAAGACCTTCTTATTATTATTTCCTATTCAGGGGCAACGAAGGACAACATTCATGTGGCAAAGGTGGCAAAGCAGACGGGGGCGAAAATAGCAAGTATTACACATTTCAGAAAATCCCCTCTCACAGTATATTCCGATGTGATCCTTCTTTGCGGAGGAGAGGAATCTCCCCTTGACGGCGGTTCCATGTCTGCGAAAATGGGACAGCTTTATCTGATCGATCTTTTATATAAAGAATACTACAACAGAAATTATAAAGAAGCCAGAGCAAATAATAAAGCAACCTCAAAGGCTGTTGTAGAAAAGCTCTATTAAAAAGAAACGGAGAATGACTATGAATAAAAAAGTAGAAAGTATTAAAGGAAAGCTGGTTGTATCCTGCCAGGCGCTTCCCCACGAACCGCTTCATTCTTCTTTTATTATGGGAAGAATGGCAGTTGCGGCAAAGGAAGGCGGAGCGCGGGGAATCCGTGCAAATACAAAGGAAGATATAGCAGAGATCAAATCTCTTGTAGACCTTCCTGTGATCGGCATTGTAAAAAGAGATTATGAGGATAGCGCAGTTTATATTACTCCTACCATAAAAGAAGTTGAGGAGCTTATGGAAGTGAAACCGGAAATCATCGCACTTGACGCGACAGGCGCGCTCCGTCCGGGAGGAAAAACTCTGAAAGATTTCTTTGAGAAAGTAAAAAAAGTATATCCGGATCAATTATTTATGGCAGACTGGTCCACAGTGGAAGAAGCGCTTTACGCAGATGAGCTGGGTTTCGACTTTATTGGAACGACTATGGTGGGCTACACGCCGCAGAGCAAAAATCTGAAAATCGAGACAAACGATTTTGAAATTATAAGAGAAATCCTTCAGAAGGTAAAACACCCTGTAATTGCAGAAGGAAATATCAACACACCGGAAAAAGTAAAACGCGTGATTGAACTTGGCTGCTACAGCGTAGTGGTAGGTTCTATTATCACAAGACCGCAGCTTATTACAAAAGCTTTTGCGGAAGTTCTGGAAGATTAAGAGAGGAGAGAGAAAAATGAGAAATCTGGAAAAATATAAAGGAATTATCCCGGCATTTTATGCCTGCTATGATGAAAATGGAGAGATCAGTCCTGAGAGAGTGCGCGCACTGACAGAGTATCACATAAAAAAAGGCGTGAAAGGTATTTATGTAAATGGTTCTTCCGGAGAATGTATTTATCAGAGCGTGGAGGACCGCAAAGTTGTCCTTGAAAATGTAATGGCAGCGGCAAAAGGTAAATTAACAGTGATCGCACATGTTGCCTGCAACAATACAAAGGACAGCGTAGAGCTTGCAAAACATGCGGAAAGCCTTGGAGTAGACGCTATTGCTGCAATTCCTCCTATTTATTTCCATCTTCCGGAATATGCCATTGCAGATTACTGGAACGCAATGAGCGAGGCGGCTCCGAATACAGATTTTGTTATTTATAACATTCCGCAGCTTGCAGGTGTTGCGCTTACTATGAATTTATTTGCAAAAATGAGAGAAAATCCGAGAGTGATCGGTGTGAAAAACTCATCCATGCCGGTTCAGGATATTCAGATGTTTAAGGCTGCGGCAGGAGAAGACTACATTATTTTCAACGGCCCTGACGAGCAGTTTATAAGCGGACGCGTGATCGGCGCAGAAGCAGGAATCGGCGGAACATACGGGGTAATGCCGGAGCTGTTTCTGAAAATGGACGAGCTTGTAAAAGAAAACAGGCTGGACGAGGCAAGAGAAGTGCAGTATGCGGCAAACGAAGTCATTTATAAAATGTGTTCCTGCCACGGCAATATGTACGCAGTTATCAAAGAGATTTTAAGAATCAACGAAAATCTTGATCTTGGAAGCGTAAGAGCTCCTCTTGCAGAACTGATCGAAAAGGATATGCCGATCGTGCGTGAAGCGGCGGCCATGATCTGCGAGGCAAAGGCAAAATATTTAAAATAAGCAGGGTTTCCGGAGGGCGCTATGGGAAAGTATGTAAGCATCGATATTGGTGGAACAGCCATTAAATATGGACTTCTGGACGAAGAGGGAAAGATAGAGAAAAAATTTCAGAGAGATACGGAAGCGTGGAAAGGAGGACCTTCTATTTTAGAGAAGATCCTGGAAATCGTGGGAGAGTTCAGAGAAGAAGAACTTTTAGGCGTATGTATTTCCACAGCCGGTATGGTAGATATAGAAAAAGGAATGATCTTCTATGCAGCGCCTCTGATCCCGGAGTATGCGGGAACGAATTTTAAAGAAGCGATCGAAAAAGAATTTCACCTGCCCTGCGAGGTAGAGAACGATGTAAACTGCGCAGGACTTGCAGAAGGTGTTTCCGGGGCCGCAAAGGGCAGCAAAAGCGCCCTGATGCTTACCGTAGGAACAGGAATCGGCGGCTGTATCCTTCTTGACGGAAAGGTGTATCACGGTTTCAGCAACAGCGCGTGCGAGGTGGGATATATGCACATGATGGACAGCGATTTTCAGACTCTGGGAGCTGCCAGCATTCTCACAAAGAAGGTGGCGGCAAGAAAAAAAGAGCCGGAAAGCGTCTGGAACGGAAAAGCTGTTTTTGAAGCTGCAAAACAGGGAGATGAAATCTGCTGCAATGCCATCGAAGAAATGACAGATGTTCTCGGAAAAGGAATTGCAAATATCTGTTATGTTCTGAATCCGGAGACAGTTGTTTTGGGCGGCGGCATTATGGCACAGGAGGAATTTTTGAGAGATAAAATTCTGAGTGCTCTTAAAAAATACCTGGTTCCCAGTATTTTTGAGAAAACGGCTTTAAAATTTGCATATCATAAAAATGATGCGGGAATGCTGGGCGCGTACTATCATTTTTGCGGAAGGCGCCGGAAAAATTGATATAGGTAAAATTGCATAAAAAATTCGACACAATTTAGGTAAAAATGTAGCTTGACGACTAATGGTAAAATGCTATATAGTGTATGCAGGTTCATATTTGAATGAAATCATAATCGTTGATAGTGTGTTACTGATGATGCAGGCATAAGCTGTCCGGTTTTATTCATAAAATGTATGATTAAAACGGGGTAAGTTTATGCCTTTTTTATCTCCGGCAGAGATAAACGCCTCCGGTGAACCATCAATATAGGAGTTTTATATGTACTGCATTTCAAAAATTTTAAATAACAACGCGCTTCTGGCAAAAGAGAAGGACAGCGGAAACGAGAGAATCCTGTTGGGAAAAGGAATCGGATTTGGAAAAAGGGCAGGAGACAGGATAGACCCCAGAGAAGAAATTCAGGTGTATACACCGGTAGCAAGAGAAGAGAGCAGTTCAGCTATAAATATGGTAAATACCATCGATCCTGTTTATATTGAGACTGCGGGAAAAATTATTGCAGAAGCGGAAAAGGTATTTGATTCTGTGAGCGGGGATATTCTGCTTCCCCTGGCAGATCATATTGCTTTCGCTGTGAAAAGAGAGAAAGATAATATTTTTCTTCCGAATCCTTTTATTCCGGATATTAAGATTCTTTTTGGAAAAGAGTATGCCGTTGCAATGGAGAGCAGGAAAATTATAGAAAAAATGACAGGCTACCGTATTTCTGATGATGAGGCTGGTTTTATTGCCCTCCACATTCACTCCGGTCTGTCCAACGAGCAGGTATCCGATACATTAAAAACGACGCAGATCATAGATGAAAGCATGCAGACCATAGAAAAGATGGGCGGCAGGGAGCTTCAGAAGGAATCCCTGAATTATATCCGCCTTATGAGCCATTTATATTATATGGCTGTGCGGGCGAAAACAGGGGAAGCGGTCAATGTGGATTTAAATGATTTTGTGAAAAACAAATATCCGAAAGCATTGAAAATCGCAGAGCAAATATGCGGAAATATGGAAACGGCGCTTCAGAAAAAGCTTCTGCCGGAGGAGACAGGATTTCTCGCAATACATATCCAGAGGATGATTGCGTCATAATGAAAAGAGAGAGTTCAGCTTTGATGCAGAATAATCTGCAGTCATCAGTTGAAATATATTTTTATCTAATGAAGGGAGAATTTTAAAATGAAAAGCTTTGAGTACACAATAAAAGATGAACTGGGAATCCACGCAAGACCGGCAGGTATCCTTGCAAAAGAAGCAAAAAAATATGAGAGCAAGATCACGCTTATCAAAGACGGAAAAAGTGTTGATGTGACAAGATTAATGGCTCTTATGGGACTTGCAGTAAAATGCGGCAACACAGTAGAGGTTCAGGTTGAGGGAAGCGATGAAGAGACAGCTTTCCAGGGAATCAAAGCATTTTTCGAAGAAAATCTGTAATTATTAGCGGAAAAAGTTTGAAAATCATAAGAAACGGCAGGGAAAAGCATGCAGTGTTTGAAAGGTAAATCAGTTTACAAGGGAATCGCAATGGGAAAGATTTCCGTGCTGAAAAAAGATGATTACATTGTAAAAAGAACAAAAATAGAAGACCCTCAGGCTGAAATTCAGAGAGTGAAGTCTGCGGTTGCCGCATCACAGGAACAGCTTCAGAAGCTTTATGAAAAAGCTGTAAAAGAAGTGGGTGAAGCCAGCGCCGCTATCTTTGAGGTTCATCAGATGATGCTGGAGGACGAGGATTACAACGAGTCCATCGAAAACATTATCACAACAGAGCTGGTAAATGCTGAATATGCAGTTGCTTCCACAGGAGATAATTTTTCTGAAATGTTTGCAAGCATGGACGACGATTATATGAAGGCAAGAGCTGCAGACATTAAAGATATTTCCAAGCGTCTTGTAAAAAATCTCTCCGGACACGGAGGAGACGGCATTGACCTGGAGGAGCCTGTAATTGTTGTGGCAGACGACCTCTCTCCAAGCGAGACAGTACAGATGGACAAGGATAAAATTCTTGCGTTTGTCACTGTACACGGTTCTGCAAATTCACATACGGCGATCCTCGCGCGTATGATGAATATTCCGGCGCTCATTGGCGTGGATATGGATCTGGAAGCGCTTACAACAGGGACAGAAGGCGCTGTAGACGGTTTTACAGGAGAGTTTTATGTAGAGCCGACAGAAGAAGTGAAAACTTCTATTCAGACAAAAATTGAAGAAGAAAAAGAGAAACAGGCGCTTCTTCAGACCTTAAAAGGAAAAGAGAACGTAACAAAGAGCGGAAAAAGCATTAAGCTTTATGCAAATATCGGAAGTGTTTCCGATATGGGCTATGTTCTTGAAAATGATGCGGGAGGAATCGGACTTTTCAGAAGCGAGTTCCTCTATATCGGAAGAAATGAGCTTCCGGGAGAGGAAGAGCAGTTCCAGGCATACAAACAGGCAGTACAGAATATGGCGGGCAAAAAAGTCATTATCCGTACCCTTGATATTGGCGCTGACAAACAGGCGGATTATCTTGGAATCCCTCATGAAGAAAATCCGGCGCTCGGATACAGAGCGATCCGTATCTGTCTTACACAGCCTGAGATTTTCAAGGTTCAGCTTCGCGCTCTGTTCCGCGCTTCCGCATATGGAAATCTTGCGATCATGTATCCCATGATCACTTCTGTTGAGGAAGTGGAACAAATCCGGCAGATTGTCCGCGAGGTAAAAGCAGAACTTTCTGAAGCGGAAATTCCATACAAAGATGTGGAAGAAGGCGTTATGATCGAGACGCCGGCTGCTGTTATGATCAGCGACGACCTTGCTAAAATGGTGGATTTCTTCAGTATCGGAACAAATGACCTGACTCAGTATACACTTGCCATTGACCGTCAGAATGAAAAACTTGACCCATTTTACAGACCGCATCATAAGGCGATTCTGAGAATGATCAAAATGGTTGTGGACAATGCGCATAAAGAAGGAAAATGGGCAGGCATCTGCGGTGAGCTTGGTGCAGATCCGGAGCTTACAGAAGAATTTGTAAATATGGGAGTGGACGAGCTTTCCGTAGCGCCGTCTATGATCTTAAAACTCCGTAAAATCATCCGGGAAATGGAATAGGAGAAGCGACATGAATTATATTCGCAGGCATAAAAAGGCTGCTGTCATCATTGGCCTTGCTGCACTTGTTCTTTTTGCATTCCTGGGATTACAGAGAAAAAATGCAACGTCTCAATCTGTGTATGACACACTTGCAGATTCTCCGAGAGGGGAAGCTATTGAAGAGAATAAATATTATTCCGGACAGCTTACCCAGAGAGAGTATGAAGATTATGAGTTTCTGAGACAGAAAATGGAAAATCTGGAAGGCGGAGTTTTAACGCTTCCCAATCCGCTGAGCGGAAAAGAGTACCAGAGGATTCTGACTGCCTTAGAGTACGAAGGAAATAATTACTTTTACGGGTTTATTGATATTCCCATGACAGAGGACGGAGTTTACGTTTTCCATGAGGATAAAGACCCAATGCGTCTGGTAGATAAGAAAATCGCAAAAGTTGTGCTGTTTTTGTCCTGTGCGGAGGGGATTGAACTTTTCGGACAGTTTGCAGATGACGGAACTCTGATCAATATAGAGGAGATCCAGAAAGGATTTTCTGTAAATGATGAAGAAAAAGTAGAGAAAATCCGTGAAATGCAGGAAGAGACGGAAAAAGTCATGGACGAGATCCTCGCCGGAATACCGGAAGGCGCAGGGGAGAAGACGACAGCAGATTATTTCCGCAAATGGCTTGATGAAAACATGAAGATTGCCGACGATGCGGCAGAGAAAGCCCAGGAGCTTGACAATATGGGAGAGATGCTGGAACAGGTATATCCCTATAATCATCTGGCTGCCCTGAAAGAAAAGAAGGCGAGCATTCTGGGATACGGAAAGATTTTTTCCGAGCTCTGCAGAAGAGCGGGAATCAATTCCCATGTAGTGATGGGAACATGGAACAGCCAGTGGACAGACGGAGAGACTTATGTTTTATGTGAGACAGTAATAGACGGACAGAAGATATATATTGACGCCAGCGGAGCCAAGTCAAAGGCGCTTGCAGGCAACCGTTACCTCACAGAAAAAGAGGCGGTAAGCCGTATGACATTTGTAGACTACTTCGAGTATAAATAGGAGGAAATGGAATGTTTGGTTTTTTAAAGAAAAAACAGGACGATGGATATATGCTGGGTTCTCCGGCAAAAGGAAAAGCGGTAGACTTAAAAGAAGTAAACGACCCGACCTTTAATTCCGGAATGCTGGGACAGGGCGTTGCTGTCATTCCTTCAGAGGGAAAGATCTGCGCGCCTGCAGACGGAGAAATCGCAATGGTTTTTGATACGCTTCATGCAGTGAGCTTAAACGCTTCCAACGGAGCGGAGATTCTTGTTCATGTAGGACTTGATACGGTAAACTTAAAAGGAAAAGGTTTTAAAGCCCATGTACAGGCAGGGGATAAAGTAAAAAAAGGCGACTTAATGCTTGAAGCAGACCTTGAGTTCTTAAAAGGCGAGGGATATGACATTATCACACCTGTACTTGTATGTAATACAGACGATTACGCATCTGTTGAAGGAATTTCCGGAAAAGAAGTAGAGCCGGGAGATGACGTAGTAAGAATCAAGGCAAAATAATTATGGATTTTATGACCGGATTCTCCGGTATAAAATAAATGATGAGGGGTGTTTTACAGTCTTCATTGTGCAAAAAGGGATTTAGAGAAGGAAAGAGGAGGAAATCTACTATGATGAAGTATCTTCAGAGATTAGGAAAATCTCTTATGCTTCCGGTTGCATGTCTTCCGGTTGCAGCTATTCTTCAGGGAATCGGTTACTGGATCGATCCTACAGGCTGGGGTGCAAATAATGTAATCGCAGCGTTCTTATTAAAAGGCGGCGGATGTCTGATCGATCAGATGCCAATTCTTTTTGCTATCGGTGTTGCTGTTGGTATGTCTGACGACAACGACGGTACAGCAGGTCTTGCAGGACTTGTTTCCTGGATCATGACAACTACACTTCTTTCTACAAGCGTTGTATCTATGCTTACAAAAACAGCAGTAGAAGAAGTTGACCCTGCATTTGCAAAGACTCAGACACAGTTTATCGGTATTCTGTGCGGTCTTATTGCAGCAGCTTGTTACAACAAATTTAAGAACACAAAACTTCCAGATGCGTTCTCCTTCTTCAGTGGAAAGAGATGTGTTGCCATCGTTACAGCAGGCGCATCACTTGTATCCAGCTTTGTTCTGTTCTTCGTATGGCCAATCGTTTACAATGCACTTGTTGCATTAGGCGAGTTTATTATGAACCTTGGACCGGTGGGCGCTGGTATTTACGGTTTCTTCAACCGTCTGCTTATCCCGTTCGGTCTGCATCACGCACTGAACTCCGTATTCTGGTTTGACGTTGCAGGAATTAACGATATTGCTAAATTCTGGGGCAACGCAGAGGGGGGGGTTCTTGGACAGACTGGTATGTACATGTCCGGTTTCTTCCCGGTTATGATGTTCGGTCTTCCGGCAGCAGCTCTTGCTATGTATCACACAGCTAAAGACACAAAGAAGAAAGTGGCAGCAGGTCTTCTTCTTTCCGCAGCTATCGCTTCCTTCTTCAACGGTGTTACTGAGCCTCTGGAATTCTCCTTCATGTTCCTTGCGCCTGCACTTTACGGTGTACACGCAGTTCTGACTGGTATTTCTATGGCAGGTGTAGCAGCACTACCTCTGGGAGCGGGGTTTTCTTTTCCG
>URHH01000060.1 GCA_900547615.1 uncultured Blautia sp. | reverse complement strand
AACTGGGGTGCAAACCACGGTGCAATCTCTTACGGACACATCGGTGCAGATCTTATCACAATGTGCTCCATGCTGAGAATCCCGGTTTGCATGCACAATGTTCCGGAAGAGAAAATCTTCCGTCCTGCAGCTTGGAACGCATTCGGAATGGACAAAGAAGGCGCAGACTACAGAGCCTGCAAGAACTACGGACCACTTTACAAATAAAATATACTGCTTAAGGCAGATGGGGAGCTGTGCTGATGCACAGCTCCTTTTTGGGTTCGAAACCCGGAATACCAGTGAAAACAGGGGATTCTACTGCTGTTCGGTTGTGAAAAACAGCAAATTCCCTTATAATTTTCAGTGGAGGTGATCAATATGTTCGAGATTGACAAAGAAAAATTCGGGGCTCTTATATCCGAGCTTAGGAAAGAAAAGGGATACACCCAGAAGGAGCTTGCACAGCAGCTTTATGTATCTGATAAGGCGGTGAGTAAATGGGAAACCGGAAATAGTATACCGGACACCAGTCTTTTGATTCCTCTTGCAGAGCTTTTGGGAGTTTCAGTCACGGAACTTTTAATGTGCGAGAGAATGGAGAAAAATGCCATTTTGGAGACAGACACGGTGGAGGATATTGTAAAGACGGCGATTCATTACGGAGAGGAAAAAACGGAGCGTGCATATCAGGTGAAAAGCAGATGGTTCATTTTTTACGGAATTTCTCTGCTTTTGGGAGCGGCAGGATTATTTTTAAATCGCAGAGAGCCTTTTTTTGAATCTCTTGCCGTGCTGATAGTATTGTGTGCAATCTTTGGAGTTTATTTCTGTTTTTTTGTAAAAACAAAGCTGCCGGGATTCTACGATGAACAAAAAGTAACTGTTTTTTATGACGGACCATTTCGCATGAATATGATGGGACTGAAATTCAACAACAGAAATTGGCCGCATATTATAAAAGTTATGAGATACTGGTGCTGCCTTTCCATGATACTCCTTCCAGCGGGAGTTTTTCTTGCAAAAAGCGCAGGGCTTACATTGAGCAATGCAGCTTGAAAGTGGACAATGCTGGCAGTATTTTTCAGTACGCTTTTTATACCTGTCTATATTGCAGGCAGGAAGTATGAAAACGAACCTTGTAAATAAAAAATGAATTATGTATAATAAAGGCAGAAAATACCTGGAGGAAAAGAGATGAGAGGAAATTTTTTTTTTTCAAGGCGGTTTCTGCCTGTTTTTATGGCGGTTTCTCTCGCTGCAGGCGGGATTCCGGTATCAGCGGCGGAACTGACATCAGGAGATCCGGTTTTTGAAGACAATGCTGAAACAGAAGAATCAGAAGTTTCCGCCGCAGACGAGCTGACAGGTGAGACGGAAGATACGCTTCTTGATGCACCGGCGGAGGATATTCTGACGGACGAGGAAACGGAAGATGAAATCCGCTACATCAAAGGCAGACCTCTTACAGAAGAAGAGAGGGCAGAACAGCTTGCACCAATGAAAAATCTGCAGGAGCTTCCCCAGATGCCGGATGTAAAAAGTGATTTTCGGGCAGTTCCGGAACAGGGGAGAGTTGCAGAGTTTCCGTCAAAATTTGATGCGAGGGAAGAAGGGATCGTGACCTCGGTAAAAAATCAGATGCCCTATGGCGCCTGTTGGGCTTTTGCTATGGCATCTGTTATGGAAACGTCATTACTGCGGAGGGGAGCAGGCATATTTGACCTTTCTGAGGAGCATCTCTGCTATTTTTTTGCAAACAGGGCAGGAGATATTCTGGGAAACACAGATAACGACTACAATTACCACAATATGTATAACTGGACAGGAGCGAAGGATTATCATGAGGGCGGAAACGATATGCTTGCCGCTGAATTTTTAAGCACATGGTCAGGAATGGCGCCGGAGGAAGAATTTCCGCTTCTCACTAATTCGTCCCATACAGAATTTATTTATCAGAACCATGACTTTTCCAGTGCGTACCGGACAGAGGCTTATTTGGAAGACAGTGTGTTTTCTGATTATTCTGCGGAAAGAATGAAACAGCTTCTTCTGGAGTATGATTCTGTTTCTATTATGTACAATGCTGTGGACGCTTATTATAATCCGGATACTGCGGCGTACAGCTGCACGTCTTCAGGAGGAGTCAATCACGTAGTGACTGTAGTTGGCTGGGACGATACTTTTTCCAAAGAAAATTTTAATGAGATTTCAAATGTTGCCTCAGACGGGGCATGGATCGTGAAAAACAGCTGGGGAGAGAACTGGGGAGAAAACGGATATTTTTATCTTTCCTATGAGGATAAATCCATCTCGAACCTTGTATGTGCTACGGCTGTGTCATATCCGGAGTATCCAAATAATTATTTTTATGACGGAAGTTCAGGAATCAGTTCCTGTCCGCTTGCTGCAGGAGAAGGAATGGCGTGTGTGTTTGAGACAAAGGCAGCAGAAAAGCATCAGGAAATCCTAGGAGAAGTGGTGACGCATACATGGGCAGACAATGCTGTTTATTCTATACAGGTATACACAAATCTAAAAGACAGAAATAATCCGGTAAGCGGAACTCCGGCGTATGAGGCTCCGCTTGTGTACAGACAGCCCATTCAGGGAGTTGATACCATTTCTGTCCCGGAGGTGATTCTGGAACCGGGAAGCTTTTATTCGGTAGTGATTACGAATCAGGGACAGGGAAGCCTGAATTACGGCGTGGAAGCAGACGCTGAATATGGCTGGAGTTCTTTTGACGCAGGGACAGCGGCGGGGCAGGGCTTTTTATATACAGGCGGCCAGTGGCTCGATCTTCACAGCGAAAAGGAAGCGCAGGCAATGTGTCCGAGGATCAAAGCCCACACAAGAACGGGAGAACTGGCAGTGGGTGTTCCTGCATCTGTAAAAGCAGAGGTAAAGGGATATAATAAGATTCAGCTCTCCTGGGAGCCCGTTCCCGGCTGTGACGGATATACCGTTTACCGAAAGGAAGGAAACGGACCTGTGAGGGGACGTGTATCAGTTGTGGGAGACACTTCCTGCACATATCTTGACAAAGATGTGAAAAGCAGCGGATTTTATATTAAGCCGGGGGTGACATATACATATACGGTTCGTGCATATGTGCTGAATGGTAAAGAAAAGAAATTTGGCGCACATTCTGCACAAGTATCAGCCAAAACGGAAATGGGAACAACATCTACAACAGTAAGGACGAATAACAATCTGTATAATTCTCTTTCCTGGAATAAAATAGAAGGCGCGGAAGGCTATTCTGTATATCGCCGGATTCCCGGAAATTCATGGGAGTGCATAAAAGTTTTAAAAGGCGGAAATTCCCTGAAATATCAGGATAAAAAAGTGAAGCCTCTGGAGACATACCAGTATATGGTGCGTGCGTACAGAACAATAGAAGGGAAAAAATGGTACAGCCCGTATCACTGCAGCGGAAAAGTTGTGACTTCTCCGGCAGTGCAGAAGCTTTCTTCTGCCGCATCTGTAAAAGAGGGAATCCGGCTTACATGGAAGCCCCAGGAAAAATGCAGCGGCTATCGTATTTACAGAATAGATAAAAACGGCGTGAAAAAGCGGATCACGGATATAAAAAACGGAAAAGCGTCGGTTTATGTAGATAAAACTGCGAAAAAAGGTCAGAAGTATACGTATTATGTGCAGGCGTTTGCAAAAGAATTTTACGGCACTGTGTACAGCAAGTACAAAAAGATAAGCGCGGTAAGGAAATGAAATGTCGAGTATTTTCCCGGTTTGTCGCAAAAAAAGGATTGAAACCCGGCAGGAAAATGGTAAAATGAAATGAGAGAAAATACATATTAAAAAGGGGAAGAATATGAAAAAAACAGCAGGCATTTTTCTGGCGCTTCTTTTCAGTCTTGTTTTTTGTGTTTCTGTATGGGCTGACGGAGATAAAGGACAGACAGTAGATTACGTGACAGATTACTATATGATCGTGGAATCCAGAAACGGAGGCATCGATATTTATGCAAATGCAGACGAAGCCGGAGGGAAACTGAATAACGAAAAGATTCCAAATGGAACAGCGCTTCACATTAAAGGGGAGAAGAAAGATACCACAGGAAAAGAGTGGGGGCTTACAGAGTACCATAAACTGAAAGGATTTGTACTTTTCGACGATTTAAAACCGGTCACTCTTACAGAAGCCGTAAAATCGGAGCTGGGTGTGCTGGGAGCAGAGGAGACAGATGAAGACCTAGTGATCGGAGCGAAGGCGGGAAGTGTGAAAATGTATACAGGACCGGGAGAAAAATTCCCGGAAATATCTTCTTCGGAAATTTTAAACGGAGAGACGGTTCATATTTCCATGAAGGCAGAGACAGAAGACGGAAATCTCTGGGGAAAAGTAACGGGAAGAGAGAAAGAAGGCTGGATTAATATTTCTGAGGCAGGAGAGCGCCAGGGAACTGGAAAAGGATCAGAGAGAGCCATAGATAAAAAAGCACCGGCGCTGACAGAAGTGCCGAAGGCAACAGAGACACCGGCGCCGACAGAGACGCCGAAGGCAACAGAGACACCGGCGCCGACAGAAGCGTCGAAGGCAACAGAGACACCGGCACCAACAGAAACGCCGAAGGCGACAGAGACGCCGGCACCAACAGCCTCTTCGAAGAATGTAGATGCCGTTTCCGGATTATTTATGAATCCCATTTTATGGGCGGCGGCAGCCCTGATTCTGCTTGTGCTTATTTTTCTGTATTTTCTGAAATTAAAATAAATAAAACAAAGACTCCCGGGTGATGAGATAACAGAACGCCCGGGAGTTTTTGGCAATATAAAAAGACTGCAGTGCAGCCTTTTTATAAATGAATATGTGTAAAATGAAAATAGGAAATGCCGTTTGTCAGTCGTTGATAACAACGCCTTTCTGCAACATGATGTTTGCGTAGAGCGCTTTTTCTCCTGTGGAGATGATACAGTAAGATGTTTTTGCTTCATCATAAAATGCGAAACGCTCAATATTGCCTACTGCAGCGGCGCCGCGCTCATCATGCTTTGCAATGATTTCTTTATATGTATCCCAGATTGGAGTTTCTACAGTGTCTCCCGGCATAACTTCCATAAGATTTACCGGGTGTTCCACATATGTATCCAGAGGGAAAACTTTTAAGATCGCATCGAGAAGTTCAGGAACGCCATGTCCGTCGCAGCGGATCGTGATCGCATTTTTTCCCATAGATTCTACAGGAAAGTTTCCGTCTGCAATTACAAGACGGTCGCTGTGTCCCATTTCGCATAAAACCTTTAATAATTCAGGTGATAAAATTTCAGGAATACCTTTTAACATAATATGACTCCTTTCAGGTCGCTTTTCTTTGCATCCGGATTGTCAGAAAATCCAGACGTGCTTTTCTATAGAGTATCTTTAAACAGGAAGAAAGACAAGGTAATATTTTCCGGGAAAAGATGAAAAATTTACGTTTCTCTTATAAATACTGACTGAATTCCACTTTTTCCTTATTTGGTCCTTCAATCGTAAAATATTTAACTCCGTTTTCCCAGAATGGAAGAAAATGAATTTCATCTTCCGTATTATTCAGACCTCTGGAACAGATAAAATCATAAATTTTTTCAATGTCGGTGACATTTAAAGCAACATGGTCAATGGCGCCGTGGCGCATGGCAGCATGTTCGTCCTCATAAAGCTCTATGGTAAGGTTTCCGAGACGCAAAAAATTAACACGCTTTTCAGTATCCGGAATACGTGCAGAAAAAGCAATTTCAAATCCGAGCTCTGTGTAAAAAAGAAGACTTTCTTCCATGTTTTCTGTGGGAATTCCAAGATGCTGAATGCCGCTTAAATAGTCTGAAGTATTCATAAAATGTTTCTCCTCTCTCCTATAATGTGTGAACCGTAATTGTGAATGAGTTTCTAATTTATAGAATACCACGAATGATTGTAAAATTCTACAAAATATGATAGGATAAGTCATAATAAATGAAAGAACAGACGGGGGTACAAAGGGAGATGTATCGCATATTACTGGTAGATGATGAAATTCTGGTACGTGACGCAATCAGGGAGAATATTGACTGGAAGGAAATGGACTGCGAGCTTGTGGGAGACTGTGAAAACGGGCAGCAGGCGGCTGCTTTTGTAAAGGATCATGAGGTAGATATTGTACTTACAGATATATGTATGCCGTATATGGACGGAATGGAACTGAGTCATTTCCTCCATGACAATTATCCGGATATTGTAATTGTGATTTTCAGTGGTTTCGGTGAATTTGAATACGCAAAAAAAGCAATTCAGTATAACGTAAGTGAATATATGTTAAAGCCTGTTACTGCAATGGAGCTTCGCAAGGTTATAGAGAGCATGAAGGAACAGGTGGACGCAAAAAGAAGAGAAAAGGCAAAGCTTGAAAATCTCACAAAAACCTCCCAGGATTACAGAAAAAATGCCATTGTAATCCGCTCCAAGGCTGTGGAATCCCTTGTGAATCTTACAAGAGACGTAGATCAGAGCCTGAAGGAACTTGCTGATATGGGAATCGTTCTTGATTCTCCAAGCTACCGGGTTGCTGTGTTTGATATGGATCTGTACGCGAATCTGGAATACATAGATATGGAAAAGCGGCAGGAGAGCGCGCTTATGGCATTTGTGCTGTTTAATGTGAGCGATGAGATTGTCACAAGGGAAAATGCCGGAATTGTCTATCAGGAAGGAAACAGCCGGGTATGTATTCTTTTTACAGGAAACAGAACGGCAGAATTTGCCCGCAAAATCAGGGAGTTATGCAAGGAAATCCAGGATAAGGTAAAAGAAGTGATCGGAATAGAAACTTCCATAGGAATAGGAAGCTGGGTAAGAAATCCAAGAGAACTCTGTATGTCCTATGCTCTTGCAAAGAAGGGAATCCAGTGTCGCTATCTTCTGGGCGGAAATCTTCTTATGGATATGGAGGAGGAAAAAACAGATAAGGAGCTTTTTATTCAGAAAGAAATACGGGAATTTTCAGAGGCGGTACGCTCCGGGGAAAAAGAAGATATGAACGCTTCTCTTGATAAAATGGAGGAAAAGATCAAAGGGGCTCTTGTGGAAAAAAGCCGCGCCTGTATTTACCTGCAGCAGATCATACGGGCAGCAGGAAACGTGTGCGAAAGCATTACCTCCGATACAGAAAACATTATGCGCCAGAGAGAGGAGCTGCTCCAGAAAGTCACAGAGCAGAAAACTTTTCAGCAGGCGATGATGCTTGTAAGAGATTATGCAGATTACATAGATCAGGAGCTGCGCCGTATAAACAGCTCCAGTGGAAAACGGCAGGCGGCTATGGCTCTGGAATATATCAGAAGAAATTATATGGATACAGATTTGAGTCTCAACAGCATCTGCTCTTATCTCAATATCAGTACAAGCCATTTCAGCACGATTTTTAAAGAGGTGACAGGAGAGACGTTTGTGGAAGCTCTGACGCGGGTTCGCATGGAGAAGGCGCGAGAGCTTCTGGAAAATACGACTTTGAAAAATTATGAGATCGCGGAAAAGGTAGGTTTTTCAGATCCTCATTATTTTGGAATTTCCTTTAAAAAGATGACAGGAAAAACGCCTACGGAATACGCCAGGGAGAAACGGAAATGAAGGAATCCAGGATAGGGCTTCGCCTTACCAGACATTTTAAAAGTATACAGAGTACGATTTTTGCAGGAGTTGCCATGCTGGTGCTGTCGGCAGTGCTGATTGTAACGGCGGTGTCAGTGCAGTATACAGATTCGGCAATTTTTGAAAATTCTCTTCTTTATACGCAGACAATTACAAAGCAGATAAACCAGAATATAGATTCCTATATTACTTACATGGATAATATTGTATCTGTTATTTCGGGAAGCGAGGACGCGCAGTATTATCTGTTTCGGGAGAATACGGATGGAGGACATAAAAAACGTCTTCTGGAACAGTTCAGTATTATTTTAAAGGGAAGGTCAGATATTCGAAATATCGGGCTTGTGTGCGATGGTGGAACCTCTCTTTTTAATACGGGGTATCCGTCACAAAATCCGGATCTGGATCTTTCTACACAGGAGTGGTACAGGAAAGCTGTGGGAAATACAGGACAGTCAATCCTTACTTCTTCTCATGTACAGCATGTGATCGAGGGGGAACGTCCCTGGGTAATTACCATGAGCAGGGGGATTTCTAATATAGTGGGAAGCCGTGCCTCTAACGGCGCTGTATTTATTGATTTGAACTACAGTGCGATCAGCGAGCTGTGCGATCAGAACAGCATCGGGGATAAGGGTTATGTTTTTATTGTGGATCAGGATGGAAACATTGTGTATCACCCGCAGCAGCAGCAACTTTATAACGAGCTGCAGACGGAAAATATAGATGCGGTTATGAACTCAGATACAGATACGGTCACTATAGGAAAGGGAGAACATGAGAAAATCTATACTATTTCCCGTTCCGATAAAACGGGCTGGACAGTCGTTGGCTGTATGAATGTGGCGGAATTATTAAAGAGCAGCCGACAGGCACAGCGGATTTATGTAATCTGCGCGGCGGGGCTTATTGTTCTGGCGCTGATTCTTTCCAGGGTGCTTGCAAGAAATATCACATATCCCATTCAGCGCCTTCGGGATTCCATGCAAAAGGTGCAGACAGGAGACTTTCCGGCAACAGACATTGAGGTTTCTTCGGAAAATGAAATAGGAAGTCTTACGGAATCCTTTAATGTGATGACCCACAGGATTGAGGAACTTATGGAGCAGAATATTCATGAGCAGGAGCAGAAAAGAAAAAGTGAACTGAAAGCCCTTCAGTCTCAGATAAATCCACATTTTCTTTATAATACGCTGGATTCTATCATATGGATGGCAGAGGGAAAGAAAAACGAGGAAGTTGTGCTTATGACTGCCTCTCTTGCCCGACTTTTAAGGCAGAGCATCAGTAACGAAGATGAACTGGTATCTGTCGGTCAGGAAGCGGAATATGCAAGAAGCTACCTTACGATCCAGAAAATGCGATACAAGGATAAGCTGGAATTTCAGATTGATATTTCTCCGGCTGTTTCCGGAGTAAAGATCATCAAGCTGGTTTTACAGCCTATTATCGAAAACGCTATTTATCACGGACTGAAATACAAGGACAGTAAGGGGTTACTTGTAGTACACGGTTATCAGGAAGGAGAAAAGGCGGTTCTTGAAGTAGAAGATAACGGAGTGGGAATGGACGAAGAAACACTTGCTCATATTTTTGAAAAGCATAAAGTAAATTATCATTCAAATGGAGTGGGTGTGTACAATGTGCAGAAGCGTCTGAAACTTTATTATGGAGAAGAATATGGAATTGTGTATAAAAGCAGACGAAACGAGGGAACGAAGGCTGTGATCACTATTCCCATGAATACAGGAGGCAGATGATGAGAAAATATGGAAAGTGGATTACGGCAGGAGTGATCGCCCTTCTCATCTGTATCGGGATTTCTGCCGGGTATTATCAGCAGCAGAAGAAGAGAAACAAAGAGTGGGATCTGATCTACATTCCCAAAACAGAAGACGGCACAAATGATTTCTGGACTTCTCTTATTTCCGGAACGCAGATGGCAGCAAAAGAGTACGGGGCAAAAATTAAGATCATGGCGCCCGAACGGGAACAGGACGTAAAAAAACAGGAAGAGCTTTTAGAACAGGCGGTAAAAGAAATGCCGGATGCGATTTTATTTTCTCCGTCCAGTTATTCCTCAAAGGCGTATGAAAAGGCTCTGAAAACAGCGAAAGAGCAGGGGACAGTTATCACATTTATTGATTCGTATACGGAATCGGGAGAACAGGATCTTATGGTTTCTACTGATAATCTGGACGCGGGAAAAAAACTTGGAAAATATGCCGCGGATCTTTTGAAACCGGATGGGACAATTGCCATTGTAAGTCACGTCCAGGGAGTATCCACGGCAATGGAGAGAGAGGAAGGTTTCAGGAAAGGTCTTGGGAAACTGGAAAAAAATGTGGTCGAGGTGGTATACTGCAATTCTGTTTATGAGCGTTCTTATGAACTGACAAAAGAGCTTTTAAGAAAATATCCGGATCTTCAGATGATCGCGGGGATGAATGAGTATTCCTCCGTGGGAGCTGCCAGAGCCGTAAAGGAGATGGGAGTTCAGGACAGAGTAAAGGTTGTGGGAATTGACAGCTCCCAGGAAGCGATTCAGCTTATGGAGCAGGGCATTTTTCAGTGCTTTGTGGTACAGAAAGCTTTTAAGATGGGGTATATGAGCGTCCGGGAAACCCTTCGCTACCTGGAAGGGGAGGAAGTAAATCCCTTTCTCGATTCCGGCTGTCAGATCGTCACACCGGAGAATATGTATGACAGAGAGGTGGAAAAGCTGCTTTTTCCTTTTAAATCGCAGAGTCCCTCTTTACAAAAAAATCAGTAAAAAATAAGAAAAAGGTTAAAAATTTATGGTATCGTAAATTTTTAACCTTTTTTTATAAGATATTCCATTAAAATTTTAAGAAACAGGTTCTATAATATTTACAGTTGGCAGGCAGACCGCGTTTGCGGTGAGAAGGCCGTGACCAAATAAGGGAAAGAATGGAGGGAGAATTGTGGGAGAAGTTATCTTAACCATGAAAGGCATAGACAAGTCGTTCCCCGGTGTACACGCACTTGACCATGTAGACCTTGAAATCAGAAAAGGCGAAGTTCATGCCCTGATGGGAGAGAACGGAGCAGGTAAGTCCACACTGATGAAGGTACTGACAGGTATTTACAGCAAGGATTCCGGAACCATTACCTACGAGGGAAAGGACGTAACATTTTCCAACCCGAGAGAAGCCCAGGACGCAGGTATCGTGATCGTGCACCAGGAGCTTAACATGATGAACCATCTGACAGTGGCGCAGAACATTTTCATCGGACGTGAGATGATGAGCGGAAAACTCATCAACGACAAAAAGATGAATGAGGAAGCGAGAAAGCTGTTTGCGCAGTTAAACATCGACATCGACCCGACTGAGAAGATGGGAAATCTTACCGTAGGAAAACAGCAGATGTGTGAAATTGCAAAAGCGATTTCCCATGATGCAAAGGTAATTATTTTTGACGAACCGTCAGCAGCGCTTACAGAGACGGAGATCGAAGAGCTTTTCAAGATCATTCGGGACCTCCGGGAGAAGCAGCTTGGAATCGTATACATATCCCATCGAATGGACGAGATCAAAGTCATTACAGACAGAGTAACCGTCATGAGAGACGGAGGATATGTGGGAACTCTAATCACAAAAGAATCCACAAAGGACGACATCATCAACATGATGGTAGGCCGTGTCATTTATGAAGACCCGAAGACAGAGAGTACGGTAGCGCCGGATGCGCCTGTAGTTCTGAAGGTAGAACACTTAAATGCAGGAAGAATGGTGCGCGACGTAAGCTTTGAGCTTCATAAAGGAGAGATCCTGGGATTCTCCGGACTTATGGGAGCGGGAAGAACAGAGACAGCGAGAGCGCTGTTCGGAGCGGACCCGAAGGAGAGCGGAGACATCTATGTAAATGGAGAAAAAGTGGATATTAAAAACCCGATGGATGCAGTAAAATGCGGAATCGGATACCTTTCCGAGGACCGTAAGAGATACGGGATCGTAGTGGGAAAGAGTGTGGCAGAGAATACCACAATGGCAACAATGGGCGAGTTTATGAAGGGAATCTTCATCAATAAGAAGAAAGAACGGGAGATCGCCCAGCAGTATGTAGAATCCTTAAAGACAAAGACTCCGAATGTAGACCAGTTAGTGGTAAACCTGTCAGGAGGAAACCAGCAGAAAGTCGTTATTGCAAAATGGCTTGTAAGGAACTGTGACATACTAATCTTCGATGAGCCTACAAGAGGAATCGACGTAGGAGCGAAGAGTGAGATTTATCACTTAATGAATGAACTGGTAGCAGCAGGAAAGTCGATTATCATGATTTCCTCTGAGATGACAGAAATTTTAAGAATGAGTGACCGTATCGTGGTAATGTGCGAGGGTAAGAAGACAGGGGAAATCGATATTTCCGAGGCAACCCAGGAGAACATTATGCATGCGGCAACCCTTAGAAATTAGGAGGAACGGAAATGGAAAAATTTAAAAACAGTCCATTTGTGAAAAAAGTTGGATTTAACCGAATTGTTTTATGCGGTGTACTTCTTCTGATGTACATTGTATTCGCAGTCATCAGCCCTACATTCCTTAGCTATTCCCGTATTTTAAGTGCGCTGAACTATGCGTACTTCCTGGGATTTTTAGCACTGGGCGTTACTTTTGTAATTGCAACCGGCGGAATTGACTTTTCCATTGGACCGGTTATGTTCTGTGCAGCTTTAGTAGGCGGACGTCTTCTTACAAAAGACGGTGTACCGGTTGCAGTAGCACTTCTCGTATGTATTGCAGTTGGTCTTGTGTTTGGTATTATGAACGGATTTTTAGTAGCGTATATGGGACTTCCGTCCTTCATCTCTTCTATGGCTCTTATGATGCTTGCAAAAGGTGTTGGTTCTGTATTTACAGCAACACAGTCTGTAAGCTGGCCGCAGGCAACAGATGAAAACGGGCTCGGCTGGTACCGTAACCTGATCCGTATGGAAATCGGCGGTGTGGATATTCCGACAGGTCTGATCATTCTCCTGATTGTTGCAGTAATCTGCGCGATCATCCTGAATAACACAAAGATCGGACGTTATATCCTCTGTCTTGGAAGCAACAAAGAGGCAGTTCGTCTTTCCGGTGTAAACGTAAAAAAATGGGAAATGATCGCATATGTGATCTGCGGTACTCTTGCAGGATTTGCAGCTATCGCATATGTAGGAGCTTATACAACAGTACAGCCTGGTCTTGGTGATACCTTTAACAATGATGCAATCGCAAGCTGTGTAATGGGTGGAACTTCTATGGCAGGCGGTGTGGCTTCCATCGGAGGAAGTATTATCGGTGTCATGATCATCTCTCTTCTTCAGGAAGGTATTCTGGCAATGGGCTTCCAGAAGGATTATCAGTATGTAATTACCGGTATTATCGTAATTCTGGCTGTTTACGCCGATGTACGAAGCAAAAAGAGAAAGAACTAATCAATCATTAGAAAGGACATATAGGTGAAGACATGGGTGAAGTCATTTTAACAATGAAAGGCATAGACAAGTCGTTCCCCGGTGTACACGCACTTGACCATGTAGACCTTGAAATCAGAAAAGGCGAAGTTCATGCCCTGATGGGAGAGAACGGAGCAGGTAAGTCCACACTGATGAAGGTACTGACAGGTATTTACAGCAAGGATTCCGGAACCATTACCTACGAGGGAAAGGACGTAACATTTTCCAACCCGAGAGAAGCCCAGGACGCAGGTATCGTGATCGTGCACCAGGAGCTTAACATGATGAACCATCTGACAGTGGCGCAGAACATTTTCATCGGACGTGAGATGATGAGCGGAAAACTCATCAACGACAAAAAGATGAATGAGGAAGCGAGAAAGCTGTTTGCGCAGTTAAACATCGACATCGACCCGACTGAGAAGATGGGAAATCTTACCGTAGGAAAACAGCAGATGTGTGAAATTGCAAAAGCGATTTCCCATGATGCAAAGGTAATTATTTTTGACGAACCGTCAGCAGCGCTTACAGAGACGGAGATCGAAGAGCTTTTCAAGATCATTCGGGACCTCCGGGAGAAGCAGCTTGGAATCGTATACATATCCCATCGAATGGACGAGATCAAAGTCATTACAGACAGAGTAACCGTCATGAGAGACGGAGGATATGTGGGAACTCTAATCACAAAAGAATCCACAAAGGACGACATCATCAACATGATGGTAGGCCGTGTCATTTATGAAGACCCGAAGACAGAGAGTACGGTAGCGCCGGATGCGCCTGTAGTTCTGAAGGTAGAACACTTAAATGCAGGAAGAATGGTGCGCGACGTAAGCTTTGAGCTTCATAAAGGAGAGATCCTGGGATTCTCCGGACTTATGGGAGCGGGAAGAACAGAGACAGCGAGAGCGCTGTTCGGAGCGGACCCGAAGGAGAGCGGAGACATCTATGTAAATGGAGAAAAAGTGGATATTAAAAACCCGATGGATGCAGTAAAATGCGGAATCGGATACCTTTCCGAGGACCGTAAGAGATACGGGATCGTAGTGGGAAAGAGTGTGGCAGAGAATACCACAATGGCAACAATGGGCGAGTTTATGAAGGGAATCTTCATCAATAAGAAGAAAGAACGGGAGATCGCCCAGCAGTATGTAGAATCCTTAAAGACAAAGACTCCGAATGTAGACCAGTTAGTGGTAAACCTGTCAGGAGGAAACCAGCAGAAAGTCGTTATTGCAAAATGGCTTGTAAGGAACTGTGACATACTAATCTTCGATGAGCCTACAAGAGGAATCGACGTAGGAGCGAAGAGTGAGATTTATCACTTAATGAATGAACTGGTAGCAGCAGGAAAGTCGATTATCATGATTTCCTCTGAGATGACAGAAATTTTAAGAATGAGTGACCGTATCGTGGTAATGTGCGAGGGTAAGAAGACAGGGGAAATCGATATTTCCGAGGCAACCCAGGAGAACATTATGCATGCGGCAACCCTTAGAAATTA
>URHH01000059.1 GCA_900547615.1 uncultured Blautia sp. | reverse complement strand
TCAAGAAAGACACCGTAGTGGAAGGTGATAAAATCATCGACATCGAAAACAGCGCAGGTACAATTCTTCCGGGAACAGGTGGAATGGGTACAATTCTATTTACAGTTGTAGGTGTTGCGCTTATACTTGTTGTCGCAGCAAGCTTTGTAATCAGCAGAAGAAAACGTGCTTAATGGCATAAGATTCAGATTTAAAGATGAGGGGACTGCCTTCTCATACTTTCTATATAACAGCAGGGAGAATGAAATAAAGATGCAAAAAAAAAACACACAGAAGAAAAAATTTTATATTGGAGATATTTTTCGTATTATTGGATTGATTATTGCACTCTCCGTACTGTTATATCCTACAGTGAGCAATTATCTATATGAAAAAAACGGCGCAAGGGTAATTTCCTCTTACGATGAAGAGGCGGTAAGGTTAAGCGAAAAGGAAAGAAACGCAATGTTGGAAGCAGCAAGGCAGTATAATCAGGAACTTCTGCGAAATATTGAGCTTCTGGACCCGTTTTCGCCCATTAAGAAAGAAGTAGATGCAAGGTATCAAAGCCTGCTCAATACAAATGAGGCGGGAATGATGGGATGATATATCAGAATCCCTCAGATTGATGTGGAATTGCCGATTTATCATGGCACAGAGGAAACAGTGCTGCAGTCGGGCGTGGGGCATTTTGAGGGAACGTCTTTGCCTGTAGGCGGAGAAAGTACCCATTCTGTTTTGACAGGACACAGGGGACTTCCTTCTAAGCTTTTGTTTACAGATTTGGATAAGCTGAAAGAAGGAGATGTTTTTTACATTAAAATCCTGGGAAAGACTTTGGCGTACCAGGTGGATTGCATTTTGACGGTGCTGCCGGAGGATACGAAGGATTTAAGTGTTGTATCGGGCAAAGACTATGTTACCTTGGTAACATGTACACCTTATGCTGTAAATACGCACAGGCTTCTGGTAAGAGGAGTGCGAATACCATATGAAGAGGCAATCCAACAGGCGGCAGATGAAAAAATAACGCCGGAATTACCGTTCCAGGTAAAAGTATTGATACTGGCAATTATGGTTTTAATCTTTTTTTTTATTATTTATCTAATTTGGAAAAAGGGAAGAAAAAGAAAGACGGGAGATAAATAGAATGAAAAGAAAAAAAGGAAAAATAAAAAATATTAGTTTTGTCATCCTGGGCATTTGTATTATGACTTTTTTTATAATGCCGCAGGTTGTGCGTGCAAAGGAAAAAGCGGCAACCCTTACAGTATATTATCATGGCGCAACATCGGAGGAAGATAAAATTCCTTTAAAAGGGGTTGAGTTCGTTCTATACAGGACGGGAGAAAAAGTTGGAAACAGATGGATACTGCGGGGAGAGTTTGAAAAAGCGAATATATATGTTGGAGATACCAGTTCCTCAGGTCAGAGAAGAGCGGCAGAACAGTTATATTCTTTTGCTATAAAAGAAAAAATAAAAGGAATAACAAAAGTAACAGAGAGCAATGGAAAGGCCGTTTTTAGTTTTTATTCCGTCAGAAGACGGGCGTTATGATGTAACAGTAGAACCGAAAAGTGAATGGGTTGGAAATAACAGTGAAACACCAAAACCAGTTTCGCCAACACCAGAACTGCAGGAGATAAGACCTGACCATGTAAAAACAGGAGATAATACAGATATTTGGAAACCGGTGGCGCTTTTATTAATCAGCATAGTTATTATTGTGACTGGAAATTATAAAAGAGGAAAAATGAGAACAAAGAGAGATGGGGAGAAACGCTCATTTTGAGTCGAGTGTATGTGTATATTTTTTGTTGTTAGAGCTAAGACATTGTAGACAACCAGTGGCTTATACGTTATTATATAGGGAGAACACAGATTAACTGGATTTGCCTGAAAGGTATAAAAGCTCTTGATTTATAACATTAGCTCCTGCGGGGATTACACGATATACTCACTTTTTTGGGGAGCAGCTGTGGATTCCATTCCTGCATGGGGTGTTATCGTAAAAAGAACAAGAGAGCTTGAGACAATTTGTCTTGAGCTTTTTTTCTGTATGTTTCACGTGAAACAATTAAGAAAAGTGAAAAGGTGTGAAAATGTATTATGGAAATATTATGGGAACAATATGAGTTTAGAAATATAAAACAGGATGAGATTCCTCAGGCGGCAGAGATAGAGAAACGGTGTTTTCCACCAAATGAGGCATGTTCTTATGAACATATGGAGCAGCGCGTCAAGAAAGCACCGGAGTTATTTCTTGTTGCGGTGGATAAAAAAACAGGCCTTTTGGCAGGATTTTTAAATGGGCTTGCAACAGAGAAGAAGCATTTGACAGATGATTTTTTTACAGATGCAGAGGTTCATAATCCGTCAGGAGAAAATATTATGCTTCTTGGTCTTGATGTTCTTCCGGAACACAGAGGAAGAGGGCTTGCAAGAACACTGGTGGAAGAATATATCCGAAGAGAAAAAGAAAAAGACAGGAAAAAACTGATATTGACCTGCGTAGAAGAAAAAGTAGAGATGTATAAGAAGTTTGGATTTATGGATCATGGTATTGGCATATCTCAGTGGGGTGGAGAAGCCTGGCATGAAATGAGTATAGTGATAAAGTGAAAGGTGAAATATGAGTAAAGTAAGAATAATAAAGAAAAATGATGAATATACTTTGGAATATCAAGTAGGAGATGTTTGTGAGGTTACAGGAACCTGGTATGGAGGAGTACATATTATAGGAAAATCAGGTGTTCCGGTGTCTTTGGATAAAGAAGAATATGTGGAATTAGATACAGAACCGGAAATAAAGGAAGAAATAGTAGAAAAAAGAGATATTTGTGTAGGAGATATTGTAAGGCATTTTAAGAGAGAGTGGGTATCTGTGGATACATCAGAATATTTATATAAGGTGCTGGCATTTGCCTCTCATACAGAGACAGGGGAGAACCTAGTGATTTATCAGGGGTTATATGCTCCTTTTAAAATATGCGCAAGACCATACGGGATGTTTATGAGTGAAGTAGACCGGGAAAAATATCCGGATATAAAGCAGAAGTATAGATTTGAAAAAGTAGAAATATAAAGAAAAAATGGAATGGAGCACATGGAAATTAGTCTATGTGCTCTATTTTTTGTCCCCGTTATTAAAACAGACAAAAAAGAAAAAATGTACGAAAAAGATATATAAGTAATGTTTTGTCTGTATTTTATTATTCTTTTTTGATGTATGATGACGGTAATTCAATTTTCTGTTCTGTTTCAGAGGAGTCAGGAAGAAAATTTTGACAAGTATTCAATAACCCAGGAATGATGGGAGAAAGGAGAAAATCCATTATTTTTACGAGAGAAGAATTGGATTGTATGCGGACGGATCATGCAGGAGATAAAAAGATTGAAGACTGCGTATAGTGTTTTTTCTATATGCCTGTTGCTGTTTGGTACATTTATATTGATTTATCCAAATGCGAGTATTCATATAGTGTATAAAGTTGGAGGGGCGATTTTTATTGGTTTTGGGATTACTAAAATGATAGGATATTTTTCGAAGGACATATTTCAGCTGGCGTTTCAGCATGATCTGGCAATGGGGATTGTTTCGATATTGATCGGATTGATCATGTTGTTTCAGACAGAGAATATGATACGTATTCTTGCTGTTATCATTAGTTTATTTATGATTATAGATGCGCTTCTTAAGATTCAGACGGCGATTGATGCGAAAAAAATCGGTATAGAAAAATGGTGGCTGATTTTGGTGATTGGGATTAGCGTAGCTACAATTGGGGTAATACTGTTTTTTGAACCTTTTCATGGAACGCAGGTGATTGTCCGATTCATAGGTTTTATCCTTTTTATAGATGGGATACTTAATTTATGTGTCGTACAAAATACAGTGAGTACCATGAAAAAAAGATATTCGTCAGGATTTTATGATGAATAAAAAGAGGTTCGAAAAATTTTATTTTAAATACAAAAAGGAGAATGAGTTATGGGAATTGCAAATGAATTGAAAAAAACAACATTAAAAACTGCATTTCATTATTTGGAAAAAAATCCGGAAAAAAATGCAATGAAGTTATTGGATTTGGTGGATAAATTTGCAGGCGATGGTCCGGATAGTTTTCCTACACAAAGAGAAGCGTTCCGTAATGTGCTTGCAGATCCGGAAAATAATATGTATCAGTTAATCATGAGTGTGCTGAAAGATATTGATGAAAATGTGCTGAAAGCAACTTTTGAAAATTTCTTTTTCAATGCAAATATTGTGGGGTGGCCAAAACAGGAAGAAAACAGAAAAAAATACGGATGTAATATTCCGTGGGCGATTTTGCTGGACCCCACATCGGCATGTAATTTACATTGTACAGGGTGCTGGGCCGCAGAATATGGAAATAAGCTGAATTTATCTTTCGATGAGATCGATTCCATTATTTGTCAGGGGAAAGAATTAGGGGTTTATATGTATATCTATACAGGCGGTGAACCTCTTGTACGAAAGAAAGATTTGATTGCTCTTTGTGAAAAACATAGTGATTGTCAGTTCCTTAGCTTTACAAATGCAACATTGATAGATGAAGAATTTGCAGAAGAGATGCTTCGTGTAAAGAATTTTATTCCGGCAATCAGTGTAGAAGGATTTGAAGAGGCAACAGATGGAAGACGTGGAAACGGTACATATCAGAAAGTCGTTAAGGCAATGGGAATACTGAAAGAGAAACATCTGCCATTTGGCTTATCATGTTGTTATACAAGCCAGAATTTAGATTCTATCAGCTCTTTTGAGTTTATTGATCAGATGGTGAAATGGGGAGCAAAATTTGTCTGGTATTTCCATTATATGCCGGTTGGAAACGATGCAGTTCCGGAGCTTTTGCCAAATCCGGAACAGAGAGAATTTATGTATCACAGAATTCGGGAGATCAGAAGGACAAAGCCGATTTTTGCAATGGATTTCCAAAATGATGGAGAGTATGTTGGAGGATGTATCGCAGGAGGAAGAAGATACCTTCATATTAATGCAAATGGCGATGTAGATCCTTGTGTATTCATTCATTATTCGGATTCCAATATTCGTGAAAAAACTTTGTTGGAATGTCTGCAGTCACCGATATTTATGGCTTACCACGATGGACAGCCGTTTAATGAGAATCACCTGCGTCCATGTCCGATGCTGGAGAATCCGGAAGTGCTGAGAGAAATTGTTCATGGAACAGAAGCGCATTCTACAGATCTTCAATCACCGGAAAGTGTAGATCATCTTTGTGATAAATGTGTGGGTTATGCGGATAACTGGAAGCCGACGGCAGAAAAACTGTGGACATGCAGCCAGAAGTGCAAAAAAAGAAAAGTGTAAAATAAAATTATTTTGATAAGTAGATATGAAATACCCCTACGTGTGTCTGCATGAGAACTTGCGGGCTGGTAGGGGTATCTTTGAATAAAATAATATAAATGGAAAGGCGGAACAGAAATGGAGAGGGTTGGTATTGTGACAGACAGCAATAGTGGAGTGAGTCGGGAAGAAGCGGATATACTGGGGATTAAGGTTGTTCCTATGCCGTTTACGATAGACGGAGTTGAATTTTATGAAGGAGTAACCATTGAAAGAAAAGAATTTTTTGATAAGTTGTCACAAGGAGCGGTTGTGAAATCATCGCAGCCATCTCCGGAAGTTCTTATGAGAATATGGGACGAAATGCTGGGGAAATATGAATCGGTAGTTTATATTCCTATGTCAAGCGGTCTGAGTTCTTCTGTTATGACAGCAAAAACTTTGGCTGAGGATTATGATGGACGTGTTTATGTTGTGGATAATCACAGAATTTCGTGCACGCAAAAAATGTCAGTTCTGGAGGCAATAAAAATGAGGGAGTTGGGGTTTGAGGCTTCTCGGATATGTGAGGTATTAGAAGAAAATAAAATGAATGCAAGTATTTACATAGCGGTGGATACGGTTGAATATTTAAAAAAGGGCGGACGAATCACTTCAGCAGGAGCAGCGGTATCTTCGATCTTGCATATAAAACCGATTTTGCAGATTCAAGGAGATAAACTGGACGCATATGCAAAGGTAAGAGGTGAAAAAGCTGTCCGTGAAAAACTTCTTCGTGCAGTGGAAAAAGATATGGAAGAACGTTTTTTGGGAAGAAAGGTATATATTAAAGGGGCATATACTTGTGATGATGAAAAAGCTGCGCTGTGGAAGAAGGAGATAGAAGAAAGGTTTCCGGACCATGTCATTTCTTTAGATCCTCTTGCATTAAGTATTAGCTGTCATGTAGGAGAAGGAGCAATTGCAATTGTTTGTATGGAAGAGCTGAAAGAAGCTCCGGATATAAAATATGAAATCTGTGAATGATTATAAGAAAAAGACGAATAAACAAAAACAGCTTATGTCGTGTATTTTCCGCTGCGTATTTTTGGGGATTGTGTTATGGATGGTGTTTCATAAACACTATAGGGAGATTTTCATTAATATCAGCAATATGGGGATTGGCAGTCTGATTTTTATTATTTTGTCTGGCGTGGCGTATCAGTTAATAGGCTCCTACGCCTTTTATCTGCTGGCAGGAAAAAACAATCCGCAATTTACAATGAAGCAATCTGCAGAAGCAACGTATCTTGGGATTTTTGGTACAGTAGCAGCTTTTTCACTTGGTTCTGTCCCGATACGTACGTATTATCTTCATACGCATAATATTGATGCAGGAAAAGCAGTGGGATTGATAAATGCAGATTATATCTTGCATAAAAGCGCTGTGCTGATCTGCAATACGGTTTTATTGTTATTTACGGGCCGCAGTGTTTTGAATCAAAGAGAAAATATGGTGAAGTATATTTTCGGGGGATATGTAATTTGTTTATTTGTTATTGGTATATTGCTTTTGATAGGGTTTTCAAAAAGAACAGCAAATTGTCTGCGCGATTTGGTAATGCTGCTTCCTGACAGAAAAAAGTGGAAGACGATAAAAGAAAAAACAAGGTATCATTTAGAAACGATGTATTCCGGTTCGAAAGAAATAAAAGATAACAGAAAAAATATTCTGCTTATTATTTTTTTACATTGCATAAAGCTGCTGATCATGTATGGGATTCCGTTTGTTTGTTTAAGGGGAATGATGGATTCTGAGATTTCGTTTTTTGAGATTCAAACACTTGTAGCTTTGACAAATTTGATTTCTAATGCAATTCCGAACGTTTCGGGCATAGGCGGAACGGAGCTGGCTTTTTTTCTGGTTTTTGAAGGCTTTCTGGATAGGGCGTCAGTATCTTCTGTACTTGTGTTGTACCGCCTTGCAACGTATTTTTTTCCGTTTTTAATTAGTATTGTTGTATTTAATAAGGTGGAAAGGCATCGAAGGGAAATGCATTAAGAGGAAAACAGGAAAATACAGTATGTGGCAGTGGTAAAGGAATGGGATGTGGCTGTTTTTGAGGTAACCCGGAACATCAGATAGAAAATCTGATGCTTCGGGTTATCTTCTAAAATGTTTTCCGTTTGGTAAAGTACAGTGTATTTAAATCTGGGTATTTTCGAATTCTATGTAAGTTTCAATCATATTGTCGATAGAGTTTTCGAAAGATTTTGAAACAAGTAAGAGATATTGTTCACGGTAGGGCGGCATGCCTTCTTTGATCCAATGCATGGTGTTGCCGACGATTGCATTGCTGTAAAAATTGGTAAGGTATTCTATGCCTTGCTCTGATAAATTGTGGGAGACGGCTGCTTTTCGTACGAAATCTTCCACGAACCTGGTTGTAACATGTTCCATGTATGTCTGAATCAGGTCTTTGTCTTTTGAGTGGTAAATATGTTCCATAGCCTTTTTGTTGCTTAAAACAAATTCAGCAGCTCTGACATATTCATCATAAAAAGAAGTCTGTTGACTGATTCCTTCACAGAAATCTTCGAATTTTTTCTGAAAAACCTTGTGCTGTAAGTCGTAAATATCTTCGAAATAGTAGTAAAAGGTATTTCTGTTCACGTCGGCTGTCTCAATAATGTCTTTGACGGTTAACTTATCTAAGGATTTTTTGTTTAACAGATACAGGTATGCATCCATGATTCTTTTTCTGGTAAATTTAGACATAGTTTTCTCCTGGATTCTCCTCTAAAATTGAGGTATTTAGATGTAAAATGTATAATTGACAATTTTGCTTACAGCTATTAATATAATACCATGTATTACTCTTAGTTTAAATCATTTTTGGAAAAACAGTGTGATAGGAGGGGCAAAATGGGAAAAGTAGTAAAGCTTTCTTCTGGAAAAGGGAAAGAAGAACGGTTAAAAGAAATTTTGGATAATCTGGAAGAGGTAAAAAATGATCTGGCAGAGCTTCTGGAAGAGTATGATAAAGAAGAAAATGAGAAAACAGATGTTCTGACAGAGGCATTAGATGCGTTGGAAGACGCACATGATATTGTGAATGATGTAGTAACGGAAGAAATGTAACAGAAAATCCCCGTCAGGAGAGGAGATTTTCTGCTGCTTTTATAAAGTTCAAAACACTTTCAGAAGGGTTTGAACTATAAAGAATACCGTATGGAACGGTATAATCCCAGTAAACAGGGAGAGAGATTATGTCTGGATGGATATTTTTCCAGCACTCCGGGATAAGAAGGGCGCTTTTTGTATTGATACAGCGCTGAAACACAGATAAGTTATAGTTGTGAGGAATATCGTTGAGGAAAATCTGCGGATGATTTTTTTGGAAATCTTCGCGGATTTTATCATGCACAGGGGAAATGCCCTCAGACATTATCATGAGGGTTTTTCCGTATAAATCTTCTATATAAAGCATTTCTTTTTCTGCCAGAGGGTGATCCTTTGGTATAGCAATCATTTCTTTGTAATTTCCAATAGGAAAACAACGGCACATGGAAAGCTGTTTTTCTGAATCGCAAATGCTGACCAGAAAATCGAATTTTTCTCCAAGCTTTTTTATTTCGGGAAGAAGACCTTGGGTGTCATCTTTAAAAGATACAAGTTGAAGCCTGTTTTCTGGAAAATCGGGGCTGACCTGATACCACAAATCCATAAAAGCTCTTGCGGGAGCTAATTTCGAAGTTCCTGCACGAAAAACGATTCCGTCATTGGAGGCTGCTGCTTTTGCCTCGGTGATGGATTTTTTTGAGTAATCAATTATGAATTTCGCATCTCTGTATATGATTTTTCCTGCCTGTGTATAACTTACGCCTGTTGGTGTTCTGTCTATTAATTTCAAATCCAGATGCTTTTCCAGTGTATTCATCTGCTTCATAATGGCTGTTGTGGATATATTTAACTGCTCGGCTGCTTTTGTAAAACTGCCGCAATCTATGACGGTTATGAACGTATTCAGTATTGGATTGAACATAATACCTCCTTACATAGTATAAACCAAAAGTTTACACTATGGTAACACGATAAATATACATAGTCAACGAAAAGATGAATAATATTATAAATAAGAAAAAGAATAAGAGAGAAAAGAAACAGGATGAATTATTATGCATATAAAAATAAAATATGCAAAATGTGAAATGGAAAGATATAAAACGGGGGAAGGATAAGAGGAATGGGAAATGAAGGGGGTGTAAAATACAGGTTTTAAGAACGAAAAATGTAAAAGCAAATAGGAGCGCATTCGCGCTCCTATTGCCTTGAGATATATTATTGGATCATATCCAGACCTTTTTGAAGAGTGGCAGCATCAAGAGCTCCGCTTGCCTGAGCAACAGGCGTACCGTCGGCTGCGATAAAGTAAGTGACAGGAATAGAATACGTTCCGTATGTCATAGCTCCTTCTGTGCTGGTGTCAAAGTATACAGGGAAGGTATATCCCTGTTCTTCGATAAATGCAGATGCCGTTTCAACCGTCTCTCTTGATCCGTCTGTGAGATTTACAATTACGAAATTTATATCCTCTCCATATTTCTGATAAGCTTCTTCAAAATGCGGCATCTCGCTTTTGCAGGGACCGCACCAGCTTGCCCAGAAATTAAGGACAACCGGTTTGCCGAAGAAATCGGAAAGCTTTACTTCCTCGCCGGAAGCGTCTGTCATAGTAAAATCAGGAGCCGTTTCTGCGGCATTTTCGCTGGAATCTGTCTCTTCAGAAGCTGTCCGGGACTCGTCTCCGCTGGCTTCTGCCTGAGAATCATGAGAGGAGTCCGACTCTTCTGTGTCAGAAGTCTGTGCGTCTTCTTCGATTTCTGCCTTTTCGTTATTTTCTTCCGGCTGGGAATCCTCTTTGTTTTTCGATGACGGAGAGGTTTCCGTAAGAGTGTCGGTTTTGTAGGCGCTGCTCAGTTTGTTATAAAAGAAACCGGCGCCTCCGATTAAAATAACAAGAAGTACGGCAAGTAATATAAAGGTTTTATTTTTTTTCATAATGCCTCCTTTTTAAATCAGCTTAACAGTGCCAGGAAACGTCCCATAGTACCAGTTGCCATAAGAATACCAATGACAATTAAAAATCCGCCGCAGATCGTATTGATGATGCGATAATTCCGCTTGATAAAAGCGAAGGTGCTTTTTAATTTATCAATGAGAAGGGCACTGATAATAAAGGGGATTCCAAGACCGAGGGAGTAACATAAAAGCATGGTCATTCCTGTGAGAACGTGTCCCTGCTGTGAGGCGAGCATAAGAGCTGAGCCCAGGAATGCGCCTACACATGGAGTCCAGCCAACGGAAAAAATAATTCCGAATAAGGCGGAGGTAAAAAATCCCAGGTCTTTGGTATCTACGCTTCTTTTGGAACCGTGAAAAAGGTTGATTTTCAGAATACCGAGAAAATTCAGTCCGAAGAAAATCACGATAACGCCGGAAACAATATTGACTGCCTGCTGATGAGACTTTAAAAAGCTTCCGATCGTTCCTGCGAGAGCGCCCATAGAGACAAATACGATGGTAAAACCAAGAATAAAGCCGAGGGCGCACTTCATTGTTTTTTTTGTGCTGCGCTCACCGCCTCCTGCAAAGTAGGAGATGTATATGGGGAGCATTGGAAGGAGACACGGTGAAATAAACGTGATAATTCCTTCCAGAAAAGAAATCATATACTGCATATTAAAAAATCCTTTCTATATAATTTTAGTACAGTATAACATATCTTTTGAAAAAAGATAGTGGGAATTTGAAAGAGGTTGCTATTTTTATAAGGAAATAATATACTGGATAGACGGAAAGAATGATAAAACGGCACAGCAGCAACGGGCTGACAGGATATAACAGGAGAATGCAATGTATCATATTTTAATCGTAGAGGACGACAAAGGACTGAATCATGGAATTATGCTGGCTCTTAAAGAGGAGGGAACAGAGTTTTATTCCGCTTATACAATCGGACAGGCACAGGAAATCCGGAAAGAAAAAGAAGTGAATATGGTGCTTCTTGATGTAAATCTTCCCGATGGAAGCGGGTTTGATCTTCTCCGGGAAATAAGACAGACATCAGAAATTCCTGTTCTGATCATCACAGCAAACGATATGGAGATTGATGAGGTGACGGGATTGAGCCTTGGAGCAGACGATTATATTACGAAGCCGTTCAGTCTTATGGTGCTGCGGGCAAGAGTGGCGCGTATGCGGGAAAGAACGAAACGGGAAAAGGAAAGCGACGGATATAAAAGTGAGAGATATTCGTTTGCTTTTGAAAAAATGTGCTTTTTTGTGGAGGGGGAAGAAATTTCTTTAAGCAAAACGGAGCAGAAGCTTTTGCGGCTTTTTGTAAAAAATCCGGGACAGACGCTTTCCAGGGAAAGACTTGTAGATGTTATCTGGTCGGACGGCGGACGGTTTGTAGATGAAAACGCCCTGTCTGTAACGGTGAACCGTCTTCGCCATAAACTGGAGGGAAAGAAGGGAATCTGCCCCATTCAGACAGTTTACGGACTTGGATATGTGTGGGAGAAGGAAGTATGATACAGATCGGAGCGGGAAAAACGCTGCGCCGGCTTGATGAAATGCTGGAGCAGGCAATAAACGGAGAATTTGAAGAGGAGAGATACGACGAGACAGAGCTTTCCCGTCTGGAAGCAAAATGGAAGCAGTATCTCACAACATCGAAAATGTCAATGGAACAGCTGAATAAAAACAGGGAGGGAATGCAGGCTCTTGTATCCGATATTTCCCATCAGACAAGAACGCCTCTTTCCAATATTCTTCTGTATTCCCAGCTTCTCTGCGAGCAGACAGACAATCAGGAAGAGAAACATCTGGCGGAACAGATTGTAAGACAGGCAGAAAAACTGGAATTTCTCATTCAGGCGCTTGTGAAAATGTCGCGTCTGGAATCAAACGTCCTTGTTTTGAAACCGCAGAGACAGCCGATAGAACCGCTGCTTCTGGAAGCGATGGAAGAGATTCTTCCAAAGGCGGAAAAAAAGAAAATCCATGTAAAGCTACAGGGAAATCCTTCTCATATGCAGGCAGTTTACGATAAGAAATGGACGGCGGAAGCTCTGGGAAATATTCTTGATAATGCTGTAAAATATTCTCCGCTGGAAAGTACAGTGGAGGTAACTGTAGAAAAATTTGAATTTTACGTATGTATTTCCGTACGGGACGAAGGAATCGGGATTTCTGAGGAAGAAAGAGCGCAGATTTTCAGCCGTTTTTACAGAAGCGCAGAGGTACAGCAGGAGGACGGGATAGGAATCGGACTGTATCTGGCAAGAGAGATTGTCCAAAAAGAAAAGGGATATATAAAGGTTCTTTCAAAAAAAGGAAAAGGCAGCACCTTTAAAATGTATCTGAAATCATAAATCTAACAAAACTGTTCGATTCTGGAAAGTATCTGGAAAGATTCTGTTTATATAATAGCCTTATAGAAAAGAAATTCTGTAAGGTTATTTTTTATTGGAGGGATAATATGAGTGTTTTAAAAACGAGAGAATTAAAGAAATATTATGGAAAAGGGGACACCCTTGTAAAAGCGCTTGATGGAGTGGATATTGATGTGGAAAAAGGAGAGTTTGTATCGATTGTGGGGACCTCCGGAAGCGGAAAATCTACGCTTCTCCATATGCTTGGAGGGCTGGATCTTCCCACATCAGGAAAAGTTCTTGTGGAAGGAAAGGATATTTCCAGATTAAATGAAGAGCAGCTTACGATTTTCAGAAGGAGAAAAATCGGTTTTGTATTTCAGAGCTTTAACCTTGTTCCTGTTCTGAACGTATATGAAAATATCGTGCTTCCGGTAGAGCTTGACGGCTGTAAGGTGGATAAAGCGTATGTTGAAGAAGTAATTGAGACGCTTGGTCTTGATAAAAAGAGGTATAATCTTCCTTCCCAGCTTTCCGGAGGTCAGCAGCAGAGAGTTGCCATTGCCCGTGCTCTTGCTGCAAAACCGGCGATCATTCTGGCTGACGAGCCGACGGGAAATCTGGATTCTGCAACAAGCCAGGACGTACTGGGACTTTTGAAGGTCAGCAGCGAGAGGTTTGGACAGACAGTCGTTATGATCACCCATAATGAAGAGATTGCCCAGCTTGCAGACCGTATTATAAGAATTGAAGACGGAAAAATAAAGGGCAGCAAAAAAGGCGGTGAAGTATATGCGTAAGGTTGATAATAAAAAGGTGATTCACCGCCTGTCAGACAGGAGCTTCCGTTCCGGAAAAACGCGAAATATCATTGCGATTCTTGCCATTGCCCTTACGGGAATGTTATTTACCGCTCTTTTTACAGTGGGAATCGGTCTTGCGGATAATATTCAGAAACAGACAATGAGGAGCGCCGGAGGAGACTGGCACGGCGTATTTAAGAATCTTACAAGGGAACAGTATGAGACGCTTAAAAAAGATCCTTCTATTAAGGAATGTGCCGACAATATGCTGGTAGCGTATGAGGTGGAAAATCCGGAATTTTTAAAACGCCATATAGAAATGTGGTATTATCCGGTGCCGAGTTATTCTCATTATTTTGTAGATATTATAGATGGAAAGACTCCGGAAAAGGCTGATGAGATCCTGATAGATGAAAAATCTCTGGAGCTTATGGGGAAAGAGCCGAAAGCGGGGCAGCAGATCACACTGGATCTGAAGATCCGCATAAATGACAAAGAGACAGTGAAGAGAACCTTTACGGTTTCCGGTGTGACAAAAGCAGACCCGCTTATGAATGTGGGATTTGTTATTGTGCCAAAGGCATATCTGGAAGAGTATGCCCAGGAGCTTGCCTATACGTGTGATAAGGATTTCGACCCGGTTGGGGCTATCCGTATGGACGTAAACTTTGCCAATTCTTTGTCTGTTACAGAGAAGCTGGAAAAGGCTGTGAAAAATGCAGGATATTCCACGGAAGCGGGAAATGAAAACAGCATAGAGTATAATGCGAACTGGGCGTATATGGCGAGCAATGCAGAAGGAGATCTGGGCGCAGTGGCAGCAGTAGCTGCAGGCATTCTTCTGATCGGATTTACAGGTTATCTCATTATTTATAATATTTTCCAGATTTCCGTTGTGCGTGATATTCGTTATTACGGACTGTTAAAAACAATCGGAACAACGGGAAAGCAGATTAAAAAAATCATAAGACGGCAGGCGTTTTTCCTTGGGATCATAGGGATTCCGGCAGGCATGATACTTGGATATTTTACAGGAAAAGCAATCATTCCTCTTATTTTTGTGATCAGCGAGTCTGATGTAAGCAGCGTGGATACGGCAGGTTTTTTCCCCCTCCCTTTTGTTTGGGTCCGCCGAATTTTGAAAGGACTGG
>URHH01000058.1 GCA_900547615.1 uncultured Blautia sp. | reverse complement strand
GCAGGACCCCCATCCCGGGGGAAGCGGCTGCGGCTGTGCCGCCTCTGTGCTCACCGCCTATATTCTTCCTAAAATTGCAGCCGGAGAATGGAAGCGCATTCTTTTTGTTCCCACAGGCGCGCTCCTTTCAAAAGTCAGCTTTAATGAAGGCGTTTCCATTCCCGGAATTGCACACGCTGTTATCATTGAACACATTCCTGTATAAATACGGAGGTAATTATGGATTATATAAATGCTTTCTGGGTGGGCGGCCTTATCTGCGCCCTCGTCCAGATTCTGCTTGATAAAACAAAGCTTCTTCCTGGCCGCGTCATGGTGCTTCTTGTGTGCGGCGGCGCAGTTTTAAGCGCAGTGGGGATTTACGGACCTTTTGTGGATTTTGCCGGAGCAGGTGCTTCCGTCCCTCTTCTTGGATTTGGAAATATCCTCTGGGAAGGCATGAAAAAAGCCATTGATAAGGACGGACTTTTAGGACTTTTTACAGGCGGTTTTACTGCCTGCGCCGCCGGAGTATCTGCTGCCCTGATTTTTTCTTATCTTGCCAGCCTTATCTTTAAGCCAAAGATGAAAGACTGAGCATAAAGCGAGGTGTATGTATTGAGCGATACTTTGTATCTGATGCTGGAACAGAATGTAGAAGTGCGGCACCCCCACATTTACCTGCAGGACATTGCAAAGCTTTCCTGCAGCAATCCCAAGATCCTGAACCGTCTCAGAGTGCTTCCTGTTTTAAATCTGGAGCCGCACAAGCCAGGACGCTACGTTGTTTCTTCTATGGAACTGATCCGGCAGATTCAGCAAAAAGAACCGGATCTTACTATCTCCCATATCGGAGAGCCGACTTTTATTATCACCTATCAGAATGAGCCTGTCCACGGGCTTCTCTTAAGATGGCTGAAAGTAATTTTTGTCTGCCTTGCCACTTTTTTCGGTGCTGCTTTTTCTATTATGACTTTTAACAATGACGTAGATGTGGGAGGTCTTTTTTCCCAGATTTACACTCTTGTTACAGGAAATGTTTCCAGTGGATTTACCATTCTGGAGATTTCTTATTCTGTTGGAATCGGACTTGGCGTACTGTTTTTCTTTAATCATTTTGGAAAGAGAAAGCTCACAGATGACCCTACGCCTATGCAGGTGCAGATGCGGATCTACGAAGATGATGTAAATAAGACGATCATGGAGGAGATGGAACGGGAGGGTACGGAAAATTCATAACTTGCTTTCACTTTCTTCTAATCAGTGCATAAGCGATAACCACCCGGAGTTCCTGCGCATTTCCAGGAGCGCTTATCTCTGTGGGAGCGCTGAAGAAATTACAGATACGGCGCTCCCTGCTTTACCGGCAAAATAAAATGTGCACACTGCTTGTTTTTAAAATTTTTATATGCTACTATAGAATTATCTCTTATCAAAGTTCACTTCTTGTTTTATCTTTTACCTCTTACATCACTTATTTACTCACTTTGCATTTCATTGTTTTCAGGAGGAATTCTATTGTTATATCACAATTTACTTAAACGTAAAAAATATTTATTGAAAGAAATCCAAAATTTAAAACGCCGCCTGGATTCTTATCCTGCCGGAGAGCTTATTTGTGCCAAAAACGGAAAATATGTCACTTATCTCCATTCTCTGAATGGAGCGCGTACCTACATTTCCAAAAAAGACTTTGCATTCATAAAGGAACTTGGAGAAAAAAAATTACTTTCTGCTTCTCTTGAAGATTTCCAAAAAGAATTACAAGCTGTGAACGCATTTCTGAATTGTTATAAATCAGAATCTTCCAAAGTGGAACAGTTACTTTCTCAATCTTATTATCAAAAAGTGATTGCCATGTCTTTCCCATCTGTTTCTGAAGATTTAGAAGAATGGAGCAAAGAATCTTATGAAAAAAATCCCCGTCACCAGGAAAATCTCCGTCATTACTGCCCTTCCGGGCATATGGTTCGTTCAAAATCCGAAGCATTGATAGATCAGGCTTTGTTTATGCACAAAATTCCTTTCCGCTACGAATGCGCTCTGAAGCTTAAAGATGCCACTTTTTACCCTGATTTTACTATACGTCATCCAAAATCAGGAAATTATTTCTACTGGGAGCACTTCGGACTCATGGATTCTCCTTCTTACGCACAACAGACCTTTCAGAAATTAAACCTCTACTGCCAAAGCGGAATCATTCCCACTATCAACTTAATTACCACCTACGAAACAAAAGAACAGCCTCTTACATCACAAGCTATTGAAAACATTATTCAGGAGTATTTTGTTTTTTAAGACCTTTTTTTTATTTTATAAACAATTTTTCGCAACTTTTGTTTCACCTGGGCGCTTTTTGTGCTTTTATAAACAATTTTCCACAACTTTTGTTTCACCTAGGCGCTTTTTGCGCTTTTATAAACAATTTTCCACAACTTTTGTTTCACCTGGGCGCTTTTTGTGCTTTTATAAACAATTTTTCGCAACTTTTGTTTCACCTGGGCACTTTTTGCGCTTTTATAAACAATTTCCCACAGACCTTGATTTTTATATACTTCCATGCTATACTCATATCCGTTGCAAAGCCCGCACACGCAGGCGTCCGCCGGAATCCTGCTTTGTGTGTTCATACAAAACCAAGGTCTAAGGGGCTTGCAAGGCGGTCACCGCCTATAAATGTGCCGAGTGTTCGTGACCTTCCACTCGTAAAACAAAACTAAAGGAGACAAGTAAATATGAAAAACAAAAGTACCCTGTTTCTTGTACAGGCAGCAGCAATCGGTGCGATTTACGTAGTGATCACACTATTATTTGCACCATTAAGTTTCGGAGAAGTACAGATTCGTTTCTCAGAAGCGCTCACCATTCTGCCGTACTTCACACCAGCCGCAATCCCAGGTCTGTTTGTCGGCTGCCTCATCTCCAACATTCTCGGAGGAGGAATCCCGGTAGATATTATCTTCGGAAGCATTGCCACTTTAATCGGCGCAGTTTTTACTTATAAGCTTCGCGGCAATAAATGGCTTGCCCCCGTCCCTCCGATCGTGGCAAACACAGTGATTGTTCCTTTTGTCCTTCATTACGGATACGGAATCAACCTTCCGATTCCTTTTATGATGGTAACAGTAGGAGCCGGAGAAATCATCTCCTGCGCTGTTCTTGGAATGATCGTATTAAACGCGCTTTCCAGATACGGAAATATGCTGTTTAAAAAAGGCGCTGCCAAAGCGTAAGAAACAGAATCTCATATGCAAAAACGCTGCCGCATTTCCTTTCAGAAACCGGCAGCGTTTTACTTTGCAGAACAGGAAATCTTATTCCTGTAAATTTCAGCAGCCCATGTAAAGCATGGCAAGACGGATTGTATTTTCCATTCCTTCCCAATGTGTGCGCTCCATTCCATGAGAAGCATGGACACCAGGACCGATCAGCCCGCCTTTAATATCATTTCCCGCTGCTCTTGCAGCTCCTACGTCAGAGCCATAGAACGGATAAATATCTACCGCATAAGAAAGTCCGTTATCTTTTGCAAGCTGGATCAGACGGCTTGTCAGTTCATAATCATATGGTCCGCCTGAGTCTTTTGCACAGATGGAAACATCGTACTCTGTACAGTTTAAATCATCCCCGATGCAGCCCATATCCACAGAAATCAATTCAGAAATATCCTCTGGAATATAAGAAGCTCCATGTCCGACTTCCTCATAAGCAGAAATAAAGAATTTTGTTTTATATGCAGGAACCAGCTTTTCTTCCTTCATGATTTTTAAAATTGTCATAAGACAAGCAACGCTTCCCTTATCGTCAATAAATCTGGATTTTAAAAATCCGGACGGGGTGATCGTCGTCTTTGTATCAATACAGATATAATCCCCTGTCTCAATGCCAAGTGCTCTTACCTCTTCTGCATTTTTTACTTTCTCGTCAATGCGGACTGCCATATTGTCGGCGTCCCTCTCTCTGCTTTTACTGTCTGCAAAAACATGGGCAGCAGGACTCAGACTTAAAATCGTACCTGTATAAACTTTGCCGCAGCGTGTGCGTATTGTACAGTATTCTCCGTCCAGAGTGGGAAGGAGCGGTCCTCCTACAGGCGTAAATTTCAGCTGTCCGTCTGAAGTAATGGAACGGACCATCAGTCCCAGCGTATCCACATGAGCAGAAAGTCCCACTGTCTTTTCTTCACTGTGTCCCGGTATGGTGATCACACCGCAGCCTTTTCTCGTTGTTTCAAAAGCATATCCCATTTCTTCCGCCATTTCGCCTATCAGCTTCATTACCTCTGCTGTGTAGCCGCTTGGGCTGTCCACTGCAAAAATCCGGCGGCAGGTATCAAAAAGATAATCCCTGTATTTTTCCACGTTCATTATTTTGTGTCCTCTCTTCCTTGTAGTCAAAACAGATTAAAAATCAGTTCTTACAAATTTCATTTATATCACTTAATTCCTCTGATGTAAAGTCTGTTTTCTCCACAATCGACACATTCTCCAGTATCTGCTCCGGTTTGGAAGCTCCGATCAGCACAGAGCATACTTCATCATCTTTCAAAATCCAGGAAAGAGCCATCTGCGCAAGGCTCTGCCCTCTTCTTCCTGCAATTTCATTTAACTGCTCAATCTGATGAATCCGTTCCTTTGTCAGAGCATCTTCTTTCAGAAAACGATGGTCTGTCGCAATCCGGCTGTCTTTTGGAATTCCATGAAGGTATTTATCTGTAAGAAGTCCCTGTGCCAGAGGGCTGAAGGCGATGATACCAAGTCCCTCCTTTTTGCAGCACTTCTTTACGCCGTCTTCTTCAATGGTTCGGTCAAATATAGAATATCTTCTCTGATTCACAATAAGAGGACAGTGAAGTTCCCTCATGATCGCCGCTGCTTTTTCTGTATATTCCTGATTATAATTGGAAATTCCTGCATACAGAGCTTTTCCGCTCTTTACAATAGAAGCAAGGGCTTCCATTGTCTCCTCAAGGGGTGTCTCCGGATCCATGCGATGATGATAGAAAATATCCACATACTCAAGCCCCAGTCGCTTTAAGCTCTGGTCAAGGCTTGCCACAAGATATTTCTTGCTTCCCCAGTTCCCGTAAGGTCCCTGCCACATATCGTATCCTGCTTTTGTCGTGATGACGAGCTCATCTCTGTATGGTCTGAAATCTTCCCGCAAAATCTTTCCCGCATTTTCCTCTGCGCTTCCGTATACAGGACCATAATTATTTGCCAGATCAAACTGCGTAATCCCCGCATCAAAAGCAGTTCTGCAAAGAGCTTTCATATTGTCATAATTTCCGTTGCTCCCAAAATTATGCCAGAAGCCTAAAGAAACTGCCGGGAATTTCAGACCGCTTTTTCCTACGCGGTTATATACCATTTTGTCGTATCTTTTATCGCTTGCTACATAAATATGTGACATTATCAAATCCTCCTTACAAATCCATAACCTGCTGCTCATAGGGAATAAGCTCAAACGTTTTTATTCCCTTCTCCGTTTTTACATTTGCAGTCTGGCATTTATCTGAATTATTGATTACCACCAGCTTCTCTGCTCCCGGATAATAAGCACATTCTGTATAAACATTATCTGTAAGATAAATCTCTTCGCATTCTCTGTCCGCTGTATAAAGCATCAGATTTAAAAGCATTCTTGTATTTTCCGGAGTAAAGGCAAAACCACTCATATAAACTCCGAAGCCTTTTCCAAAATTATGAATGGTAAAATCCGGATTTCCATTATGAGAAATAAGAACTTTTGCCTGTCCGTCTGTGAGAAAACGTTTTTCTTTTTCTGGTACAAATGCCCCTTCCGGTATCAAACCTGCCACTGTCTCAGGAGTAAATTCCCATTTTCCGTGGCACACTCTTGCTCCGGTATCTTCATCTACTCCAAGAACAGGAGCCATGCGGTAAAAGCTGTCAAAACCTTCCACTGCAGACGGCTGATTGATTCCAATAAAGGTACCGCCTTCATATACCCATTGATAAAGGCGGGATACAACTTCTTCCTCTTTCCACGCATCTCCTCCGCTCCAGGCGTCCCCTGCTCTTCCTGCATTGATCACAATGTCATACTTCTCCAGCGTTCCTGCTTTTATGTCCTCGAAATTAATGAAATCCACATCTACCGGCAAACCGGAAAGTGCTTCGTTCACATGAATCAAATCATGCATATACGTCTCATGAAAATGACCGGAAAGCGTCCAGGAACGAAGTTTTCCCCAATAATGCAAAACCGCTGCCTTCGGTTTTATCGTATACGGCTTTCCTGCTTCATGGTATTTCTCAATCATTCGAAATTCATCGGAAATCTGCTCAATGTAGTCCTGAAAATCCGGAAAATCTTCTGTGAGATGCAGGTATCCTCCCAGACCAATTCTCTGAATTGGCGCACGTAAAAGGGCTCGGCGCGCATGATTCCAGTATTCTTTCGCATCAAGTGTGGGATTTCCTCCCTCCATAAATGTGGAAGCCCCTCCAAGCCCTACGGGAAACAGATACGGATGAAGACGGATCTCATGAGTTTCTATCGGAACTCCGGCGCAGAGTCTTGCCTCATATCCGGAAAAAATACATTTGATCAGTCCGTCAAATCCAAACCCCTGAAACCGTTCTCCATAAGGCTCCAGCCCAACCCAGCTGTCATCATAAAATACATACGCTTTTTTTCCATATTTATGGACAATATCTACAAGCTCCTTTCCAACCTCCGTTACAAAACGGTTTATGAAATCCATCCAGTCTCTTTTTCTTTTATCTGCCGGCATATGGGTCACATGGCGAAGACCTTTGTTTACAAAATCTTCTGCCATTATGGCGTATCCATATTCTTTTTCAAAATCGTCCAGGGCTTTATCGCTTACTGTAAAATCATAAGAGCCCCAGTCTGTAAAAAGATTCCTGTTCCTCTCATCTGCTCCCCATATCCACACAAAATTATAAAAAAGAGAAGTAAAACGAACAACTGTAGTATCTGGATGCGTTTCACACCAGTTTTCCAGCCAGTTTTTCATATATTCTCTTGTTTCCGGATAACGCGGGTCTATCTGCATCAGATGTTCTTTATCCCAGTGATTCGTTGTGTGATTATGCATGGAGATTTCTTCCCATATGCGATAGGCAAGAAAACTCACTGTGTATGTATGAAAAGGAATTGTCTCTTTTATGACAACTGTCTCCTTTTCCGAATCAAACTGCCATTTTTCTTTCGAAACCTCCTCGTTTACTGTTCTGTCGTAAACCTGCCAGTATTTCATTGCTGTCTCTGTATGATTTACAGAAAACTGCTCCCTGAAAAACTCTTTCATAATTTCAATTTCCAGCTCACACTCTTTCGCCACAACAGGAGACGTCATTAAAAAAGTCTGCTGAAGCTGCTCCGGATGTTCTTTTGCCCACTTATTATGATCTCTTATAATGCAGATAGTGGAATAAATCCCATAACCGGAATTTAAGATTTCAGGAGAAAGAGCCGTTCCATCGCTGTCTCTGATTACATCTGCTCCCCATTTCTCTGCCATTTTTAATGTAAGTTCCTCGTACCCTGCTTCTCCCGGCAAAGTGAAACCACCTTTTAATTTACTCATACTGTACCTCCTGGTTTTATATTTACGGATATACAACTATCCCTTTTTTACGTATCTCTCTATTTTCCAGTTTTTCAAATGCTTCCAGAACAGAGTCAAAGGCAAAATAATCTGAAATATATTCTTTTAAATTGATTTCTCCTGCTTTTATCCATTTAAGAATCTGTTCTGTTACTTTTCCTTCTTCTTTTTTATCCGGAAACTGCTGAAACTGAAGCTGCCAGTTATAAGGAGCTTTTTCCCAGTCTATTTCCATACTGCACCTGGAAGAAATCCCATAACAGCAGATTTTTCCTCCGTCGCATATGTATTCCATAGCCTGATTAATAAGCTCTGGGATTCCCGCTGCATCTATTACATATTCTATTCCATGAGGACATATTTTCCGCAGCTCTTCTTTAGAATTACACCTTTCAGTATGAAACGCATAATCTGCTCCCTTTTCCAGCGCTTCCTGCAGTTTTTCCTCATGTCTGTCAAAAACAATAACAGGAGCTGCGCCTAAAATTTTCAAAAACTTTACAAAGGTAAGTCCTACTGGTCCACATCCAAATACTGCTACCTTACTTCCCTGTTGGATTCCAAATCGGTAAATCGCGCTTAAAACTTCCCTGAGTGTAATAATAACCGCAGCATCTACAGGGTCTATATCCTTTGGAAGAATGGTCTGTGCATAAGCAGAGTCAGGAGCTTTTCCTGGTTCATACGCTTCGAAATCATCTACAATGCCATACTCGCTGAACGCTCCCCATGCAGACCCAAGTTCTCCATAAATCTCCCTGTTTTCCCCTGTAAAAGGCAGCAGAACCTTATCCCCTATATGAAAGCGCTTCACCTTAGAGCCAACTGCAATTACTTCTCCCACTGCCTCGTGTCCCAACATAAGGGGATACTGCTCTTTTTTGATACCTTTAAACTTCTGATGAATCAGTTTTCCATCTGTTCCATTACAGATTCCGCAGCTTATTGTTTTTACAAGCGCCTGTTTTTCTGTATAAACCGGAATCGGAATTTCTCTTACAGAAAGATTTTTCTCTCTGTCTACCACCAATGTTTTCATAACCGTCTCCTACCTTTCTTCATGGAAAACAGGTATCAGAGCTTGATACAGCTTTTCATATTTTTCCCCAAGCTCTTTATATATTTCTTCCCCATGAGAATCCGGTATTCTTTTTTCTTTTACTTCAATAAATTTTTCTATCGCGGAAAAATCTTTATAAATACCACTTCCTACACCTGCAATCAAAGCTGCTCCCATAGAGTTCGCCTCTTCCAGAAAGACAGGGATACCTACCTTCGTACGAAACACATCTGCCGCACATTGCTGCCACTGACTGCTTCTTGCTGCTCCGCCAATCAAAAGAATCTCCTCTGGATTGTTCTCTCCTGTTAAAAGCTCAAAGCACTTCCCAAGATTCAGAAGAATCCCTTCCATTACGCTCCTTAAAATCTGCTCTCTTGTTGTAGATGGTGTAATTCCAAAAAATACACCTTTCGCATGAGGATTCCACCGCGGCGCTCTTTCCCCGAGAAGATACGGTAAAAACAAAAGTCCGTCTGCCCCAGCTTTGCACTTTCCGATTCTTTCGTTTATGATTTCGTAAGGAGAACAATTTTGCATCTGCGCCAGTTTTACTTCTTCCCTGCATATGGTATCCTTCAGCCATTTATAAGAACCTCCTGCATACTGCATTGTTCCATTAGGCGAATAAAGCCCCGGTACAGCGTGAGCCCAACATACAATTCGTTTTTCTCTGTCAAGAACAGGGGTTTCTGATGTTCCGGCCACCCATGCAGAAGTTCCGATACAGCAATAAAATCTGCCAGGCGTTACGCATCCTGCTCCTACGTTTGCAGCTACTCCATCTCCTGCCCCCATAATTACTTTTGTATGCACAGAAAGCCCCGTCTCTTTTGCCGCCTTTTCTGTTACATTTCCTACACCAAAAACAGATTCTACTATTTTCGGAAGCTTTTCTATATCTACTCCTGACGCTTCTACAATTTCTTCCGACCACCTTCTGGAAGAAAGTTCAAAACAATCCATACTGTTTGCATCCGAGCAATCTGTATAAAACTTTCCTGTAAGCCGAAACACCATATAGTCTTTTGCGTTCAAAAACTTATACGTATTTCTGTAAATTTCCGGCTCTTCTTCTTTTATCCACATTGCCTTCTGAATGCCGTAAGAAGCTGTGTTTCTATGTCCGTTTATTTTATAAAAACGCTCTTCTTCTATTTTTTCTCCAAGAACATATGCCTGACGCTCCGCTCTCTGGTCAGCCCATATTATAGCACGGCGCAAAGGTTTTCCTTCTCTGTCAACCGGAAGACAACCCATCATCTGACCGCTGAAGCTTACTGCCTTTACTTCATCCGGCTTTATTTTGCAAACTTCCAGAAGTTCTTTTGTGGAATTACATACAGCCTGCCACCATTCTTCCCCGTCCTGTTCTGCCCATAAAGGATTGTCCCTGTACAGTCCGTATGCGTATGTACAGCTTTTACAGAGCACTCCATCTGTAGAGAACAAAGTTGCCTTATTTCCGGAAGTTCCCAGATCATGGGCTAAAATATATTCTCCCATAGCATATCCCGCCATTGCACAGATAATAACACTCAGAATCATGGCAGCCGCAGAAATCAAAAAACTGTTTAAATAAGACTGTACAAAATTTGACTGAAAAATTGTTTTCAGATTTTCCAGAAAGAAATCTGAGGGAATCATAGGATTGTTCTGGAAAATCATTTCACTTTTATAGGTGGACATGGAAAACATCAGCCAAAAAGGAATTAAGGATACGATGGAAATAGCGGCGAGTATTACTCCAAGTCCCAAAGATTTTGCTTTTTTCATAAATTAATCCTCCTCTTTTCCATTCATAATGCGAAGTCCGATAATAGAAACTATCGCTATAATAACAAAGAGTACGCAAGCCATTGCGGAAGCATAGCCCATTCTCGGATTTGCTCCAAACGCCTGATTATAGAAGTTCCATACGATAGTAAGACAGCTCTGCTGCGGTCCGCCCACTGTACTGCTTGACTGGTTTGTAAAAAGAAGATTTGCCTCGTCAAACATCTGGAACATATAAATAGTACTTGTAATAACAAGGAAGGTTGTAACATTTTTCAAAAGGGGAACGGTAATCTTAAAGAAGCACTGCATTCGGGAAGCACCGTCAATTTTAGCAGCCTCATATAAATCTTCAGAAATAGAGGTGATTCCTGCAAGATACATCGTCATAAAATATCCCGTATTTCTCCATATGATCATAATTGATATAACCAGAGGCGCCCACTTTGCCGTACCAATAAAATTAATGGCGTCTCCTCCAAAATGCTCAATTAATTTATTTAAAATACCTACATGTTCTTCAAAAATAAATGTAAAAATCATACCGATAGCAACCGGTGTTGTAATATACGGAAGGAAATTTAATGTCTGAAGTCCGCTTCTGAAACGTTTTACATTGCTTAACAGCTCTGCAAAAATAAGTCCCAGAATAATAGCTATAGGAAATCCAACAAGTCCAATACGAAGCGTATTAAGAACAGACTCCCAAAACACTTTATCTTTTGTAAAAATATTAATAAAATTCTTAAAACCTACAAATACTTTTTCATTATATCCTGCCCATTCCAATGTGCTCATATAAAACGAATATATAATAGGAAACAGATTAAAAAGAAGAAAACAGATTACAAATGGCGCAAGAAAAATAATGGGCCATGTTGTTCTGTACTTTTTCATACTTTTATTCATACTCAATACCTCCGAAAATAAGAGAAGGGGCTTTCCTTCTCGGATAAGCCCCTCCACTCACATCCCTTATCTTTTATTTAATTGTTACAGTCTCATCAGTCACAAGCTGGCCAAGTTCTTCTACTGCCGCTTTTACTGCATCGTCTACAGTCATCTCTTTGTCATTCATAAGCTGCTGTGCAACATCGTTTCTTACGCTTACAATATCATTGTCAAATACAGAAGGTGTTGCAATAGAAATGGAAGATGCTATATCTTTGTAATACAGAGAAGAAATATCCTGTCCGCCAAAGAAGTCTTCGTCAGCACGTTTGCAGAACTCGTCTGTTGCAATTGTTGTATCCTGTGTAATATATCCGGCTTTGTCTTTTGCTACAATTGCTCCCTCTTCTGAGGAAATTGCCCATGTAATAAAATCATATGCTGCTTCTTTCTGTTCTTCTGTTGCGGAAGAAGTAATTCCCATTGCAGTACCGCCGTGGCTGTATCCTACAGGCGCTTTTATAAGTCCCCAGTTTCCGGAGCCTTCCGGGTCATTTCCTTCGATATAATATGTAAGCGCCCAGTCAGGACATGGATAGAAGATGTGTTTGTCATCTGCATAAGTAGCATTTGCCTCAGCTGTACCATTCTGGTAGCTGTCTACAGCGCCCGCATCTCTTAACTCAACAAGTTTGCCCATAACGTCAGTCATTTTATCTGTCATATTAATGGTATCGTCTGTTACGTTTGCAATATCACTTGCAAAATATAACCACTCAGCTACAGCCTGTCCGGAATGGAATAAGAATACTTCACCATCAGATTTTTCTGCTACTTCTTTTCCTTTTTCTACATAAGCGTCATAGCTGCTGAACATTTCAGCCAGTTCAGCCGGATCGTCTGTTCCAAAATATTCTTTTGCAAGGTCGCGTTTGTATGCGATACCTGCAGGACATACATTTTCAAACAGTCCGACAACTTTTCCATCTTCATCTGTAGCAGCTTCAATGAGCGCCGGATTGTACTTACTTGTGTCAAGCCCGTAATCCAGAAGATTTTCTGTAATCCCCATCTTCTTCCAGTTTCCGATCAGTGTAATATCCATCGGAATAATCGTCGGAAGCTCTGACCCGGAAGCAAGCGCCTGCTGCGCTTTTGTAAGCATATCTCCCCATTCTGTTGCAGTTGCTTCAATCTTAACATTCGGGTGTGATTCCATATAAGCATCAATTACTGGCTGATAATAATTGGAGTCCCAGCCCCAGTAGGTCAGTGTAACAGGTTCCTCTTCTTCTGCAAATACAGGAACTGTAAATGTAGTTGCAGCCATTGCAGCAGCTGCGAGAATTGCTAATACTCTTTTCTTCATATGTTACGTCCTCCTTTAATTTATGATTGTATTTTAGCATTCCTTTTTCTGAAATACAGGTTCATTTTTCGCTCATTTTTTAAGATTTTCGAACATCGTCATATGCCTGTTCCATCATAATTACATGAGCCTGACATTCCACAGATGTTCCTTTTCCCAAAAAATCAGGAGAGCCGGAGGCATCCATTACAATTCCTGTCTCTTTTATTTTTTTATACAGCGCTTCTCTTATGCAATCTGCCCTGCACATATAATCTTTTTTCACAATTCCTTCTTTTATTCCTCTGTAAATCGTATACGCTATCATTGCAGCCGTTTCTGATTCACAAAAAGAATCCTTATCGTCAAGAATATCATGAAAGCCATGTTCCTTCGTTTCCAGCCAAAGCATATTATCCAGTAATTCAAAAAACCTCTTTTTCATCTGCTTCTCTTCTTTTGCATATTGATGATTCCACACAAGAAGCGTTCGAAGAAGCCCTGTTAAGATCCAGCCATTTCCCACGCCCCAAAAAAGCGGGCGTAAAAACTGTTTTTTTCCATCGTCCCATATATGAAAATACAGCCCTTCTTTCTCTCTGTAAAGCCTGCTGCAGATTCCTTCCATCTGCTGATAAGCTTCCTCATAAAATCCTGCCAGCGCCAGAGAATATGGAAGAAATGCAGCAGAATCCGCCCATATTTCCCTGGTATTTATCATATGATAAAGAATTCCGTCCCCGCTTCTTTGTGCTCTGTTTAAAAGAAAATCAAGATTTTTTTCCGCTGCTTTTCCGTACTTTCCTTTTCCTTCTTTTTCCCCAAGCAAATACACCGACGGAATACAGAAGGAAGAATCTGTTACAGCCGGAGTATTCTCTATATTACAAAGCCTTCCGTCTTCACTTTGCCGAACTGTCATATCTTCTGCCATCAGTTCCCATAATTCTTCCTTCTGTATTTCCATAGCTGCCTGAGTCAGAATTCCCTGCTCCCAGCATTGTCTTGTCATACAAAGAGCGGCATACAGTATTTTTTCTTTTTTATCCATATTTTCCTTCCTTTCTCATTTGTATATCTGTTTTTATTTTACCAAATTATCCTCTTTTTATTTTTCCCAAAATCTGGATATTCTCCCCGAAATTCAAACCTCACCCCTTCTCTCCGCCTGTTCCTGGAGCCGTTTCAATATCCGTTTTTCCATTCTGGAGACCTGTACCTGAGATATTTCCATAACTTTTGCGATTTCCGTCTGTGTCATATCCTGAAAATAACGCATATATATAAGCTTTCGCTCTCTGGCGTCCAGGTCTTTTAAAATTTCTTCCAGAAATAATCTGTTTAAAAGATGTTCCTGCTGGTTTTCCTTTTCCGGCAGCTTGTCCAGAAGAGAAATCTCCTGACCTTCCCCCTGATAAATAGTCTTTTGAAGAGATTCCACCTCCGCGCCGGATTCCAGAGTCATGACAAGTTCTTCCATCGGCATTTTCAGTTCTTTTCCAAGCTCTGTTAAAGTTGGTTCTCTCCCAAGCTTTCGTTCCAGACCTTCCCGCGCCTTATAAATCCGATAATGATTTTCCTTTAGAGAGCGGCTTACCTTCAGAATTCCGTCGTCCCGAAGGTAGCGCTTGATTTCCCCTGCGATCATAGGGACCGCATAGGTGGAAAACTGTACTTCAAAATCCAGGTTAAACTTATCTACCGCCTTTAAAAGCCCGATGCTTCCAATCTGAAAGAGGTCTTCCATCTCCACGCCTCTTCCTGTGAAGCGTCTTGCCACACTGTAAATAAGCCCTGTGTTTTCCTCAAATAAAGTATCTCTTGCTTCTTTATCTCCCTGGTGTGCGCGCCCGATGAGAGCAAGAGTCTGATTCATTTTTATCTCCTTATCGCCTTTTTCATATGGACTACCGTTCCCTCTCCCACTTTTGATTCTACGGAAATTTCGTCCATAAAAGCTTCCATAAAGGTAAATCCCATTCCGGAGCGGTCTTTTTCCGGCTTTGTGGTATAAAGTGGCTCCATTGCCTGTTTTACGTCCGGGATTCCCACACCCTCATCTTTTACGTCCACGAAAAGCTCCTGACCTTTCAGGCGGCAGGTCACCCAAATCTT
>URHH01000057.1 GCA_900547615.1 uncultured Blautia sp. | reverse complement strand
ATCCCAGTATCGTCTGCCCTGACTGATTTTCAGATATGGGAAATCACAGAAGAAAAGGAGCAGCATTATCAAGTGACCTATACGGTGGAACAGCGTATCACAGAGGGAGAATCCAGTAAAACCGTCCGTTCCGCCTATCAGGTGACGGTCTATGTGGACGGCTCTGGAAACCTGACGATTATCCAAAACCCTACCATCACCAGCGTTCCCGTAAAATCCGGCTACACCCCAAAAGCGGTACAAAGTGACGGTACGGTGGATTCCATCACCACGGAGGAAATCAACGAATTTCTCACCACCTTTTTCAAGCTGTACCCTACGGCAACCGCAAAGGAACTGACCTATTATGTGAATGAGGGTGTGCTGAAACCTGTGGGAAAAGAGTATATTTTCTCGGAACTGGTGAATCCGGTTTATAACCGAAACGGAAATCAGGTGACCGCTTCCCTTGCAGTGAAATATCTGGATAACCAGACCATGACAACACAGGTATCACAGTTTAACCTTGTACTAGAAAAGAACGGGGAAAACTGGAAGATTGTGAAATAGTTTTATGTAATAGGCAGGTGAGTTTCCGCCATCTGCCTATTTTAATTTTGTTTACTTTTCCATCAATATTGCAGACAATAAATTTTTAGTACCCAAAATTTCTGCTTCAACAATCAATTTTGAACGTTCAATGTTAGCAAGCGTAACTAAAGAGGCATTATCCTCTAAGACTTTTAATTGCTTTTCTATTCCAACCTTATAATTGTTGAGCAAAACTAATCTTTTATCAAGCAACTCTTCTCTATTTTCTAGAATATCAATGAAAAATGCAGCAATAGAAAAAACATTAGTATCATAATCAAATGAAAGAATAGATTGTTCAAGAGTTTCTAACAATTTTTCTTTTCCCCTATCTGTGAGTGAATAAATAGTTTTATCTGGCATATTTCCATCTTTTTCTATAATTCCGTAAATATACTCTCTTTTTTCTAATGTTTTTAATGTGGCATATACAGTAGAATTTGCAATATTATACCAACTTGATACATTCATAATCTGTAACTGTTTAGTTATTTCATAAGCATTACGTGGCATTTTACATACTAATCCTAAAAGCATAGTGGCTGATTTTGATAACATACGTTTACCTCTTGACAATAAATTATTTCTGTACTACTCTATATATAGAGTAGTATTGGTTTACACTATAATCCTAACATAGAAAATTAAAGTAAACAAGAGGAGGTTTTTCTTATGCCCCAACTCAATAAAGGTGGTAAATATGTATTTGGACTTTCAATCATTAGTCCTGAAAACAAGATTAAAATACCTGATGATACCTTAAAAACATATCTTCAAGATAATGAAAACAAAATTATCATTTTTACAGGCAGCAAAGTTACAGGAGGATTTTGTGTTACTACAAAAAAACTTCTTCTTGACTCAAAACTAGAGCACATATTAAAGGAGTGTATAACTCTTTCAAATTATGAACTAAAAGAGGGAGATTTTATTAAATACAAAGGACGTTTTTATTCATGGGTATCAATTTCTTCGGATGGAATTATTCAACTACCCAACAGTACTATGCAATTCCTCAATTTAACTGTTGGCGATATTCTTATGAGTATTAAAAGTAGTGATATAGCTTTTACGATGGGAGCAAAGGGTCCGTTAATGGATAAAGTATATGCTTATAAAGGTGACATCAAAACATTTGCAGTATGATTGAAATAAATAATAGTTCTCATACAACATGGCTTATTTGTCCTATATGTAAAAGTAAAACTCGTACTAAACTTAGAAAAGATACCGTTTTAAAAAATTATCCTCTTTACTGTCCTAAATGTAAAAATGAATGTTTAATTGAAGTGAAAAATTTGTATATTAAAATTATCAAAGAGCCAGACGCTTAGACGCAGAGCCGATAATTTATAAGCTATACAGCTTATAGACTATCGGCTCATTTTAATTTCAATCTTATTCTTGCAGGCAATAGAAGTTATTTATCTTCCATTTCCTTGTATTTGACAATACCATCCGCAACGCTTTCCATGATAACAAGGTCTGCGTCTGTAAAATTGTCAATTTTGCTTTCAAGCTGTCTTCGTCTACTACTTTTTACCGGATTATCAGAGGACAAAAAGAACTCATCCACTGATACATTCAGCAAAGATACAAGGTCATAAAGCACCTGTAAACTTGGGTGCTGCCCTTTATTCTCAATATTGGTTAAATAGCGTGGGTCAATTTCAATCATTGCTCCCACCTGTTCACGGGTCAAACCCTGTTTTTTACGGGCTTCTTTTATAGCAAGCCCAAACGCCCTGAAATCATATTTATCTTCTTTTTTACGCATAATACATCACCTTTGTATATTTTACTGTTCCTGTTGTAATAGTGACAGGTATAGAAAAACGTATTGCATAGTTGTACAGTTCCTATTATGCGTATCAAAGATAAAACCATGCTGCCAAAACGGAAATAAAAAAAACCGTTATTTGGCAGCATACTTTCCCTGCGTCAAAAATCACATCATCATTTCCAGACGACGGTTTAACAAAAGCCGCCGTCTTTTTTTGCCTGAAATACAGATGATTTTTAAAGTCCACTACTTGATACAGACAGCGGCTTACAGGAGGAAGCCGCTATGCAAAATATTTTCTTAAATATATCTACATTCGGTAAACCGTTAAAAAAAGCCATCCACCTACACTAGAAAAGTCTGACCCTCAATGTGGTTTTTCAGAATACATAGAAAGAACTATCGAAGCACACAAGCAGAAATATCGTCTGTTTGCGTGCTTTTTTAGTTGGAAGAAAAAGGTTTTAAATTTTTCTTCTCAAAACGCAACTGCACCCCCTGTCCTGTCGGGACTAAGAGCGAAAAGGGGGAAAGAAACAGAAATTCCTATCAACTCGCTCCCTTTCAAGGCTGGAAAGGGGGTGAGCAATAATGAAGCCATCTGAATTTCAGACAACCATAGAGAACCAGTTTGATTATATCTGTAAAGTCGCTATGGAGGATGAACGCAAAGACTATCTCAAAGCGTTGTCCAGACAGTGTAAACGGGAAACCCTGTTCTGTGATATGGACGATTACACCGTCAATCTGTTTTCTTCCGAAGACACCTATCCATCCCACTTCCATACTTTTGAAATGGATGGATTTACTGTCCGCATTGAAAACAGCCTGTTAGCCGAAGCATTAGAAAGTCTGGACGGAAAGAAACGTGACGTTATCCTGCGATATTATTTTCTTGGATTTGACGATACGGAAATCTCAAAAATTCTGGAAGTCAACCGTTCTACCATCCAGAGAAGAAGACACGCCGGACTGGAATTTATCAAAAAATTTATGGAGGACGAAGCATGACAGCAAAGCACCCTATGATTCCGTTTCCTGTGATTGTAAGAGCTACGGACGGCGATATTGAAGCAGTCAACCAGATTGTACGCCATTACAGCGGTTTTATTGCCAGCCGTTCCATGCGTCCCATGAAAGACGAATATGGAAATACCCACATGGTTGTAGATGAAACCCTACGCCGCCGGATGGAAACACGTCTGATTGCAAAGATTTTATCTTTTGAAATCAGGGAACCAAACTAGAAATAACGCTCGCCTGTGGAAGCGTGGACAAACCCATGCTTCCCAGACAGAGCTTGCCAGTCTATTAAAGTGCATTATCACCAGTGCATTTTAACAGGCTGACAAAGCCGGATTGTTCCTTGAAAAAGAAAGCGTCTAATCAACGCAGCATAAAGCAGCCGAATACGTTTCGATAGAAAGAGAGCCGTTGGGCTGGCACGCCGTAACCCACCAAAGGAGGGATGATACCGGATAGCGATTCCTGCCAGCGTTCCATAAGTAGCTTACCGCAGAGCTGCCGCCATGACCTTTCTATTGTGATAATGATACTTCCGTACAGCCTTAGTCCGTGTGATGATGTAGCACCGCTGGCAAAGGGTACGGCTGGATGAGAACCATGCAGGGGTGAGATTCCCATGAGCTTTAGCGAAAGCTGTTCGGCTTGCTTAGATACCATTTTGAATTAGAATTTTTCATTCAAAATCAAATAACTATTTGCAGGAAATACAATCTTAATATTACTTTTGCCACAAAATCTGATATAATATAGACAGATATTGAGGGTTCCATATCTGGTCTATGGAAAGGAGGAACATGATTACAGTAACAAAAAAAGACTTAATAGAACTGGGTTATGGAACTTCATTCGCAGCAGACATCATAAGAGAAGCAAAAAAACTTATGATTTCAAAAGGGCATACCTACTATCAGTCACGCAAACTGGACAGGGTTCCCAGAGAAGCTGTGGAAGAATTGCTAGGGATTACTTTTACTGATAAATCGAACTGATTGTACTTCTTGCACATTTATGTAAGGAGTGAAATCATGGCAAAAGACCCTATTAAGAAAGCAGAAAACGGAACTTATTATTTTAGAGCAAACTTAGGTTTTCATCCGATTACCGGAAAACAGATTCAGAAATACAAAAGTGGATTCAAGACAAAAAAAGAAGCCAGAGAAGCATATTCAAAACTTATGCTGACATCCACAGAAGAATTAACAGAAAAGAAACAGCAGCTATCTTTTCAACAGTTTATTGAGGAAACTTATCTTCCTTGGTATAAAACACAAGTAAAGGAAAGCACCTATCTGAACCGCCGTTCTACCATTCAGAAGCATTTTTCATACTTTTACAAAATGACGGTGGATGAGATAGAACCCATTAACGTCCAGAACTGGCAGCTTGAACTCGCAAAAGAATTTAGTCCAAACTATATCCGTATTGTACAGGGTATGCTCTCTATTGCCTTTGACCGAGCAGTTGTTCTCGGTCTTGCAAAGAAAAATCCATCACGAATGATAGGAAACATCAAGAGCAAGAAAACAAAAGTGGATTTCTGGACACTGGATGAATTTCAAAAGGTAATTTCCCTGCTCTACAAGGGAGATTATTACGAACATTACCTTTTCATTTCATACTGGCTCCTGTTTATGACCGGAATGAGAATCGGAGAAGCCGCAGCCCTGCAATGGTCGGACATCAACTTTGAAACTGGACTTTTAAGTATAACAAAAACGCTGTACTATAAAACAATGGACGAATACAAATTTGTGGAGCCAAAGACACAAGCCAGTATTCGCACTATCTATATTGACACAGATACCATCAAAGAATTGAAAGCATGGCAGGAAGTACAGCAAAAGGTTTTAAAGGGCTGCGACCTTGTACTAAGCTACAATGGGATTCCCACCAGTAAGCACACCCTCCCACGGGCATTAGAAAAACTTGCTGGATTGGCAGGCGTACACCGTATCAAAATTCATGCACTCAGACATTCCCATGCTTCCCTGCTCATCAGTATGGGTGAAAATCCTTTATTGATTAAAGAACGTCTGGGGCATGAAAAGATACAGACTACGTTAGGAACCTATGGACATTTATATCCCAACACCAACGTGGAAGTTGCCAAAAAATTAACTGGTGTTCTCACTTATACTCCGGCAACAACCAGTGTTGCCGATTACACCAGCAATCAGCATACAGCAATCTATCACAGAGCAGTTGAATAAAAAAATGCAATCAAAATGCAATTCTAAAAGGAAAGAGCCTCAAAACCCTTGAAAATAAAGGCTTTGAAGCTCTGCTCCAACTATTCAAACTCAATCGTTGCCGGTGGTTTCGGGCTCATATCATAGCAAACCCTGTTTACATTCTCCACCTCTGCCAGGATTCTGTTTGTGATCACTTCCAGTACGTCCCAGTCCACGCGCTCAATGCTGGCTGTCATAGCGTCAATGGTATTGATGGCGCGGATGATAACGGTATACTCGAAGCATCTCTCATGATTTTTCATGCCAACGCTCTTGAAATCCGGCACAACTGTGAAATACTGCCATACTTTTTTATCAAGTCCTGCTTTTGCAAACTCTTCGCGGAGAATTGCATCTGACTCGCGGACTGCTTCCAGACGGTCTCTTGTGATCGCGCCAAGGCAGCGAACGCCAAGTCCCGGACCCGGGAACGGCTGACGGTAAACCATATCGTGAGGAAGTCCAAGCTCAATACCGCAGGCGCGGACTTCGTCTTTAAATAACTGTTTCAGAGGCTCTACCAGCTCAAACTGAAGATCTTCCGGAAGACCGCCTACATTGTGGTGAGATTTTACCATTTTTGCAGTCTTTGTACCGCTTTCAATGATGTCCGGGTAAATGGTTCCCTGACCGAGGAAATCAATTCCTTCCAGTTTTCTTGCTTCTTCCTCGAAGACGCGGATAAATTCGCCGCCGATGATTTTTCTCTTTTCTTCAGGGTCAGCTACATTTTCCAGCTTGCCTAGGAAACGCTCGGAAGCGTCTACGTAAATAAGGTTTGCATGAAGCTCGTCACGGAATACTTTTACAACGCTTTCAGACTCATTTTTACGCATAAGACCGTGGTTTACGTGAACGCATACAAGCTGCTGGCCGATGGCTTTGATCAGCATTGCGGCAACAACAGAAGAGTCTACGCCGCCGGAAAGGGCAAGAAGCACCTTTCTGTCTCCTACCTGATTGCGGATAAGCTCTACCTGATCTTCGATAAAGTTTTTCATGTTCCAGTTTGCCTCTGCCCCGCATTCCTGGAAAATGAAGTTTTTCAGTGTATCGGTATCCGGAAGCTGGGAGAGCTGTACGCTGCATTTTGATGCCGGATAATCAACAGAAATCATAGGGTAGCCTAAATCATAAAGCTCCGGACGGACTTCCACTTCTTTTCCGTCTACTACACGGTTTTCCCCGCCGTTTAAAATAATACCTTTTACATTTTCCAGATTTTTCAGCTCTTCTGCTGTAATGTCGTGAGGATGAATCTCACTATATACGCCAAGAGCACGGATTTCTCTTGCAAGCACTGTATTTTCTGTGCTTCCAAGGTCAAGAATTACAATCATATCCTGTTTCATTTGACCTTCTCCTTTATTTTCTTTTGTTTTCAGCAGCGAACCTTTTACAGTTCCAATCCTCTTTATTATAACGTGTACTTTTGAAAAAAGCACTATAAATTTATTGTGTTTTCAGATTATTGTTCACGGAAATATATCTATATCATTTCAAATTTCCTGCTGCAATAAGATTTTCCCATTCAAATTTCCCCGGAAATATTATTCTGTGAACACTGCAGTTTTAATCACATTGTCTTTCCTGTTTTCAAACAGATCGTATGCTTCTTCAATATGGGAAAGAGAATATCTGTGTGTGATCAGCGGCGTTGTATCTATTTTCCCTTCCACAATGAGACGCAGGATTTCTTCGCAGTCGCAGCCGTCCACACCGCCTGTCTTAAATGTAAGATTTTTTCCATACATTTCCGGAAGAGGAAGCATCTGCGCTTCGTCATAAAGCGCCACCACTGTTACTATGGCGTTAGGGCGGGCGCACTCCCACGCCAGGCGGAAGGTATCTTTTGTCCCTGCAGCCTCCAGAACGACATCGGCTCCGCCGTGTTCGCTGTTTTCCCGGACAAATTCCGGAAGGCGTTCCGGCTCTGCGAGGATAACCTCCGGATAATGTTTTCGTACAAATTCTCTTCTTGTCTTCTCTTTTTCACATACAATAATCCGCTTGGGTTTTTTCAGCATAACACAGAGAAGCGTACAGATTCCTGTGGGACCGGCTCCCAGGATCAGAACCGTATCTTCCTCTTTGATCTCGGAAATTCTGGCAGCCCAGAATCCTGTTGCAAGAATGTCTCCCACAAATAATGCCTGTTCATCTGTTACATTTTCGGGAATCACATTTAAACCCTGATCTGCATACGGTACACGGACATATTCCGCCTGTCCGCCGTCAATGCGGCAGCCTAATGCCCAGCCTCCGTCTTTGTCTGTGCAGTTATTCACATAGCCATTCCGGCAGAAGAAGCATTTTCCACAAAATGTTTCCACATTTACCGTTACTCTGTCGCCTGGCTTTACTTTTTTCACCTCTGAACCTGTCTGTTCCACGATCCCTACCATTTCGTGTCCTACTGTAATTCCGGGCACAGCTTTCGGCACAGAACCGTGTTTAATATGAAGATCGCTTGTACAAATGCTGGAAAGCGTCACTTTTACAATCGCGTCTTTTTCATCTCGAAGCATTGGTTTTTCTTTTTCCCTGAGTTCAAATTTTCCTTTTTCCACATAAGTATACGCTAACATTTTTTACCCCCGTTTCCCAAACTGTTTCTTTCATTATAAGAGCTTTTTCCGGGAAAATCCACTTTTTGAAACAGCTTTTTCATTTTTATGTGGAGTCCTTGAGCATTTAATGTTACAATGGGAGAGAAATACTTTTATGGAGGAAATTGATATGAAAAAAGGAAATTGTAAGGCTCTTCTTCCAATCGGCGTATTCCTTGTCATGTATCTGGGACTTGGAATTTTATTTGAATACGGACTTCACATTCCTATGGGATTTTATAATATCCCCATTGTCGTCTCCTTTCTCACTGCTCTTCTTGTGGCATGTGTGCAAAACCCAAAACTGAGCTTTGACGACAAGCTGGCAGTTATGGCTAAAGGTGTAGGGAGATAAAAATATTATTACTATGATCTTAATTTTCATGGCTGCCGGAATTTTTGTCGGTGTTGTGGGAAGAGGAAGCGCAGAAAGCGTAGCATATTTTCTCTTGTCCATCATTCCGGCGCGGTTTGCCGTCATTGTCCTTTTCGTAGTAAGCTGCTTTGTCTCTCTTGCAATGGGAACCTCTGTGGGAACGATCACTTTGATCACCCCGATTGCTGTTGCCGTTTCAAATGGCTCCGGTTTTTCCGCGCCCTTATGTATCGGCGCTGTTATGGGAGGCGCTATGTTTGGAGATAATCTTTCCTTTATCTCCGATACCACCATCGCAGCCTGCAACGGTCAGGGATGCGCCATGAAGGATAAATTCCGGGCAAACTTCTGGATTGCCCTTCCTGCTGCTGTAGCTACCCTGATCATTATTTTTGTCCGCACCTCAGGAAGCGACGCAGGAACTGCTATTGTAAAAGATTACGATCTGATCCAGGTTGTTCCGTATCTTCTTGTCCTTATCGGCGGCATCATCGGCATCAATGTGTTTGTCGTTCTTTTGATCGGAATCCTGTCCGGCTCTGTCATCATGCTGGCAACAGGGGCAACACAGGCAACAGACCTTCTTGCAAATATGGGTTCCGGCGCTTCCGGAATGTATGAAACTACTATGGTGGCAATCCTCGTTTCTGCCATCTGCGCTCTGATTCAGGAATACGACGGTTTTACTGCTCTTCTGAATTTTATACGGAAGATTTTTAAAAGCAAAAAAGGCGGAAAACTTGGAATGGGACTTCTTGTCGGCGCAATGGACGTGGCAACTGCAAATAACACAGTTGCAATCGTCATGGCAAATCCCATCGCAAAGGAAATGGCGGAGGATTACGGTATTTCCCCGCGAAATACAGCTTCTATCCTGGATACCTTTTCCTGTGTGTTCCAGGGTGTGATCCCCTACGGTGCGCAGATGCTTGTTGCCATCTCTGCCGCGACAGAACTTGGCTGTGAAATTTCCGCATTTGACATTATGCCGAATTTATATTATCCATATATGCTTCTTGTGAGCGCATTATTCTTTATGTTCTACTCACCGGAGAAAACAAAATAAAAATGTGCAGCATTTTGCAAAATAATAAGGCTCTATAATAAAACTGGCGAAGAGTAGTCTCTCCGCCAGTTTTATTATTCTGCTTTTTATTGTATTTTCGTTTATTCTTCTTCCTGCAGGTTGCTTAATTTTGCTGCCTGGTCTGCTGCGATCAGGCTGTCGATCACCTCGTCCAGATCTCCGTTTAATATATTTTCCAGGCGGTGAAGCGTCAGCTTGATCCTGTGGTCTGTCACACGTCCCTGTGGGAAATTGTAGGTACGGATTTTCTCAGAGCGGTCTCCTGTTCCAATCTGGCTTCTTCTTGCTTCTGCCTCTGCGTCATGCTGCTTTGCAAGTTCCATCTCATAAAGACGGGAACGGAGAACTTTCAGCGCCTTATCTTTGTTTTTAAGCTGTGACTTTTCGTCCTGACAGGAGATTACAATGCCTGTCGGGATATGGGTAAGACGAACGGCAGAGTCTGTTGTGTTGACACACTGTCCGCCGTTTCCGGAAGCACGGAATACGTCAAACTTACATTCATTTAAGTCAAGGTGGAAGTCAATCTCCTCCGCCTCCGGCATAATGGCAACCGTGCAGGTGGAGGTATGGATACGTCCGCCGGACTCTGTTTCCGGAACTCTCTGTACACGGTGAACGCCGCTTTCGTATTTCAGGCGGGAATATGCCCCTGTTCCTGTTATCATAAACGTAACTTCCTTAAATCCACCGATTCCGTTTTCGTTTAAGCTTAACATTTCTGTCTTCCATCTGCGGGACTCTGCGTATTTTACATACATACGATAGATTTCCGCTGCAAAAAGAGCCGCCTCATCGCCGCCGGCACCGCCGCGGATCTCCACGATTACGTTTTTATTATCATTCGGGTCTTTTGGAAGAAGAAGGATTTTCAGCTCATGCTCCAGCTCTTCCACGCGCTTCTTCGCGTCAGAAAGCTCTTCTTTGAGCATATCGCGCATTTCTTCGTCCTTTTCCTCCTCCAGCATGGAAAGACTGTCCTGAATAGTTTCCTTACAGCCTTTATACTCTTTATATGCCTCCACGATCGGCTGCAGATCGCTCTGTTCTTTCATAAGACGCTGAAAGTGTTCCTGGTTATCTGTAACTCCAGGCTCTCCCAGCTCATTTAAAACTTCCTCAAATCGGATTAGCAAATCGTCTAATTTATCAAACATGATTTTCCTCCCGGTTTCCTCTGTGTTTATATATTTTTACAATATCAGGACAGTTTTCCCCGCACTACGCGGTCAAGTCCTGCCAGATCTTTTATTACTTTTACCTCTGAAAAACCGCAGCTTTCAAACATTTCCTTTACATCTTCACCCTGACTGCACCCGATCTCACAGACAAGAAAGCCGCCCGGTTTTAAATAGTTTCCGGCGTTTTCTGCGATTTTCCTGTAAAAATACAGCCCGTCCTCTTTTCCGTCAAGCGCCATAAAAGGGTCGTGGAAACGAACCTCCGCCTGAAGCTTTTCGATTTCCTCTGTAGGAATATAAGGCGGATTGGAAACGATCATATCAAAGCTTTCTTTTTTCGCCTCAAAATATGCGTTTTGGAACAAATCGCTTTTTATAAGCTCCGCCCGCGTTTCCAGACAGTACGTCTCCCTGTTTTTTTCTGCCACAGAAAGCGCTTTTTCGGAAAGGTCTGCTCCTGTCCCTTTTGCGTCCTCCCTCTCAAGAAGAAGACTTAAAAGAATACAGCCCGAACCGGTGCACATATCAAGAATCTGCGGGGACTCCGTATCTTTTATAAGAGAGAGCGCCTCCTCCACAAGGATTTCCGTATCCTGTCTTGGCACAAGAACATTTTCATCTACAAAAAACTCATATCCCATAAAATAACCCTGGTGTGTTAAATGCTGAAGGGGAATGTGCTGCGCCCGTTTTCTGATTTTCTCCATATAAGGAGCTTTGATTCCTTCTTCCGCCTCTTCTTTGCTGTGGGCAAAATAGTAAGCTCTGTTTTTTCCGCTCTCATATTCCAGAAGGAGCCAGGCGTCCAGCCCGGCTTCCTCAATCCCGGCAGCTTCCAGGATTTCCTGTCCTTCTTTTAAAAGCGCTTCCCAGGTTTCCCCTCTCATGCTTCCGCCTCCGAAGACTTGTCTTCTGAAACGTCCACGCCAAATTCTTCTTTCAGATAAGTTCTCCAGTCAAACACTGCCTCCACTGCCTTGATGGCAACCTCCGCCATATCTTCTGTCGGCTCCTTTGTTGTCAGCTTCTGCATGGCAAGTCCCGGTTTGCTCAAAATATCTGCAAGCTTACTGTCGGTTCTTCCTGCCCACTGGATCATCTCAAAAGAAATGCCTGCCACAACAGGAACCATAAGGATTCTTCCGAAAAGACGCACCCAGTAAAACGGCACAAGTACAAAAATAAAATGAAGAAAAATACTTACGATCATTACAAGGAACAAAAAGCTTGTTCCGCAGCGTCTGTGCTGTCTTGAGCTTTTCATTACATTTTCCACAGTAAGGGGCAGACCGTGTTCTACACAGTTGATACACTTATGCTCTGCTCCGTGGTACATAAAAGTTCTCTGAATGTCCTTCATTCTGGAAATCAGAATCATATAGCCCATAAATAACGCAAGCTTCACAAACGCTTCTGCTATCGTAACGATCACTTCTGTTGCTCCTACTTTGCGAAGAAGGCTTGCAAGCACATAAGGAAGAAGCATAAAAGCCGCAATGGAGATGACAATGGAAAGCGCCACTGTCGCATAAAGAAGCAGCTTAAACATTTTATCTTCTCTTGCTTTTTTCTTCTCCTTCTCATCTTCTGAAAGATGCGCCGTTTTCTTTGCTTCCTCCTCGTCCTCCTCATCTCCTGCGATTTCTGCAGAATACATCAGGCATTTCATGCCCACGACAAGAGAGTCCACAAAGCTTACCACACCGCGGATCAGCGGTTTTCTCCAGATTTTTGCATTGCCGAAGATACATTTATAGTCTTCCACCTTCAGCTCTATTTCGTTGTCCGGACGGCGCACCGCTATGGAATACTTATCTTTATGGCGCATCATAATGCCTTCCATAACTGCCTGTCCGCCAATATTTGATGGTTTCATATTTTTTCTCCTGATACAAAGAAAGGTTGAGATTTCCCAACCTCAACCTTCTCACTGTAATATTCTTTAATTATTTGTTCAGACCATATTTTCTGTTGAACTTATCAATACGTCCGCGAGCCTGAGCAGCCTTCTGCTGTCCTGTGTAGAACGGATGGCATTTGGAGCAGATTTCTACGTGGATGTCCTCTTTTGTAGAACCTGTTGTAAATGTGTTTCCGCAGTTACAGGTTACAGTTGCCTGATGGTAGTTTGGATGGATTCCTTCTCTCATGATTTTCACCTCTCTATATACCTTCTATTTATTCGTATTACTTGACGAATTTCTCTATTAAACAGCTTTTTGATTATATCACATACATAGCGCAAATGCAAGATATTTATAAAAATTTCTGTTTTTTTGCCATCTGCACAAATTCATCGTTATTCTTTGTACGGGCAAACATATTTAAAATCTGCTCTACTGCGTCCTCTGCCTTCATTCCGTTTAAGGCTTTGCGCATATTGTACACTGCCTCCTGCTCCTCGGAAGAAAGAAGAAGATCTTCCCGCCTTGTTCCTGATTTCTGAATATCAATGGCAGGAAATACGCGTTTTTCCTGGAGCTTTCTGTCAAGAACAAGCTCCATGTTGCCTGTTCCCTTAAACTCCTCGTAAATCACATCGTCCATCTTGCTTCCTGTATCTACAAGCGCAGTTGCAAGGATCGTAAGACTTCCTCCCTCGCGCATATTCCGGGCAGCGCCAAAGAAACGCTTCGGCATATGAAGGGCTGCGGGGTCAAGACCGCCGGAAAGTGTTCTGCCGCTTGGCGGTATTACAAGGTTATAAGCTCTCGCAAGACGCGTGATAGAATCAAGAAGAATGGTTACGTCTTTTTTGTGCTCCACAAGACGTCTCGCTCTTTCTATTACCATTTCCGACACGCGTTTATGATGCTCCGGCTGTTCATCAAAGGTAGAGTAAATAACTTCCACATTCGGGCCCTGGATTGCCTCACGAATATCGGTCACTTCTTCCGGACGCTCGTCAATGAGAAGAATGATCAGATGCATATCTCTGTTGTTGCGGAGAATGGATTTTGCCACATCTTTTAAAAGTGTCGTCTTACCGGCTTTCGGCGGAGATACGATCATGCCTCTCTGCCCTTTTCCGATCGGACTTATCAGATCCACGATTCTCATGGCAGTTGTTCCACCCGGACGTTCCATTCTCAGGCGCTCATTCGGGAAAATCGGGGTCATATCCTCAAAATTATATCTTCTCTGTCCTTCGCTTGGGTGAAAGCCGTTAATGGAAGTCACATACAAAAGAGCGCTGAATTTTTCTCCCTGCGTTTTGATCCTTGTATTTCCCTGGATAATATCGCCTGTCTTTAAATTAAAACGGCGGATTTGAGAAGGCGCAACGTACACATCGTTCTCTCCCGGAAGATAATTGGCACAGCGGATAAATCCATATCCGTCAGGGAGAACCTCCAGGATACCGTTTGCCTTCTCTCCGCTGTCAAGCTGCTGGATTCCCTCTGACGGGCGCGGTCTTACGTACTCTCTTGTCTGTCCTTCTCCTGTCTCCCGATCCTCTCCCGCAGTTTCTCTCTCTGCAGTTCTTTCCAATGTTCTCTCCTCTGTTCTTCCTTCTGTCTTTTCCGTATCTTTTCTCTCTTCTCTCTCTGATTCCCGGATTGCTGCTCCACCGGAGACTGCTGCTCCCTGCTTCTCATCTTCCTGAAGCATTCTTTCTATCAATTCCGGTTTCCTCAACGTGGAAACACCTTTCAGTTTTCTTGCCTTTGCAAGGTCCTTTAAAGTTGCAAGTGACAATGATTCATACTTTTCTCTCATCATTTTATAATCCTCTGCTATCCATACTTCTTTTTTCTCAAAAAACATATATCTTAATGTAATTAAAAAATTAATGTAACCGGGTAAACTGTCTGAAGCGACATGAGCGCCTTGAAATCAGAATGTATTATTTGACTCTGTCTTTTTATTTTAACACACTTTTTCCCTTCTGTCCACAACGGGACAAAACTTGAGTTTCCGCAGTTTTATCCACAGTCACCTATTTTGCAATAAATCATTATA
>URHH01000056.1 GCA_900547615.1 uncultured Blautia sp. | reverse complement strand
CCCCTGCCGCTATTTTATCAATGGTATGCTGATCTAAAACTGCAATTTTTCTCAAATTTCTCACCATCTGTTCTTAATTTTATTCTGCAGATTATAAAGAATATTCAAAGCCTCCATAGGCGTTAAGTTTCCAATTTCCAGTCCTTTAATTTCGTCAATAATGTCGTTGTCCTGCACCGTATCAAAAAGTGACATCTGCGCCATATCTACCTGATCGTACTGTATCTTCTGCTTTTTCTTAGGAGCAGTGAGATCTTTTACAGCCGCTGTAATGTCTGCGTCACTTAACTCTTCCACCAGCTCCTTTGCCCTCTGAATAACCGTATCGGGAACGCCTGCAAGCTTTGCCACCTGAATGCCGTAGCTTTTATCTGCTCCGCCCTTTACGATTTTTCGAAGGAATACAATATCGTCTCCTTTTTCTTTTACGGCGATGCAGTAATTATTGACGCCGGATATTTTTCCCTCCAGCTCCGTCAGCTCGTGATAATGCGTAGCGAACAGGGTTTTCGCTCCGCAGAGCTTTGTATTGCTGATATGCTCCACAACTGCCCAGGCAATGGAAAGTCCGTCGAAGGTGCTTGTTCCTCTTCCAATCTCATCAAGAATCAGAAGACTTTTTGAGGTAGCGTTTCGAAGAATATTTGCAACCTCTGTCATTTCCACCATAAAGGTACTCTGACCGCTTGCAAGATCATCAGAAGCTCCCACTCTTGTAAAAATCCTGTCTACAATTCCGATATTTGCCTTTTCAGCCGGAACAAAGCTTCCGATCTGCGCCATCAGGACAATGAGAGCCGTCTGACGCATATACGTGGATTTTCCCGCCATGTTCGGACCTGTAATAATAGAAATCCGTTTTTTCTGACTGTCAAGATACGTATCGTTTGCAATAAACATATCATTTTCGATCATCTGCTCCACAACAGGGTGTCTTCCGTTTTTAATGTCGATAACGCCCGTATTGTTGATTTTTGGACGGACATAATTGTTTCTCTGTGCAACAAGGGAAAGAGATGCCAGAACATCAATAGCAGCTACTGCCTTCGCTGTTTTCTGAATGCAGACAACCTCTGCGCCAACCTTGTCTCTTACCTCACAGAAAAGTTCATATTCCAGAGCATACAGTTTATCCTCCGCTCCCAGGATCAGATCCTCCAGTTCCTTTAATTCCTGGGTAATATACCGCTCGGCATTTGTCAGCGTCTGTTTTCGGATGTAGTTATCCGGAACCTGATCTTTAAAGGCATTTGTGATTTCCAGAGAATATCCGAACACCCGGTTATATTTAATCTTCATTGTGCGGATTCCGGTACGCTCCCGCTCTCTTGCCTCCAGCTCGCTTAGCCATTTCTTTCCGTCTGTACGGGAACGGCGGAATTTATCTACGTCTTCATTATAACCTTCCCGTATAATGCCGCCGTCTTTTTGTGCCAGAGGAGGTTCGTCCACGATCGCCTTTTTAATTAACCCGCTTATATCAAGAAGGCTGTCCATCTCTTCTTCAAGCTGCTTTAATACAGGAGACGAAAATTCTTTCATAACCTGTTTAATATGAGGAAGCATTTCCAGAGAAGAGGCAAAAGCGATCATATCTCTGGGATTTGCCGATTTATAGCTGATGCGGCTGATAAGACGCTCCAGATCATAAACAGGCTGGAGATATTCCCGGATTTCATCCCGAAGCATGGGGTGTTCATTCAGCTCCTCAATAGCGGAAAGTCGGTTCTCAATTTCCTCCTGATCAATTAAGGGCTGTTCTACATAAGAACGCAGGGTTCTTGCTCCCATTGCAGTTTTTGTTTTATCCAGCACCCACAAAAGAGAACCTCTCTTCTGTTTTTCACGAAGCGTCTCTACAAGCTCCAGATTTCTTCTGCTGGAGCTGTCGATGAGCATATATTTTTCCGCTGAATACGGGCGTATGCCTGCCATATGGGAAAGGGCAGTTTTCTGCGTTTCCTGAAGATAAAGAAACAGAGCTCCTGCTGCCAGAACGCCGCTTTCAAATTCTTCAATCCCCAGTCCCTCCAGAGAGTTTACCTGAAAATGCTCTTTTAAAGTTTTCCGGCAGAGCTCATCATCAAAATACCAGGGTTCCTGAGAAAAAATACAGATTCCAAGCCGGTTTTTTAAATCTTCTGTATCCACCCCGCTCATCAAAAAGGACTCATTACAGATAATTTCCGCAGGCGTAAACTTATTGATCTCATCGAGAAGCTTCTGCGCTTTATCAAGTTCTGTCAGAAAACAGTCCCCCGTTGTAATATCCGCAATAGCACAGCCAAAATGGTCCTCTATATAAACAATAGACATAAGATAATTGTTCTTTGTCTCATCAAGGGAGGTGGCATCCAGAGTAGTTCCCGGTGTAACGATCCGCACTACCTCGCGTTTTACAAGTCCTTTTGCCTTTTTCGGGTCCTCCACCTGCTCGCAGATGGCAACCTTATATCCCTTTTCGATCAGACGGTTAATATACGTTTCCACAGAATGGAAAGGAACGCCGCACATAGGCGCTCTTTCCTCAAGACCGCAATCCTTTCCCGTCAGTGTAATTTCCAGTTCCTTTGAGGCAGTCAAGGCGTCCTCAAAAAACATTTCGTAAAAATCCCCAAGACGGTATAACAGGATACAGTCCTTATATTCTTCTTTTGTCTTTACATACTCCTGCATCATGGGTGATAAAGCCATCTTGCATTTCCTCCTGATGTATCTTAAACTTTTATTTTACAAGACTTCCGAGATAATAGAATCCCTTGCAGGTGTCAAGGTGTACCTTTACATACTTGCCAAGCATCTCCTCTGTTCCCGGAAAATGCACAAGGAGATTATACTGCGTTCTTCCTGTGAAAATTCCCTTTTCCTTACTTTCTTCTTCCACAAGCACCTCCTGAACGCTTCCCTCAAAACGGGCGGAAGAGATGCGACCTTTTTCCTGCACAAGAGAAAGGAGACGGTTAAAACGATCCTTTACCACATCTTCCGGAATCTGATCTTCCATTTTCGCTGCAGGCGTTCCGCTTCTCTTTGAATAGATAAAGGTAAAAGCAGTATCAAAAGAAGCCTTGTCTACCACATCCAGTGTTTCCAGGAAATCTTCTTCTGTCTCTCCCGGAAAGCCCACTATAATATCAGTTGTAAGAGAAATATCCGGAATGGCTGTGCGGATTTTCTCTACAAGGTTTAAGTATTTCTCTTTATCGTATCTGCGGTTCATCTCTTTTAATACACGGCTGCTGCCTGACTGCATGGGAAGATGAAGGTGGTGGCAGATTTTTTTACTTTTTGCCATAACAGCGATCAGTTCGTCTGATAAATCCTTTGGGTGGGAAGTCATGAAACGAATGCGCTTTAATCCTTCTATTTTTTCCACTTTCTCTAAAAGCTCTGCGAAAGAAATTGGATTTTCAAGAGTTTTTCCATAGGAATTTACATTCTGTCCGAGAAGCATGACTTCAGACACGCCGTCTTTTACAAGGCTTTCAATTTCTGCAACAATAGCCTCCGGTTCTCTGCTCCTTTCTCTTCCTCTTACATAAGGAACAATACAGTAACTGCAGAAATTATTGCAGCCGAACATGATATTTACCCCGGACTTAAACGTGTAATTTCTCTCTGTTGGAAGTTCCTCTACAATTTTATCTGTTCCCTCCCAGATGTCGATCAGCTGACCGTCTGTATGAAGCATTTCACTGTAAAGCTCTGCAAACTTAAAAATATTATGAGTGCCGAATACAAGATTTACAAAAGGATAGTCCTTCTTAATTTTCTCTACTACGTGTTCCTCCTGCATCATGCAGCCGAAAAGCACGATCTTCATATCCGGATTCTGTTTTTTCAGGTTGTGAAGCTTTCCAAGACGTCCGTAAACCTTGAGGTTTGCATTTTCCCTTACGGTACAGGTATTATAGATCACAACGTCTGCATCTTCTGTATCTTTTCTTACATATCCCATCTCGTCCATAATCCCGGCAACGACCTCAGACTGTTTTTCATTCATCTGACAGCCAAATGTCTGAAGGCAGTATGTAAAATCTTTCCCCGCCTCTGTTTTTTTCTGTGCGATCAGTCCGCGGACTTTCGCAATATAATAATACTGTCTTTTTGTCTCCTCTAAAGGAGCTTCTTTTGTCAGATCTATTTCTTTAAAATCAAGTTCATTAAACATATGTTATCCTTTCTGAAACGGCATAAAGACAACCCCAGAAGAAATCTTTTGGGGTTGTCCGGTTACACTACAGTGTATTTTACATGATTTATGGTTTTTTGTCCAGTTTATTTTCCCGATGTGAATTCTGTTATCATTTCTGTTTCAGAAGATTCAGGAGTTTCTTTGGCAGGAGAAAAGGAAATGGTATTCGTTACGACAGAACTGTGACTGTATCCGTCGTATCTCTGCTTTTCATTTTCAAAGGTAATGCCTGCCTCGAATTTTTCTGCTGTAAGGCTTGTCTTTCCATATGCAGTTTCCTTTGGCTCCAGTCCGTAGGAAGGTGTCTTTCCTGTTTCTATCGTCATATTTTCCGTGTCCGCCTGGGCTTCTGAAAGATAATAGCGAAGCGCATTTTTCTCATATACTTCATACTCCCCAAGAGGAAGCTCCTCAAAAACGGTACTCAAAGAAATATATCCGTCCTCCTCCTTTTTATAATCGTCTTTTGTAAACACCACATAATCCTCGTATTTATGAGAAACTCCGCTGTAATCGGTTCCCTCTGCCACAAAGAAAAATACGGGATTTCCATGCGCCCATGTAATGTCCTCTTCCCGGATACGTTTTGTGACGGTGATCTCGCCCTTTGGAAGAATCAGAAGGGTCTGTACTTCATTGCTGTCCTTTTTCTCTTCTCCCTGCGCCCGGTTCATGACTACGTGACCTCTGTTTTTCACAGAATATACGTCGCCTTCGTATTTGCTTAAATCTGTATCGGAAGAAATGGAAACCTCAATATAACAATGATATGTTTTATCGTAAAATTCTTCTTTTGCCGCTATTTCGGGTTTCACAGAGAAGGATACCTTCTGACCCTCTGTCAAAATCTGAAACCATTGGGATACGTCTGTTCCATCATCAAGAAGAACCTTACAGGATTCCGAATAAACGGTGAGATCTTTATGCACTTCATCGTAAATGGCATACGAAGCATAATGAAACATTTCCATTTCATAAGGCACATAATGGCTTAATTTATAAGTAAAATGTTCTTCTCTGTCTTTCAGGGTATTTTCCGATGTATCTTTTTCATCGGAATCGCTGACTGTTTTGGAAAGAGGCTCCGATAAAGAAACACGTCCCATGCGCCCACAGTACAATCCCTGCCAGCCCTGCCAGAGACACCCTTCTTCTTCATTTACAATATCATACTCCGCTACATTTCCGGTATATCCGTTTTTCCATACCTGGCGGGATTCTCCGTTTACAGAGCTTCCATCGGAAAAGCAGTAATTTTCACAGCCGGAATAAAACCGATAAGCAAGATTATAAGAATAATAATTTGCCTGCACCTGGAAATCCGTATCAGAATCTACCGTATTGAAAAGCTTCCACGGTGCGGTGAAAAGATTGCTTCCCGGAGATTTATAAAGCTTACAGTCTTTTGTCACAAATACCTCGTCTACAGGAGAGAGAATCTCGACTCCCTGACGAATGTCTATATCTGAAAAAGTAGCAAATCCTTTTATTTTGACAGGCTTTCCTGTTTCATGGTCAAAAAATTCCATATTTGCGGAAATGTCCTTTGTATTTGTGGCATTTAATCCGATTTTCTGCGTATCTACCTGAAAATATCCTATTTCCTGTTCTCCCTCAAGGGAATAAAAGGTATAATCCGTAATGGTGCATTTTATATCAATCTGCCTTCCGTTATACGTTCCCACATTTTTATACCAGCAGCCAATCCTTCCTTTCATATCATCGGAGAGCGTTCCGTATATATTCCCCCCTGGAAGAGCTACAGGATCAAATCCGAAGACTTCCACGCTGGAATTTTTATTAAACTTTGGAATAAAGCTGTAGGCACCGTCCATTACCTGGGTCTGAATATCCACCACATGGTCTTTTGGAAGCTGATTTACCGCGAGATATTCATTTAAGGAGCTTCCCTCCTCATCTGTCACCACATTTCCGTATTTTAGTTTTACCGTATCACAGATACCGTATTTGTCACAGTAGTAATACTGTCCTTCTATGGCATAAGATTTATTAAATGCAAGGTTTCCCGATTCCTCCGGAATAAAATAATGTCCTCTGCCGTTTATTTTCTGATACCCGTCTTCCAGTCGGACTTTCGTCTGAGGATCACAGTATTTCCACACAAAATCAGAAGCTTTCAGACTGTTAATCGCTGCACCTTCGTCTGCAATTTTTATCCAGCCGGAAAGAAGGTATCCTTCTGCATCTGCATAATAAACCTTTCCGTCGAGGCCAAATCGTCCGTCCTTAAAATACTGTCCGCCTTTGTACGCTCTTAATTCTCCGTTTTCTTCTTTATGAATTCCATCTGGAAAAGAAAAAGTTTCATCAGACCAGCCCGCATTTTTATTCTCCATGCTGATGGCATCTTTCATATAATTCCCTGCAGAATATTCTTCTTCTAAAGTGTTCAAAAAAGGTACTTCTTCGGGAATCCCTTCTCCCCTCCATACATAATTCGGCGTTCCGTCAGGAAGATAACTTTCAAATTCGTATCCTCCCTGCTGAGTAACGGGCGGCGTTTCAGGAACTTCTTCCTGTAACACCTCTTCCCCAGCCTCTTCTTCCGGAATTTCGGCTGGCTCTGTTCCCTGTATTTCTTCCTCCGGCATTTCCGGCTGAAAATCCGGAACATATTCTTCGTCCGGCTCAGGTGTCTCCTGGGGAATCGTTTCTCCCGATTCTTCTTCTAAAGGATCAAAAGCTTCTATTTCGGAGTCCTCAAAAACTGCCTCGTCCTGAGAAAAAGAAAATACCGGAATGCTGGTGCTGCACAAAGCAGCAGAAAGAAGAAGGCTTACAAATGCTTTTTTCATATTTTTTTATCTCCTTTCTTCTTTATAACAAGATAGAAAATGCCGGTTCCTGCTGAAAGAACAAGTAAAATGACCATTGGCAAAACAGAGGATTCATCGCCTGTTTTCACAGAGGAGACGCCATTATATCCTTTTTGTGAATCTTCGTAATCTGCCGATGAATTGTCAGGATTGGAAGGTTTTCCGCTTGGGGAAAGTCCGGTTCCCTGTTCTTTGCCTTTTACTGCGAAGGTCCAGTTGACAGATGCATCTCTAAGCGCCTCCGTATTTTTTAAATCCGCCGGAGCTGAAACAGAAAATTCAAGCGTACCTTTCGCATTTGTTCCAAATTTTCCGAGGGAAACCGGTTTTCCTAGAGAAGAAGCTTTTAAATTCCCTTTATATAAATTTTTGCCGTTCATGGAAACGGAAAGAGAAAGCTTCTCAAGAAGCGCCGTCTGCTCTTTGGTCTGATTCGGGATTCCTGTATAGAATAAGATTTCCACCTCTTTTTTATCGGTATTAGAGATGACAATGGTATCTTTCTTAACATCTCCCGGCATGATTTCCCCGAAGTTTCGGAAAAAGTCGTCCGGAACAGCAAGAAGCTTCTGGGCATCTCCGTTAAATTTTACACTTAATTTTACATTGTCCAGTTCACACTGTGTATTTCCGTTTGTCTCATGAATACATTTTTCTATGGCCTGATTTCCCCAGGGAGACATCGCCTGAAAATCAGGAGTAAAATTTGCCGCCTGTATGGCGTCTGTCTGAAGGCTCACCTGCAATTTCTGGCCACTGTGTGCTTCTGTCCAGGAAGCGGGAATGGTAATCCCTGTAAAAAAATCAATGCTTTTTCCGGATCCCAGAATTTTTGTATAGTAATAATATTCTCCTATTTTTTTCCAGTCTTTTGAAATTCCCTGAATATATTCTTCTTTTAATCCTTCTTCCTCTGCGCTGCTGTTCTGAAAAGAAAGCTTTGTACGAATCCAGCAGGGCATTCCCATGTTTTTTATTCGTGGTATTTTGGAAACAAAATCCCCCGGAAGAATTTCCACAGGATTTTTATATTCAGTTTCTTTTCCGTTTTTCTTCTGGTATTCTTTCAGAGAAATATTGACGTCTCCTGTTACAACACGGTTTTTTACAGTCACAGAATCGGAAAAAGAAGCATATGCTCCGGAAAATCCAAGTATCGCCAGGGCTGCCGCTCCTACCGCTATGATTTTATAAATGTTCTTTTTCAACGGTCTTTCCCCCCTTTGCCTGTAGAAACGGGATTCAGATAATGCTTCCACGCCTCCTGATAATCTGCAAATCCTTCAGACTGAACAGACTCTTCGTATACATAAATACGAAATTCCGAAATCTGCTCTTTGTATTTTTCTTCTATTTTGTCAGAATCTATGCGAAAACCTGTAAAAAGCGGTTCGGTCTTCTCACCCGGAGCCAGTACCTTCCCGTAATAATAAAATCCATCTTTCTCATTATAAATCCACTCGTTTGTATTTAAGTTTAAAAGACTCACGGCTTTTCCTATATCAGAGTCCGAATAGGAAAGAGAAAGCCGAACATAACAGGGAACTGCGTGGTCTGTCTCCCCTATCGTTCCATTTGAAACCCATACCGTCTTTTTATATTCCGGATTTTTATCAAGAGGCTGAGGGGAAGGCGCGGGAAACTCCTCCTCAATCCCTGTTGTATTGTGCCCTGCTTCGAATGAATTTACGGTTTCTTTAAAATCTGTGAAATATGCAGCAGTTGTTCCCATACATAAAAGGCCGCCCAGACAGAAACCTGCCGCTGCTTTCTTTATTCTGTTTTCTTTCATGCCGGAGTTTCCTTATTCTGATTGAGATATTTCTGAAAAGCAGTTTTCGCCTGCTCAATAACAGAACCGGAGTTTCCGCCTGTGTTTGCGCTCTGGATCGCATACGCCTTTACAGGAACAGACATCTTCTGGGCGTCAAGCTGTCCCTCTATCACATTTGCGAAGACTACTTTTTCAAAAAGAGGTGTGGTGCTTTCAGAAGGCTTTAAAATTTTATTATACGCATACATATATATCTGATCCGTTCCCTTTTTTTCTGACTGAAGCAATGTCCAGTCCTTTCCTGCCGTAAAGCTGAAAAGCTCTGTATCTTTTGCTTCTGTGCGGCTTCCTTCTTTGTCGACAGTTACTACATTTTTGATCGGTACCGCTACTTCCAGATATACAAATGCGTCACTTTTTCCGGTATGTTTAATTTGGGGATCTTTTAAAATCTCCTGTGTGGGCACAAGCATTTTGTTTTCTTCCGGTTTCCAGTTTGGCTCCAGAAGTTCAATTTCAACACTGCCTACTGTAAATTCGTTTACGGCTTTCTCGTTGTCTGTTAAGTATGCCACAGTTCCTCCTGCGCACAGCACACCCACAATGACGGCTGCCGCCGCAGTTCTTTTTATTTTTCCGCTTGTTTTCATATTTTTCCTTCACTGGTTTCAGTGTTTTCCTTTCTTGAATGATGTTTTAAGAAATGTTTTACCAGAAGGGAGACGGTTAAAATAAAAACAGAAAGGCATATGCCCCGCGGTGTCCGTAAGAAGAGGATGACATACCCAAGATAAGGGATGCTGCCTGATATTTTTCCTCTTATCTGTTCCTTTTTTACAGGAATCGGATCGCACGTTGTATTTGCATCTCCTTTTGTAATGTATCCCCCTTCTGTCTGCTCTGCTATTCTGTGGGTCACATTCTGCCTTCCGAATCGATATAGAATAATATCCCCCGGTTTTATCTTTGTCTCTCTTGTCTGAACCAGAACAATGCTTCCTGTTTTTATGACCGGTTCCATAGAGCCGGACAACACAATATAGGGATAAATACCAGAGAAAAAAAGAATCAGACAGAACAAAAGCACAGAAGTAAAAAACATAGAACAAATGCAAACAACAGGTTTGAAAATTTTCATGATGTCTCCCTGAATGAACAATAGAAATGAAATAGAATAGAATCAGGATGATTAAGATTCTGGCGGAGGTCTGCCAAAAAGATAGGTATTCATAGAAATCTCCTTATGGAACAACAATAAAACAAGATAAAAATAAGAAATGTAATTTAGAACTGTTTTTATTATACTTGTCTCAGAGAAATGCAAGAAAATTCGTTCGACATATTCCGACATAATTTCTCTGAAAAGTCTCAGGAAACAAGCGAAAAAAGATATTCCAAAGGAAAAAGAAGCATGTCACGGAAGATTTTTTCTGTCTCCCCTTCAAACGAAAGCTCAATCTCCATAGCCGTTTCTTTTATTTTTTCCGTATAAAACTGTTCCGGAGAACCAATCCCTTCCCTCTCTTTCCTTGCCTTATCTTTAAAAGAAGCATCACATTTTCGAAGATAACGGGCGAGACGGCTGTTTCGCTGATTGCGGAGCATTCCGCGGGTATGGCAGTATCGAATGACTTTTTCTGGTTTCTGCGTAAAAGAGAGAAATCCTCTGCTTCCGTAATCCTGTAAAAGACAGATAAGCGCTTTTGTTTCGTTTTCGCTTCCCGGTTCCTTTCCCATCTGTGTTTTTTGGCAATACAGAGTCGGAAAATTTGTTTTAAGATCAATTCCTCTTGCATTTCCTGTAAATTCTTTTTCAGGAATCCCATTCATTTTAAGCATCTGTCTGTACACAGGATTTCGAATGCCCGACCAGCCTCTCTGGCAGATCTCGTATCCGTCCGGATTTAAAAGAGGGATCATACAAATACGAATGGTATCAAGAAGCTCTCTCACATCATAAAAATTCTCCACCAGCCATCTGCACTCGTACGCTCTGCAATATTCTTCTGCAAGTCTTGTCAAAAATCCTGGAATCCGGTTTTCTGTTCCCTGTATGCCGGATATGCAAAATACCGCTTCTTCTCCCTTTCCGATTTCCAAAAGAGGGATCATTCTCTCATCGTGGCTTTTTCCTATGACACGGAAGTCCGTAAAGCTGCCATATCTCTGCCCCAGCTCCCACAAAGAAAAATAAATTTTTTCATAGGAAAGGGAAAGATCCTGTCCTGTTTTCTGATACATGGCTTACCTCCTATGAATTAATATATGCAAAAGAGACAGGCCATAAGACCTGTCTCTTTAAAAAATTAAAATCATTTATTATTCGGTTTCTTTTTTACGTCTCCTTACAAGAACGTATCCTCCCGCGGCAACAGAGGCAAACGCCAGCATAAGCATATTTCCTACCGGACTTTCATCTGCTGTTTTTGCTCCGCTTGCAGAAGTAGTAGATCCTGTCTCAGAAGAATTCGGATCTGTTACAAGCGTATCAGAACCGCCTGTACCGTCCCCGTTTCCGCCTGCACCCGGAGTTCCGCTTGGACTTAACTTAGCTGTTCTTACTTCGTAAGTAATATAATCCATTTCATCTGTTCCAAACCACTGCTTCTTCTCTGCATTATAAACATATTTTTTCAGATAAATACGGATAGGAAGTGTCTTTTCATCATAAATACCGCTCTTGGAACCAATCTTCCAGGTGGTCTGTTTGGAAGAACCGCCTTCCTGCATCCAATACTGCGGTACCCACTGTGCATCGCCCTCTCCAGGATTTCGGTTATCGCTTCCGGCGCCGGTTACAGAGAAACTGTAAAATACGTTGGGCCACATTTCCAGAGGATTTTCCAATCCATGTACCACACTATCCTTTACAGAAGGAACAACCGGTGTATGTGTCGGTCCCGGTGTCGGTGTCGCTGTAGGAGAAGCCTCGGGGCTTGGCGTTACAGTTGCCTCCGGTGTTGGCGTTGCATTGCCGGGACGTGTTTTTTCGTCCAGGTCAAGAGAGCGTTTCTTAGAAAGGTTATTCTCTTTGTCTTTTACAAGAACATACGCTGTAATCGGATTCTTTTCATCTAAATCTTTTAATGTAACCTTAAATTCTTTGTTTGCTTCAATGGCAGTGCCTTCTTTATTCACATCAAAGGACGGCGCTTCCTGACCGGTTACGCCCCAGCCTGCATAAAACCAGCCGTCTACATTTGCAACACATGTAAATTCAACGGAAGTGCGGCTGAGCCATTTTGGTTTTGTTTTCAGTTTGACATCAGGAGTTACTGCAGGTTTGTCTGCTTTTAACGTACCGTCTGCATTCAGGACAAAACCGGTTCCCTCATATGTAACAACTTTTAATACGTCTTCCATAGTGAGACCTTCCACGCCCTCTGTAAGCTGGATCACTTTTTGCCCTTCTTTGCCTTCTACTGCATGAACCCCGATTTTTGTTCCTTCTGCAAGCACATTACTTACTTCAAGAACAGCTCCTTCACCTTTTAAAGCAATATTATCCGGTGTTGTTCCGTCGGTTTTTGTATTATCGGAAATATACAGGCTTCCCTGGATCTGTACAACGTCCTCACTGTATACAGCGCCGCCGGATTCTGCCTGGTTTCCCGTAATGGTACCTCCTGTAAGGATCACCCTGCCTCCGGCATTTGTTACTGCACCGCCGTTTGCAGTTGTAGTATTGTCACAAAGAGTTACATTTCCGTTCATAACAAACACACCGCCTGTTACATTTACAATAGAGCCGTCCGCCTTATTTCCATCAAGATAACCGCTTACTGTAATGCTTCCTGCTGCTGTTCCATCTTCGGCTGTGCCGGACTGCAGAGTAAGACTTCCCTCTGTCTGGAACATATTTCCTTTCATTGCTCCGTCACGGCTTATCGTAACCTCTTTTCCTGCTGTTGTAATAACAATATTTTTATTTGCAGGAATGGAAACAGTTGCTGTAAGAGATATATCTTCATCAAGAATGATAGTTGCAGGTTCTGTCTCCGGCGCTGCTGCGATAGCCGCATTTAACTCAGCTTCTGATTTAACAACCGTTCCCTCACTGACTTCAGGTGTCGGTGTTACGGTTGCTTCCGGTGCCGGTGTTTCAGTTGGCGCTTCTGTTGGCGCTTCCGGTGTCACAGTTGCTTCCGGTGCCGGTGTCTCCGGGGTTTCTGTTGGAGTTTCCGGTGCTGGCTCTTCCGGAGCTTCAGAAGGAGTCTCCGGTGTTTCCGGAACACCTTCCGCCGGAGTTTCTGTGGTACCTTCTTCTATGGTAACTGCAGTTCCCTCCTCTGCCGCAAACGCAGATGCCGGAGCCATTCCAACAGTTAAACTTCCTGCCAATAACATAGCAAATAATTGTTTTTTCCTCATTTTCAGTCCTCCCATAAATGAGCGTTCTTAAACTCTCTGTCGTATAAAAAATTTTACTTAGTATAGCACATACCCGAAAAAAAATCAAATTTACGGGCGAATCTGTCCGTTTCCGTAAATAATATATTTTGTAGTCGTCAGTGCCGGAAGTCCCATAGGTCCTCTTGCGTGAAGCTTCTGTGTGCTGATGCCGATCTCTGCACCGAAACCGAATTCATTTCCGTCTGTAAATCTTGTGGAAGCGTTCACATACACAGCTGCTGCGTCCACTTCATCAAGGAATTTCTGGGCGTGGCTGTAATCGTTTGTGATGATTGCCTCAGAGTGTCCTGTATTATAACGGTTGATATGAGAAATTGCCTCCTCCACAGAGTCCACAACCTTTACAGAAAGAACGTAGTCCAGGTATTCCGTTCCCCAGTCCTCTTCTGTGGCTTTTTTTGCCTCAGGGATCAGTTTCCCTGTTTCTTCGTCTCCGCGGATTTCCACCTTCTTTTCCAGAAGGCGTTTTCCGAGAACCGGAAGAAATTCTTCTTTTACATTTTTATGTACAAGAAGGGATTCACAGGCATTGCATACGCCTACTCTCTGTGTTTTGGCATTCATTACAATATCTGCCGCCATTTTAAGATCTGCGCTCTCGTCTACATAAATATGGCAGTTTCCTGTTCCTGTCTCGATCACCGGTATGGTGCTTGTATTTACAACAGTCTGAATAAGACCTTTTCCGCCTCTCGGGATCAGAACGTCCACATACTGGTTCAGCTTCATAAACTGAGCCGCTGTCTCTCTTGAAGTATCGGTGATAAGAGAGATTGCCTTTTCCGTTACCCCACATTCTCTTAAGGCTTCCCGGATACAGGATACGATCACAATATTGGAGTGAATGGCATCACTTCCGCCTTTTAAGATCACTACGTTTCCCGTTTTGAAACAAAGTCCGAACGCATCGGAGGTTACGTTTGGTCTTGCCTCGTAAATAATCCCGATGACTCCAAGAGGAACTCGTTTCTGCCCGATCATCAGACCGTTCGGCCGCTTTTTCATGCCGGTTACTTCTCCAACCGGATCGTCAAGCTTTGCAATCTGACGCAGTCCGTCCGCCATTCCCAGGATCCGGTCTTCAGTTAAAAGAAGACGGTCTACAAGGCTTTCCGGCATATGGTTTTCTCTTCCGTTTTTTACATCTTCTTCATTTGCCTTTAAAATCTCCTCTGTACGCTGCAAAAGCTTGTCTGCCACAGCGCAGAGCACTTCATTTTTCTTTTCTGTAGAAAGGTTTCTGACGGTTACTTCCGCCTCTTTCGCCTCTCTTCCTGTCTGTTCCAGATATTCATTCATAGGCGTTCCCCCTGCTGTCATATATATTATTTTCTGTTACAAGGATCTGCGGGATAATGTCTGTTTCCTCCACAGGTACTTCCTCCATCATCTGAAAAGAAAAGGCAAGAGCAAGGCGCGTAAGCTTCTGATGCTTTTCCAGATAGCGGTCATAAAATCCTCCGCCGTATCCCACACGCCTGCAATGTCTGTCAAACGCCACTCCCGGCATGATCATAAGCCCTTCTTCCCAGGAAATTTCTTCTCCTGTCTCCGGCTCCGGAATGGAAAAATATCCGGGGGCAAGCTGGTTAAAATCTGTGAGGCGGATAAATACCATCTCTTTTCCTGTGACCTTTGGAACGGCAACTTCCTTTCCCGCCTTCCATGCAGCCTCTATGATTTCCCCTGTCATCACTTCATGATTATAATCTGCGTACACAAGAATCCGTTTCGCATTCTGAAATTCCGGAAGGAGAAACACCTTTTCTGAAATGAGGCGGCTCCACCTTTTTACCTCTTCTTCTGTCACTTTTTTTCTTGCAGCAAAAATCTGCTTTCTAATGGCTTTCTTTTTTTTCCTTTTTTTTTCCCAGAAAAAAGAAG
>URHH01000055.1 GCA_900547615.1 uncultured Blautia sp. | reverse complement strand
TAAGCGGTGCAGAGAATATTGAAAAAGCGGCTGCAACAGAGAACGGATATGTGGTTACTGTAAAAGAAAAAGGATACGGCGGCGATATTTTAATGGACGTTTCCTTTGAGACAGACGGAGAAACAATCTCATATGTTTCTGTTACAGAACACAGTGAGACAGAAGGTCTTGGCGCGAGAATCGCAGAAGAAGAATTTTCCGGGCAGTTTGTGGGAATGAAAGCGCCTGTATATCTTCCGGGAATGAGCGGCGGAGAAGAGGCGGCTCCTGCAGAGAAAAAGGCAACGGAAGGCGCAGCAGAATTAGAAGGTGCGGTATTACAGGACGGCACATATGAAGCAAAAGGCGAGGCTGATGACAGCGGCTTTGCAGACCAGGTTACCATGACAGTAAAAGACGGAAAAATCACAGAAGTAAACTGGGATTCCATCGGAGAGGACGGAAGCAAGAAGAGCGTGCTGTCTGAAAGCGGCGAATATGTAATGACAGAGGACGGTCCGACATGGGCAGAGCAGGCGAAAGCGCTGACAGAAGCTCTTGTGGAAAATCAGAATCTTACCTTCCTTACAATGGACGAGCAGGGAAAAACAGACGCGGTATCCGGAGTAAGCATTCCCGTAGGCGGTTTTGCAGCACTTGCGGAGCAGTGCCTCAATGAAGCAGCCGGTGTGGAGACTGAGGAAACAGCAGAAGAACCGGCAGCAGAGGAAAACAAAGAGAGCGCGGAAGCGGGAACAGGCGAGGTGCAGGCAGTATCCGGCGCAACCATTTCTTCTACTGCAGCAGTAACAGGCATTAACGAGGCATATGAATTTTTACAGACAGTAAAATAAAGAAAGCGGAGGATTTGGTATGAAATTAAAATATCCGGCAGAAGCCTTCGCCCTTGGAATTATTTTGTTTTCCGCCGGGATGAAGGAAGCCTTTAGCGCCGGGATTCTGATTATTCTGGCAGTTGTATTTGGAGAATTCCTGAAAAATCTTTTAAAGCCGGTTGTTCCGGACTGGAGTTTAAAAGCGTGTGTGCTGATTGGAACAGGTTCCGTCAGCGCAAGTACGTTTCTCCTCGGATTTTCCGCTCTTGGAATTTCTGTAGATACAAAGACATGGCTGATTACGTTTGTGATCGGACTTCTGGCTGCCCGCCATGTGCTGAAAGAAGACCTGGATGGGGAGTATGGAGATTTATTCTGGGAATGCGCCATTATCTGGGGATTCTGGATTTTACTGGCAGCAGTGAGAGAATTTTGCGCAGGAGGAAGTATTTTCGGATACACGCTTCTGGAAGCAGAATTTCAGTCAAAGAAATTCCTTGATATGACATTTGGATTTATCTGTGCAGGACTTTCCCTTGCATTCACAAACGGCGTTCTGAAAAAAAGAAGCACAGGAACAAACGGGCTTTTCCCGGTTGTTCCGGCAGTTCTCTTTTCACAGCCATTTGTGATGGCAAGTTTTGGAGAGACATTAGGATTTATCTGGGCAGTATTTGTACCTGTTGTTCTCTTTATTTCCGTAAAAAAGACGCTGCGGTTTGCGAGGACAGGAAGAGCCTACAGAGGACTTCCGGTGGAAATGCTGGCAATGGGATTCATTTATATGATTCTCAGTATTTATTAAGAACAGGGAAGTTCCCTGAACTTTGAATATTATATTTAAAGAGGGTATCGCTGAGCGATACCCTCTTTTTCTTCGGGGAGTTATTGCACGTCTGCGGGAAAACCGCTGCTGTAGAGAAATTTTCCTTCTTCTGTGATAAAAACTGCCTCTGTATTTTCAAGGCTTTCCACAAGTTCCATTCCTTTTTCTGCTCCGAGAGCAAAACAGGAGGTGCTTAATGCGTCTCCGTCAACAGATTTATCGGAAAGAATTGTCACAGAGACAAGCCCGTTTTCATAAGGCATACCTGTTTTTGGATTTAAAATATGGTGGTATAAAACACCGTCTTTTTTGAAATATCGCTCATAAATTCCGGAAGAGACAACCGATTTATCGGAAACTTCTATGGTGACGGCAGTTTCTCCTCTGTCTGAAAATGGTTTCTGAATGCCAATTTTAAAGGGAGTTCCGTCTGGCTGGCTGCCAATACAGAGAACATTTCCGCCAAGGTTGATGATTCCGCTTGTTACCCCTTCCGATACAAGAAATTCTTTTATTTTATCGGCAATATAGCCCTTTGCAATGGCTCCCAGATCAAGTCCCATTCCTTCTTTTTCAAAGTGAATGCCATTTCCTTCCAGAGTTATATTTTTATAATCCACAAGAGGAAGGGCGTCTTCCAGTGCTGCTGCTTCAGGAATGACTTTTTCTTCTGATGTGAAATCCCAGAGAGAGGATACAGGGGCAAGAGAAAGGTCGAATGCGCCATTGGAAAGCTCTGAGTAATGAAGCCCTTTTTCCACAAGTTCCGCTGTTTCCGGAGATACCTCAAAAAATCTGTTTTTTTTCGGAAGTGTTCCGTGATTCAGCTTATAAATTTCACTGTCAGAAAGCGTTCGGCTGAAAAGCTCTTCGTACTTATCGCAGAGCGCCATTGCCTTGTCGAGTAATTCCGGTTTTACCTCATCGTAAACTGTAATTTTGATCATGGTATTTAATTTAAAGCCTGTGACAGATACAGGTTCCTGACGTTCATTTTGCTGCTTCTGATAAAAAAAGAAAAACGAAGAGAAGAGAAGAATGAGAGCCATACAGGCAGCGGTAATTTTATATTTTCTGTTCATAAAGTCTCCTTTTGTTTTTATCGTGCATTTTAAGCACAGCCTATTGTATAGTGACAGACGCTCTGTTGTCAAGACAGGCAGATAAAAATAAATTTTTATATTGACATATGCTAATAACTGTATTATAGTAATAATTAGCATATGCCAATAAAAGGAGAAGAGACATGCCAAGACCAAGTAAACCGAGAAAAGTAAAAGGACTTCCGAAAAATACCGGCTTTTGCCCGAAGGGACAGCCGGAGTGCAGTCACCCCATTATTTTAAATGTGGAGGAATATGAAACGATCCGCCTGATTGATTATGTGGGGCTGACGCAGGAAGAATGCGCCCTCTCTATGGGAGTGGGACGCGCCACTGTGCAGAGTCTGTATGTGGAAGCGCGGAAAAAGCTTGCCAGGTTTGTGGTAGAGGCGTCAGGACTTCTTATTGAGGGCGGAAATTATGAAATCTGCTCAGGAGAAACTATTGGCACAAATATAAAAAAAGAAAAAGGAGATTTGATTATGAAGATTGCAGTTACTTACGAAAATGGACAGGTATTTCAGCATTTTGGACACACAGAGCAGTTTAAAATTTATGAAGCAGAAGATGGAAAAGTTGTAAAAGAGGAAGTTGTTGACACAAATGGAAGCGGTCACGGCGCTCTCGCAGGTTTCTTAAAAGAAAAAGGAGTAGATACTTTAATCTGCGGAGGAATCGGCGGCGGTGCAAGAAATGCCCTTGCAGAAGCAGGAATCCGTCTTTTCCCGGGAGCAGCAGGAGATGCGGACGCACAGGTAGCTTCCTTCCTTTCCGGAAACTTAAATTATAACCCGGATACCATGTGCAACCACCATCACCATGAAGAAGGACATACATGCGGAGATCACGGCTGCGGAGAAGGACATCACTGTGGAAATCACTAAGGATTGTACTCTTTGCCCGAGAGAATGTCATGTAAATCGTGAGAATAAAAAGCGGGGATACTGCGGCATGGACAGCAGAATATATGCTGCCCGCGCCTTCATATGTGGGAAGAACCCTGCATTTCCGGAGAAAAAGGTTCGGGAGCCGTATTTTTTTCCGGCTGTGGTCTTCGCTGCATTTTCTGCCAGAACCGGGAGATTGCCATAGGAAAAGACGGAAAAGAAATTTCGGTGGAAAAGCTGGGAGAAATTTTTCTTAACCTGGAAAAGCGGGGTGCAGCCAATATTAATCTCGTAACAGGGGCGCACTATGTTCCGCAGATCAGAGAAGCCCTGCGCATCGCAAAAGAGAAGGGATTATCTGTTCCTGTTGTATATAATTCAAGCGGATATGAGAAGGTGGAGACTTTAAAACTTCTGGAAGGATATGTGGATGTGTATCTTCCTGATTTTAAATATATGGAAGCTTCTCTTGCAGAGGCGTTTTCAAATGCGCCTGATTATCCGGAGCGGGCAAAGGAAGCAGTAGAAGAGATGGTGCGCCAGACAGGGAAATGTGTGTTTAATGAAGAAGGATATATAGAAAAGGGAACGATCGTAAGACATCTGATTCTTCCGGGACATACTGTAAATTCTAAAAAAGTGTTGGATTATCTTCATAATACATATGGAAATAAAATTTTTATCAGCATCATGAATCAGTATACGCCTGTGTATGAGCAGAAAGTATACAAGGAACTGAACCGGAAAGTGACGGAAAGGGAATATAAAAAAGTCCTGGATCATGCTCTGGAAATTGGTGTGGAAAACGGATTCTGGCAGACGGGTGATACCGCAAAGGAAAGTTTTATTCCTTCCTTTAATTATGAAGGGCTTGATTAAAAAATGCCGTAAAAGGAAGGAGGCCGGTACTTTCGTACCGGCGCGTATGAAAAAGAAAAATATTTAATTAAGAAAGACTTATTGCTTTCTACAAGTATTAATATAACTGAAAAATGTGAAAAAAGTGTGATGTACATTTGAAAAAAATGTGAAGGCAGTAAATTTTATGAGAATTTTTTCCACGTATTCTTTGTAAAGAGAAGGAGAAGAGGGAAAATCTCAAGTCTTCCTGCAAGCATATCAAAAATCAGCACACATTTTGCAAGGGGTGAAAACAGGGAAAAATTCTCCGTGGGACCAACAAGTTCAAGGCCGGGACCGATATTATTTAAGGTTGCGGCAACGGCTGTAAAGTTGGTTGTAAGGTCGTACTCATCAAGCCCCAGAATCAGAACCGAACCGGCAAAGATTAAAATATAAACAGCCATAAAAATATTTGTGGAGCGGACAACCTCATGCGGAATGGGTTTCCGGTCCATTTTTATTTTTTTGATGGCATTCGGGTGCAGGTAAAGGTGGAGTTCTTTGGCTGCTGTTTTAAACAGGATAACAAGACGGGATACTTTAATTCCACTGCCTGTACTTCCGGCGCAGGCTCCTACAAACATAAGGAGAACAAGGATCGTTTTGGAAAAAACAGGCTACTGGTTAAAGTCAGTTGTGGTATATCCTGTAGTTGTAATAATCGAGCCAACCTGAAACGCAGACTGTTGAAGAGCTACCCACAAACATATGCGCTGTGTTTATAGCAATGGCAAGTATGGAGGCACCGATAATACCGAGGTAATAGCGAAGCTCCTCCACCTTAAATGCCTGAACAAATTTCTTTGTGAGAAGAAGAAAATACACATTGAAATTTACGCCAAACAAAATCATAAATATGGTAACAACTACCTGAATATAGGTGCTGTAACCTCCGACGCTGTCGTTTCGGATGCAAAATCCTCCTGTTCCGGCTGTGCCGAAAGAGATACATAAGGTATCAAAAAGCGGCATTTTTCCAATAAGAAGCAAAACAATCTGAAGTACAGTAAGACCAAAATAAATGGTGTAAAGAATTTTTGCAGTGGACTGTACTTTTGGGACGAGCTTTCCAACAGAAGGACCCGGGCTTTCCGCTTTCATAAGATTCATATGGTATCCGCCTGCAAGAGGGAGAAGCGCCAGGATAAATACAAGTACCCCCATACCGCCAATCCAGTGAGTAAAGCTTCTTCATATCAGGATACAGTGTGGAAGTACCTCCACGTCTGTAAAAATACTGGCTCCCGTTGTGGTGAAGCCGGATACTGTCTCGAACAGCGCGTCTACAGGGCTTGAAAGGCTTCCGGAAAGGAGAAACGGAACAGATCCCATAATACTTAAAACAATTCAGCTAAGAGCGACAGCGACAAACCCTTCTTTTGTGTAAAAGGCTCTTTTTCTGGGTTTTTTTAACGTGAGGGGGATTCCAATGGCAACGCATACAGCCATAGTAATGAGAAAGGCAAAGCCTGATTTTTCCCCGTAAATCACGGCTGTCATACAGGGAAGCAGCATAAAAGCAGCCTCCAGATTTAAAATCCAGCCAATAATATAAAAGATAATGGAATAATTCATAATCGCTCCCTTACCTTTCCAGAATATCGCTGATGTCGCGAAGCCCTTTGTTTGTAGTGACGATCATAACCGTATCTCCCGGCTGGATCGTATCGTTTCCCCGCGGGATCCGTATAGAGCCATGACGGTGTCTTCCTCCTGTAACTGTTCTGCAAGGGTGCAGCCGACTTTTCCGCATCCAACGATAATTATCTGCATAATTTCCTCCAAATATAATTGATTGCTTTATAATCACAGCTATTATAACACCGGGGTATGGAATTTGAAATAGAAAAATTAATGGAATCTTTATATTATTAAGTTATAATTTGTAAAATCTTAATTTTAAAATAAAGAAATTATTATTTGAAACTTTTTCATCGATCTGTTTATCTAATAGATGAGAAGAAAAATAAGAGGAAGGAGGCGGTACTTTGCCTGATTTAATACAAAAAGCAATAAATGGGGACGCGGAAGCATTTCTTGAGCTGATGGATAAACATTCTCTTGCCATGTACAAAGTGGCGATCGGGATTCTGAAAAATGACGATTACGCGGCAGACGCCATACAGGATACGATTCTTACCTGTTTTGAAAAGCTCCATACCTTACAGAAACCGGAATATTTTAGAACCTGGCTGATTCGTATTTTAATCAATGAATGCAGGCAGATTCTGGCACATTACAGAAAGATAGAATTTTCCGGAACAGAGAGGGAGATTCCACAGCAGGATATGTCGCTTGCAGAGTTTGAGTTTAAAGAAATGCTGGAAATGACAGATGAAAAATACAGAGAAGTTCTGATTCTTTATTATATGGAGGGATTTAAAATCTCAGAGATTGCTGCTCTTCTCGGCATAAATGAGAATACAGTAAAAACGCGTCTTACAAGAGCAAGGGAGCAGATCAGGGTATTTTATTCAGAATCTATATCAAAGAAAGGAGGACAGGCGTATGGAGAGAAAGGAATGGACAGAAGAGACAACGGACAAAAAAATAGAAGAGACATTAAACAGGGAATTTCCTCTTCCGGCACAGGTGGAACGGGCAAAGAGAGCGGCATTTGAGGAAATCAGAAACCGTGTGAAAGCAGCAGAAGAAAAGGAATGCGGCAGAAGAGGAAAAACAGAGGAAAAACGTAGAAGGAGAAAAATGCAGCTTACCTGGACTCTTTCAACAGCGGCGGCTATTACCTTGTTTCTTGCCGTATGCGTGGCAAATCCGGCAGTAGTCAGAAGCATTCCCATTCTGGGAAATCTTTTTGAGGAGCTTGGAAGTTCACAGGCATATCAGGGCGATTATGAAGAGTACGCAGAGCCTTTAAAAGAGCCGGAAGAAGCAGAAACTACAGAGAAACAGGAGCAGAAGAAAAAAGAAGAGGGCTTATATACAAAAACATCAGATGGCGTGACGGTCACTCTGTCGGAAGTATACTGCAATGAGGCAGCTCTTTACCTGTCGCTTTTGATCGAATCAGAAGAAGAGTTTCCTCCTGTGCGGGAGCAGGACGGAAAGCCGGTTATCGATATTTTAAGATCGGATATTTCTTTCAGCTACAGGGAAGATTTTCAGTTACAGGGTAATTATCTGGACGGGAGATTTTTAAATAATAAAACGTATGCAGGCATATTAAGGCTGAATCTGGAGGATACAAAATGGAACGGGGAAGAGACAGACGCTTCCATTCAGATTCCGGAAAACTTTACCATGAACCTGAATATCCATGAGATCACAGGTCATCTTCCCGAGAATTTTAAAGGGGAAATACCGGAAAAAGCAGCCTGCTGTGAGCGAGACTGGAAATTCAGAGGGGAATGGGATTTTGCAGTGGAGGTTACAAAAGATAACACAAAGACAGTGACGAAGGAGCTTTCTCTTACAGATGAAAACGGAGCAGGAGTGCTGTCCGTGACAAAGACGCCATTTGAGCTTTCTCTCGACATAAACGACCCGGAAGCAAGATATGCAGCAGTGGTTCTTGACGCAGAGGGAAATCCTCTTTCTCCAGGCGGTTTTGCAGGAACAGAGGGAGAGTATGCCATCGGGGAACATGATGTTTCTACGATATACGTGTATGTGTGCGACGCTTTGGAGTATATGGACGAATTGAAGGGATATTACTGGTCGGACACATATGAGGAACAGAAAAAGACGAAAACTTTTAGAGAACTTCTTGATGAGAGAGCAATTTATCATCAGGAAGTGCTATTTGAGTAATCAATCAATATCTGTATGAAAAAAAATAATATGGGACTGGAATTTGTCAGCACTTTTCTTTATTCTGGAATAGATTTTGATTCAGGTATTCTTTTGGATTTTTTCCAGTTCGTTCCCGGAAAGCTCTGGCAAATCGGCTGGAATTGCTGAAACCAGTAAGCTGTGAAATCTGAGAAACAGAATATCGTCCGCTTAAAAGAAGGGGAATACTCTGACTTATCCGGTAATCTGTAAGATATTGATGAATGGTTTTTTGTGTCATTTTTTTAAACAGACGGCAGCATGTTTCTCTTGTAAGATGTATCTGAAGAGATATATCACGCAGAGAAAGAGGCTCTTCATAGTGAGCATGGATATAATCCAAAATAAGCTGAAGACGCGAAAAATCTTCCTCATTGGAAGGCGTCCAGTCTTTGAGTTTTTCCTGATTTTCTGTAATAATATTAAAAAAGGCATCACAAATCAGACTTTTTATTTTTAACTGAAATCCATATGGCTTTTCAGAAAAATACTTGTCTGTTTTCAGAAAAAACTCTATGATTTTCCAATCTTTTTCACATGAAGAATCCAGAAGAATAAAGGGGAGTTTCAGGTTGCTGAGAAAAGAACGAAAATAGTTTTTTTCAATATCGCTTCCCCATGAATCATAAAGAAATACAGGCTGTATCAGAATGGTAAGAAGCTGTACGTCTTCACCTTTAAAGGGGGCGGTACTGTGAGGAACATTGGAATTTATCAGGAGCGCCTTTCCCGGCATAAGAGTAATTGTTTCCTGATGAATCTGGTAGCGGACGGTTCCTTTTTGGGCAATAACAAATTCAATGGTAGGGTGCCAGTGACATTGAATACAATGGTCATGAAAAAAACGGAGATTGTCATGATGGACTGTCATGGGAAAGGTATCTGTTCCGTGATTACATATTTCTTTTTGTTGCTGGTCCACTTTTATTGTACGCAGTTTCATTGGGTTTCCTTTCTGGATTAAGTTTGATTTCTTTTATTATAATTATGGATCAGTATATTTTCAAGAAGGAGAAAAGGGAAAATGAAAAGTTTTTCAAAAGAAATGGATTTAACAGAAGGAAGCCCTTTTTGGTCGCTGTGGAGATTCGCACTTCCTGTCATAGGCGGTAATCTTTTTCAGCTTTTTTACACTCTGGCAGATTCTGTGATTGTGGGAAAAACGCTGGGAGCACAGGCACTGGCAGCAGTAGGTTCAACAAGTATCATTGTTTATTTTGTACTCTGTTTTATACAGGGATTTACAAACGGTTTTGGTATATGCCTTGGCCAGAGATGTGGTGCAAAAGATGAAAAAGGAATGAAAAAAAGTATTGCGGTTTCGCTGGTATTGAGCCTTATTTTCACAGTTGTTGTAACGGTATTATGCTGTGGATTGTCTCACCCTGTTTTAAGGATAATGCAAACGCCGGAGGATATTTATAATGATGCTTATGCTTATATGTTTGTAGTTCTTCTGGGAACCGGAGCAACTGTTTTTTATAATATGATTTCTAATATTTTAAGAGCGTTGGGAGACAGCAGAACACCGCTTTATTTTCTAGTTTTTTCTTCTATGTTAAATGTGATTCTTGACATTATATTTATCGTGCCTTTTCATATGGGAGTGGCTGGAGCTGCATGGGCAACGGTTCTTTCGCAGCTTATTTCCTCTATATGCTGTCTTATATCCGGGCTGAAAGCATTTCCGGTCCTTCATTTAAGAAAAGATGATTTTTGGGGAATAAAAGAAACTGCAAAAGCACATGTAAAACTGGGATTTACTATGGGATTTCAGATGTCGGTAATGTGTATTGGACAGCTTTCTATGCAGGCTTCAGTTAATGGACTTGGGTCTGCAGCTGTGGCAGGATATACAGCAGCCACAAAAGCAGATCAGTTTTCTGTTCTTGTAAATAATGCGATGATGACTGCTATATCTAATTATGTGGCGCAGAATTACGGAGCTGGAAAAAGCGATAGAATTCGCAGAGGAGTTCGTGCCTGTCTCGTTCAGACAGAGACATTAAATGCAGTAATGTGTGTGTGTATTCTTCTTTTGCGAAAGCAGATCGTAGAACTTTTTATGACAAATCCATCGGCTGAAATTATTGCATATTCAGATGGATATTTAAATATAGTAGCTCCATGTTATTTTCTTTTGGGACTGCTTGCCGTGTATAGGACTTCCATACAGAGTATGCAAAACAGCATTGCTCCTTTTGCTGCCTGTATGATTGAGCTTGCGATGAGAATAGGAAGTACAACAATATTGACAAATTTTATTGGATACTATGGCGTTAGCTTCGCAAGCCCCCTTGCCTGGGCTGGTGCATGTGCGCTTTTAATACCTGTTTATTATAAAATGATGAAGAATACACCCTCGCCATAAAGCGAGGGTGGCGTTCTTTAATGGCAGTTTTTCTGCTCCTTGGAGTGGGGAATCGGCATATCAAAGCTTGGGTTAAAGGCATAGAAGTTCTTTGCATCAAGCTCTTCCTGAATGGAGCGGAGAGCTTCACCAAATCTCTGGAAATGCACAACTTCACGCGCCCGGAGGAACTTGATCGGGTCTGCGATTTCCGGCATATCCCGGACAACGCGCAGAATGTTGTCATACGTGCTTCTGGCTTTCTGTTCTGCAGCAAGGTTTTCGTGAAGGTCGGTGATAGGGTCGCCCTTACTCTGGAACTCGCAGGCATTAAAAGGAATACCGCCTGCTGCCTGCGGCCAGATGCCAACTGTGTGGTCGATATAATAAGGACCAAAACCGGAATTTTTAATTTCTTCCATAGAAAGGTTTCGGGTAAGCTGATGGACAATGGTGGATACCATCTCAAGGTGCGCCAGCTCTTCTGTGCCTACATCGTTCAGAACTGCAGTTGCCATCCGGTTCGGCATGGAGAACCGCTGTGACAGGTATCGCATGGAAGCGCTTATTTCTCCATCCGGTCCGCCGCATGGCACACAGACATAAGAAATGCTAAGAGTAAAAGAAATTTTACAAGTGATTTTATATAATATAACATCAGGAAATAATATCAAAATAAAGCGTATTGGAGGCTTTATCAAACAGGATTTCATCAGTGAAAGACTGTAAAAAAAGCCTCTTTTTTTCATTGGAAATTTGCGTGTCCCGAAAAATTTCATCAAAGGAAGAAAGAGAAGATGGGAGAACTGGAGGCTGAGAAACAGGAATAGATAAGTGATGAAGTTTATTTTCCAGTTCTGTTTTCTGTTCCTGAAGCCGAAGCTTGTTTTCCCGGTATTCGGCAAGTGTGTCGATTCCGCTTTCGTAAGCCTCTTTTATCCGCTGTTTCCGAAGAACCAGATTTTCAATCTGCTGTTTGAGAGCTTTTTCTTCACGGAGCCTTAAGCGGGAAGAGTCTGTGGAGGGAAAAACTTCATAAAACAGGAAAGGTGATATGTTTTCAGAAACCCACTGAAAATAAGTAAGGACAGAGGCTTCCACTTTTTTCAGGGAAATATTGACTGGCGTTTCGTGAATGCCTTTTGCATATTTCCAGCAGGTAAAGATGCGGCAGTTTTTAGAGCCGCCGAAAGCAAGGGCTGCGTGACAGAGAGAGCATTTTAAAATGCCGGACATCCAGTGTTTTTCAACGGAAGCGGGAGTGGAAGGCTGTGATATTTTTTTTGAATGTAAAAGCTTCATTCTGGCTTCATATTGCTCTTTTGAAAGGCGTGTTTCATGGCTTCCTTCAAAGGAAATGCCGTTCCATGTGACGGTTCCGGCATAAAACGGATTTTCCAGAATACGGGTCACGGCTCTTCTGTCGAATGGATTGCCCCGCTTTGTGTGGTAGGAAAGGGTATTGCAAAGGCTGGCAATTCGGGAAGGAGAAAGATGGCAGGAGTCAAATTGTTCCATAATAAAGGCTACGGTTTCAAATTCTTTTTCGTTGATCACAAAAGGTCTGCCTTTTCCCACTGCATCATATCCAAGACATGGACATGTCTGGTATCCCTGGCGAAGGGCTTTTTCTTTCATTCCCCGTTTTACCTCCCCGGAAAGGCGTATGGAATAGTATTCGTCCATCCATTCAATGATCCGCTCGATCAGAGTGCCGAAAGGCCCGTCTGACAGAGGCTCGGAAACACTGATGACTTCTACGTCGTCTTTTTTCAGCATACTTTTGTATACAATAGATTCCTCCTGATTTCTTGCGAAACGGCTGAATTTCCACACAAGAATAACAGAAAAAGGATGCGCAGAGGATTTTGCAAGCGCGATCATTTTCTGAAATTCGGGACGTTTTTCAGCGCTTCTGCCGGAAATGCTTTCTGTGAAAATAAAATCCTCCGGTATGTGAATGCGATTTGTTCTGGCATATTCCAGACAGAGCCGCTTCTGTGCGTCCGGGGAAAGCTCATCCTGGCTGTGTGTGGAGACGCGGATATATAAGGCGCCTGCAGAGAATGCCTGCTTCTGTTCCATAATCTCACCTCGTCACAGAATATGAGGAAAATGGAGAAAAAGAACAGAGACAATCTTTTTTTCATATGATAGAAAAAAGTGCGGAGGCGTTTATGAAACCGCAGGTAATCCCAAGATTTTGTATAGAAGGACGGTATTACAGGAAGGAGGAGCTTTCGGAGGAACAGGTCAGAAAGATTCTGGAAAAACGTCTGGAAAAAGCAATGGACGCCATTCACTATAAAAGAAAATCATGAGTGATTTTCTGTGTGCCTGTATTTTCCGGGCGTTGTCCCGAAATGCTTTTTGAAGAGCCGGTTAAAATGCTCGGGATTTTCAAAGCCTGCCATATGGCTGATTTCCGCCACGCTGATGTCTGTTGTGGTAAGAAGAGTGCGGGCTTTCTGAAAACGGAGGCTCTGGATAATCTGGGTAAAGGATTTTCCGGTGTATGCTTTGATAAGCCTGGAGCAGTGTCCCTGGGAAAAATGAAAGGTTTCTGCCAGCTCCTTGAGAGTAACGGAATCAAAATGTTCCTCCATATACTGGATCAGTTCCATACATACCAGATTTCCCTTGCGGGTCATAAGGGGATACTGAATCCGCTCCTCATAATTCTGAAGGATTTTTGCGAAAAGAATCATAAGCTGGCTGTTGAGGATGTTTTCATAATAATTCTTTTTTTCCGTGTATTCCAGAAACATGGTAAGCACATGTTCCCGGAGGGTTTTGTCTCTGTCTGTGTCGAGAATGAGATAGGAGTTTCCTGTATTGGAAAACAGGGACTGGTTAAAAAACAGGGAAATTTTATTTCCGTCATAAAGCATATTGTAAAAAAGGTTTTCGAAAGTTCCACGGCGGATCAGGATATTCAGGACGAGGCTGGGATCAAATACGCTGATGGAGTGGGAGACGTGAGGGGCAAGGAGGCAGAACTGCCCCTCTGTCAGGGTGATTTCGTCCTGGTTGATTTTCTGGGTACAGGAGCCGCAAAGTACATAGGCAAGCTCAAAGAATACGTGTTTGTGGCGGAATGCGGGGGTATAGCGGTTGTGCTTGCTTAAAATAATGCTGTTTTTATTATCTGGAGAAAAGTATGTTTCGTCGGACATGGAGGAGGGCATATATCCGGTGTCTACTTCTGTGATGATCAGGCGGCGGTCAAGAACTTCCTGATAATCCAGACTTTTTAAAAATTCTTCCAGTTTCCACTGCTTTTTATGTGCGTCATAATAGCTTTCATAAAATTTTTCATCTTCATTAAACGCAAGAAGATGACGGTATAATTCTTTTGTTGTCATGGAAAAGCTCCTCCTCCTTTTTCATATTTGTTGTTATCATACCAGAAATATCATGAAACATCAATAAATAAGGTAATTAAATGCAATGGCGGAATTTGTCGTTTTTTCATACAATGTAGGCAGAAAGGGAAACGGAGGTTATATCATGGAAAAACAGCAAATGACCGGAAAGGTCAAAAGAGAAATCTGGAGACAGAGAATCGGATATGGTTCCGCAGATTTTGCGTGCAACCTTATCTGGCAGATGATTTCACTGTATCTGTTATATTTTTATACAGATGTGATGGATCTGAACGAGGTATCAATTGCCCTTATGTTTGTGGTGTGCAGGGTAATTGACGCAGGAACAGACCTGTTAATCGGGTACTGTATTGACAAGACGCATACAAAGTGGGGAAAATCACGCCCGTATTTTCTTTTCGGAGCAGCGCCTTTTGCAATTTTTGCAGTTCTGGCATTTTCCGTGCCGGATATTTCACCAGCAGGAAAACTTGTATATGCTTATGTGACTTACATCGGACTTTCTTTTATGTACACAGTAGTAAATATTCCGATGGCATCGATTCTCCCAAGCCTTACGGCAAGCGCAGAGGAGAGAACGGCTCTTTCCACATCAAGAAAGTTTTTCGGATTTCTGGGAGCTTCTGTTGTAAGCGCTACGGCATTAAAGCTTGTAGACACATTCGGCGGCGGAAACGAGGCTTTGGGCTTTCGTATTGTTATGATCATATTTGGCATTGTAGGCTGCGCGATCTTCTTTTTCACCTTTGCATCTGTAAGGGAGCGTGTGACAACAGTTTCCACACAGGCAACACTTGTGGAAAGTCTGAAATCTCTGGCAAAAAACAGGCCCTGGATTATTTTTGCCTTAAATGTCCTTGTGATGTGGGGCGGATTTTTTATTCAGACAAGCGCCATTGTATACTATTATAAGGCAGTGATCGGAAGCGTGTCACTTTCTGTCAGAGTAGCAACGATCATGTCTGTGGTTCCTATGGCTGCAAACTTTTTTGTCCCTGCTTTTGCAAAACGGCTTGGAAAGAGAAATCTCTATGTCAGTGCGGC
>URHH01000054.1 GCA_900547615.1 uncultured Blautia sp. | reverse complement strand
ACGGCGCAACGACAGTATTTTCCGCGTCAGAAGCGGCAGAGGCATTGAAATATATGTCTTTGGCAGGCTGGGACGCACAGCAGTCCTCTTCGGCTCTTGGCGGCGTCTTAAATCTTGCGGCGGCGTCAGGAATGGGGCTTGGCGAAGCCTCGGATATGGTAACAGATTACCTGAGTGCGTTTGGCATGGAAGCAAGTCAGTCCACTTATTTTGCGGATATGCTGGCTTACGCCCAGTCCAACAGCAACACCACGGCATTGCAGTTAGGTGAAGCCTACCGGAACAGTGCTGCGAATTTACATGCAGCAGGACAAGATGTGGAAACAACGACTTCTTTACTGGAAGCAATGGCGAACCAGGGTTATAAAGGATCAGAAGCCGGAACAGCGCTGGCGGCTACTATGCGTGACATTACCCAAAACATGGAAGATGGCGCCATAAAAATCGGGGAAACTTCAATTGCTGTTCAAAACGAAAAGGGAAACTTCCGGGATTTGACGGATATTCTGACCGATGTAGAAGCTGCTACAGCCGGAATGGGAGATGCGGAAAAGGCAGCCGCATTGGGTTCCACCTTTACCGCGGATTCTATTAAGGCTTTAAACATGATACTTACAGAGGGCATGGGAAAGGTTTCCGGATATGAGGAAGCACTTCGCAAGTCGGCCGGGACATCTGAGGAGATGGCCGGGATTATGACGGATAACCTCAGCGGCGACATAGCGAATATGGAAAGCGCTATGGAAGAGATGAAACTGCAGACTTTTGAAGCTATGGAAGACCCTCTTCGTGATCTGACGCAATATACCACAAATACGGTAATTCCGTCACTGACAGAGTGGGTTCCGGACGCGTTTGGAACACTGGCAAGTGGGATCAAAGAGGTTGGAAGTGCGCTTGCCCCTATGCTGGAGACTATATTAAAAAATCCAAAAGCAATTGGAAATGCCCTTACCAGTATAGGCGCCGGTTTTGCGGCAATGAAAACGGTAAATACCGGATTTAGTATTGCAAGCAAAATTTCCCAAAATGAGGGGATTGTAAAAACATTAACGAATTTCGGAAAAATATTATTCGGAAGTCCCTGGGCAGCAGGAGCGGCAGGCTTTGCAGCAGCGGCAACTTTTATTGGTAGTAAAATTCATCAGTATAACGAGGCTCAAATAGATGGAAGTCTCACAGACCATTTTGGAAGCGTGGAGCTCGATGAAGATCAGATAGAAGATTTTGCGTCCAGAGTGATCGACGCGGAATGGCTTGTGAATATCAATGCCGCTTTAGGCGCTTTTGAAAACTCAGACGAATTGGCAGAGCAGGCGGAAGAAGCCCTTGCAGAAAATGACTCCCTTGAGTGGAGAGCAAGCATTGGCATTCAGCTTGACGAAAACGAAGTGGCAACTTATATCGCCAACATCAATACCTTTGGAGATAACGTAGAGCAAGCGCTTTCTGAGGTAACACGAGGGGCACAGGCTGTCTTAGACGAATTTGACTTAAAAGGCACTGATGGAAGCAGTCTTGGTTCGAAAATTGCAGAATGGGCTAAAGAAGACTTAAGCGAAGTCTCTTATATATCTGCTGGTTTGACGAATTTAGTGCAAACTGCCTTGGAAGATGGAATTCTTGATGTGAATGAGCAGGCTGCCATTGACCAACTGCAGACCAAAATGAGTAATATCCTAGCTGGGTGGAAAGAAGCAGAAGCACAAGCTGAAATGGATATACTCACACAGAAATATGGTCGTCTTTCTGGAAAAGATCTAACAAGCGATACGTTTACGAAAGTCGTTGAGGAAGTTGGAGAACAGAGAGAAACGGCGATGTCTGCGCTGGAAGAATCGGAAAAGAAGCTATTTACCACTCTAAACGCACTGAATCGGAAAGATGAAAACGGAATACAGAGAATCTCTGATTCTGAGCTTGACTATTATAAAAATCAGGCTGGCGAGGCAATCCGAAACGAAGAAGCTCTCATTCTTAATGACAGTCTGAAGTTTGAGAATAATACTTTTGAAGATGCGTATGGAAAAGAAATCAACAAAAGCTTTGATTCCATACAGGAAAATGCAGCTGCTGGTTTATCTGATATGAATACGTTCCTGAAAAATCAGGATTATCAAAGCCTTAGTGCCGCGGTACAAGACGGAATGCTCAGCCAGATACAGCAAAGAACAGACATAGGCAAAGCGGACAGAAGCGCTATTGCTGAGATATATGAAGCCATGAAGCCCGATGTAGAAAGCATGGGAGCTATCATTGACGAATACACTGCAATGGGGCAGAAGGTTCCGGAAGAAATTATGTCGGAATTTAACCAGGCTATACAGACCGGTGCGGTAGCTGGTGATGCAGATGCAGCATGGCAGGTATTTGCTAATGAGATGGTGACAGACCCAGCAAATAAGGCGCTGGTGCAGGCAATTGAAGAAGGAGCGGTTTCCGCGCCGGAAGAACTGAGAACTGCTTTGTCCAGAGCTACGGCAGAAGTTACTTCTGACCCTCTTACTGTAGATGGTATGCAGGTGGAAGTAGAAGGAATAGAAGCCGACGAAGCACAGGTAGGGGAGCTTATTAACAAAGCGTTTGAAGGGTTAGAGGCAACTGGCATTGAAAAAGAGGTTAACGGTACTGCCACAGTAGAATATGAGGTTGTTGCCGGTGATACCCTTTCTGGTATCGCTGAAACGGTAGGAAGTACAGTAGATGAACTTCTCACATACAATCCGCAGATTACAGATCCTAATGTGATTAATGTTGGTGCAAAAATCAATGTACCAAAAGAACTGGTTGCTGTGGATGCTTCCGGAGCAGGAGAAGCGGCAGATGAAGCTTTAAAGAACGAAACCAAAGAACCGAAAACGCAGGAACAGCCTGTAAATACGAAATATACTGATGCTGGCACAGATGATTCTGAGCTTAAAGCAGCAGCAGAATCCAAGGAGTCAACGCAGGAGCCAATGGAAAGTACGGTTCCCACTACGATTACCTTTGAAGTATCAGGAATCAATGATGAGGCGCTTGCAGGGGCAACAACGGATTATTTAAAGACCAATATGCAGGCAATTCCAGTGGAAGTTCCAGCGAATATTACCCTCAATGCAGGAACAATTGATTCGTCTCAGGCAGTGTCCACAGTACAATCTAATGTGTCAACTGCGTTTGCTACAGCGCTTCCGGCAGACGGAACCGTAGATGTTACTTTGGCAAAGGGAAATGATAACATTGGAGAGGTGTATGATTACGTCGGAGGACTTGTTCGTAGCGCATGGTCAAATCCATATTCTGCGTCCGGAACAGTCAATGTAACACTTACTGCCAATTATTCTCTGGCAAATCCTACGAAGACTATCAGTTTCGGCGGGGGCGCGACAGGTTCGGCAACGGTCACAGCTGCTTTGCATGCAGATGGCGGTATTTTTGATCAACCGCATTTCGGTGTGCTCGCAGAAGCCGGACCGGAGGCATATATTCCGTTAGATGGTTCGGAAAATGCGAAATCCATTTGGAGAGAGGCAGGAACACGCCTGGGGCTTTTGGAAGAAAATCCGATCTCTGTACCGCCTGCTATGGCTCCGAGTTCTTCAGGTGATTCGAGCGAAAAGAGGAGTATTAAGGATTATAACATCAACATTAATGGCAGCGGAAAGTTCCAGGCAAGCGGAGGGGTTTCCCGAAAAGACGTAGTGCAGATTATCATGGACGAAATCAAAGATGTAATCATTAATCTGGTACAGGATGAGATTTTGACAGAAGGAGATGGCGTATATGAGTATTGATGACTGTTATGCAAAGATCAGCGCGCTTGAGAGTAGATTGTCATCTGTAGAGGCAGGGCTTAAAAAACTGCAAGAGTTGCTTGATGACAACGATCATGACTTATTTGAGTCGTGGTTTAAGCGGTTTCTTGACGATAAGTGCAATGGAGGGTGGTAGGAATGGGATATGAAATGTGGCTGAATTACGATAACGACGCGAAGACTTTTCGGATTCCCGTCCTGCCGGAAAAAATAAAAATAAAAGAGGCCGGAAAAGACGTCACTTTTAATATCGACCAGATCGGAGAAATATTCCATAAGTCGAAGAGGGGCGCGCTCCGACTGTCTTTTTCCAGTTATTTTCCCACGCAATACGGCGGGTACTGTGATGTACCGAAAAAAGATTTCAAATCTCCTTCAAAATGCCATAAGTGGCTCAAACAGCTTATGGACGCCAAAAATCCGGCTCACTTTGTTCTGGTCGGAGGTCCGCTTGCAATTAATTGTTATGTGCTGATAAGTGATTATACAGCAGAAGAAGTAGGAGGAGACCCTGGGACAATACAGTACTCGCTTGAACTCAAGGAATATCGGAATACCAGTTTACGGAAAATCCGAAATTCCAGAGCGGAGGGTGGAAAACCGGTGGTTCAGTCAGACGAGAAAGACAGAGTATCCAATAAAGAAAAAGCCTCTACCTATACCATTAAGGAAACAGATTATCTTTGGACGATAGCGAAGAGATTTTATGGAAAAGGAGAGCTTTATACAAAGATTTTATCTGCGAACAGAGCTGTCCTCGATGAAGCTGCTCGAAAACACGGATTCAGTTCCTGTCGTAACGGAGATCTGATATTCGCCGGAACAGTAATCACCATTCCGGCATAGGAGGACTGACATGGCGGAAAAGATTGAATTGTGGATCGGGAAGGATTCCTATACCGATGTTACAAAATTGGTAGGAAAAGTGGTTGTATCCGGAAGAAAGGGAGCAGCTCCACGGACTTTACAGGCCACTCTTGCAGACTCTGAAGGATATAAGCAGGCAAGGGTATCGGTTGACTGTGGGGAAGGTCTTACTTGTATTTTTTATTGTGACGGGAAAGAAGTTTTTCGCGGCTTGATCATGGACGATACATCTGGAAATAAGCGTACGCTGGGGATTAAAGCGTATGATGACCTGGTGTATATGACCAATAACAAAGACAGTTTTACCTACACCAACAAAACAGCGTCTGAAATCTTCCGGGATCTGTGTAAGCGGCTTGGCTTAAAAGTAGGAAAATGTGCCGATACCGGATATGTGATACCAGAGCTTACAAAGCGCGGAAACACATATTGGGACGTAATAGAAGATGCTTTGAGCCAGACGTATATGGCAAAGGGAATAAGGTATTATGTTTTTTCCGAAAAAGGAATTGTGAGCCTTGTAAAGAGAACAGAACAGTCGAATATTATTGTTCTTGAACCCAATGTCAATATTGACTCCTATGAGCGGAGCCGCAGCATTTACAACACCCGGACGCGCATCACCTTATATACGTCAAAGGGAGACAAGAAAAAAGAATACATCAATAGTTCTCTGGAGTCTAAGATAGGTGTGTTCCGGGAGGTGTCCTCGGTCGATTCTGATGTGTCGACTGCAGAACTGGACGAGATCATTAAAACTTTTAAGGAAGAGAAAGCTTTAGTAAGCAGGTCTTTAAAGCTGACCGGAGCAATTGGCTGCATGGAGGCTATATCCGGTAAAGCGGTTTTTGTCCGTATACCACATATAAAAGAAAATCGAATTATGTATATAGACGAAGATACGCATACATTTGAAAAAGGAAGCCATAAGATGAATTTAAAACTAAATTATGCTCCTAACATAAATGTAGCCGGATAAGAGGAAACAGGAGGGATATATAATGGAGCAGAAAACAAGTTTGAAGCAGATTTTTCAGGAACTTGGGGCTTATGGGACTTTAGATGTGGTACAGGCTGTTATCATAAGTATGGATCCTTTGACTATGCGGTTGGCGGAAGATGAAAAAATTATCCTTACAGAAAAGTCTTTAATTATTCCTCCGGCCAGAAAATGGAGAATGCAGGTAGGTGTAGAATATTATTTGCTGAGTCTCAACCAGCAGCATGTGTATTATGTTCTGGATAGAGCAAAGGAGTATAAAGATGGATAATGCAATCAAGGTTCCGTTTGAATACAGTGACTTATTAGAGCCGCAGGAGACACGTACTTATGCGATGGATTTTGCAAACAAGAGAATAATTGGACATATCGATGGAAAAGAAGCAGTTATGCAATCGATAAGAAAAATACTGTCAACCAGAAGATTTGCACATCTTATTTACAACGACCAATATGGATTTGATGCAATGAACCGAATCAATGTAGGGCTTACAGATCAGTATTTAGATTCTGATATACCTCAAATGACGGAAGAGGCTCTTATGGCAGACGACCGTATAACGGGGATTGGAAATTTTATATATGAGGCAGCCGGAGATACTATTCACATAGAATTTACAGCATACACGATTTATGGAGATGTTGAGATGAAAGGGGTGATACAGGATGGAAAATTCGAATATTAAAGATTTGAAGCTGGAAGAAATCACAGAGGAATTTCTTCAGGAGCAGTTAATTGATATGGGGGCAAAGCTTGGAGTAGATACACGGCAAGGCAGTGTATACCGGGATGCCGGAGAAGGCCATGCTTTCCGAACAGCGAAATTTTTTCATGATTTGAATAAAGTTAATGATATTATTTCTATTTTTACCTGTACCGGCGAAATTCTTGACGAACGTTTAAGCGAAAGAAACTTATCCCGAAATCCTCCTGCTGATACTCCTGCTGTATACTATGCAGAGTTTGACGGTGCAGAACCAGAACTAGGGCTACGGGTTATATGTGCAGAGCATTTCTTTAGAGTGGATCGCTTAAAAGAAAAATGGGTGATTGTATCAGAAGATACCGGAACAACAATGAACAATATTTCTCCTGGAACTATGATTATTCCGGAAAGAGATGTAAGAGAATTAAAAAGCGCAAGAGTTACTGAAATCGCAATTCCGGCTGTAGATATGGAGTCCGATGATGACGCAAGAAGACGGCTCCATAATAAAATATCCGGGCCAGATGAAAACGGAAACGTAAGTCAGATGATGACATGGTGTGAATCTGTTACAGGTGTTGGGAGAGCCCGAATCATTTCTTTGTGGAACGGGCCCAATACTGTCATGTGCGTTATTATAGCGAAAGACGGAGGAGTACCAACCGAAGAAGTGGTAAATGAGACACAGAAATATCTCGATCCCGGAGCAAATGGTATGGGAGAAGGAGTTGCTACGATTGGGCAGATCTGCCCCGTCGTAGCTGCAGAAGCAGTCGTAATAGACATAAGTGTGTCTGTTATAAAAGGAACAGAAGTAACCTTTACTGAGATAAAAGAGAAACTCACAGAAGAAGTGAAATCTTATTTTAAAAGTATATCTATGGAGAAATATTCTGGGAATATAAAAGTAAGGTTTACGCGGATTGGTGCTATCCTGACGGATATAAATGGCGTAATTGATTATGACAATCTTAGATTAAACGGATCAACAAGCAATATATCGTTTTCTGTGAAACAGATTCCTGTACTTGGGGAGGTAGTGATCGATGAAAATATTTCATAACGACGACCGTCCCAATTATCTTGAAGTTATAAGCTATGGGCCAAAGTGGCTGACAGAATTCAGGGAAATGGATGCAAACTATCAATATGCAGGTTGGACACTTGATTTAATGGCGTATTGGTTGGAACAGATTATCCGAAATACTTTTCCGTTACATGCAGATGAAGAGACGATTTCGAAATTTGAAAAGTTTCTCGGAATTGAATTTGACCCGGAAGCCACGCTGGAGGAACGGAGAAAAGTTGTTGCGGTCTATTATTATTTTGGCTTTCGAAAATTTTCAAGGACAGCGATCATTGATTTGATAAAGGATTACACAGGCTGTAACAGTGATGTTCTGTATGATGGAAATGCTTTTACTATAGTAGTTGATGGCAAGGGAATGGCTGTCCTTGTTGATGATAAAATTTTAAATATCATAACGCGCAGAATGCCGGCACATTTAGGATATTCGGTTCAAATCCAGGAAGAAGCACAACTTACAGAACATATGGGATTTGTACAGGTGATAACACCGCATATTACGCTTGAATCGGAGGAATTAAATCAGATAACTTTTTCCGAGAGGGTAGCGGTTGGTCATGTGATGATACCGAGCATTGTTCTGGCGTGAAGGGAGGTGTGAAATAATGGCGCAATTTAGAAAAGCGGTTATAACAGAAAAAGGGCTTGCCCTTATCCAAAAGACGCAAATCCGGGAAATCAAGCTGGAATTTGCAAAAATTGTAACCGGAGCTGGTGAGTATGACGAAGACGAAATTCTTAAGGACAGAACAGAGTTAAAAGATAAGAGACAGGAATTTGGAATTTCTTCTTTTACCGTAACAGACCCCAAGACGATTAAAATGACGGCTGCGATTACGAATACCGAGCTGACGACGCCCTATTATATTGGCGAGATTGGTATCTATGCTTCGGATCCGGATGAAGGAGAGATTCTATACTCCCTTGCAGTGGCATATCCCGGAAAAGCGGATTATTTGCCCGCTTATAATGGAAAGGTTCCAGTTTCGATATATCTTGATACCTATCAGGCAGTGTCTGATTCTGAAAACGTAACAATAAAGGCAAATGCAGGAGCATATGCTCTGGCAAAAGACCTGGAAGCTCTGCAGGAAAAGTTAAAGATACTTGAGGAACAGATGGGTAGAGGCAACATCAAGATAGGCGCTGCAGATACTCCTCTGGACAAAGGAGATACCCTCTTTATTGTGGAGGGTATGCCGGTATCTTTCCGGGCAGCAGCATTTGACAACTTAGATTTTGGTTCATCGCCGCCGGAACATGGTGATTATTGGGCGGGCGCAAATCCCCCAATAACTAGAAAAAGTGAAGAACCATATATAATCAATGGCAAACTGGCAGTATCGACAGAGCAGGACGCTCCAAAAGATACTGCCTTTTTAGCAAAAATAAATAACAAAAAAGAAAGAGAGGAAACAAAAAATGGCGAATGAAAGAGTGTGGCTGTACCGCAACGTCGGTACGGAAGAGTCTCCTGTATGGGAGAAATGGTTTGCAAAGACCGTAGCAGACGCGGTTAAGATGGGGGAGAATGATGAGAAGAGCATTGTTGATTACATCAACGAAAAGATTGCAGCTCTCATTGATGGAGCACCGGAAACGTTTGATACCTTAAAGGAAATCGCGGATTATATCGAATCTCACAAGGAAGTGGCAGATGCCTTAAATGCGGCTATCGCAGGTAAGGCAGACAAGAACCATACACATACAGATGCTACACAGTCTGCATCCGGTTACATGTCCGGAAACGATAAGAAGAAGCTGGATGGCGTAGCAGCAGGTGCGACAGCCAATGACACCAAATACAAGAATCAGACACCATCTACTGTAGCAGTCGGAGGAATCCCGAAAGGATATGTACCGCCAAGCGAGGGAGTGGAAGCCATCGAGATGATCAACAAGCTGCTCCATGCGTATGTAGCTCCTACTGTCAGCGCTGCTATGACTCCATCCAACGGAGGAGTAGTGGAAGTGGGAACTACTCACAACGTAACAGGTGTTACGGTAAACATTACAATGGGAAGCGCTGCCATTACAAAAATTGAAGTCCTTGACGGCGAAGAAGTAATCGGCAGTCTGGCGGAAGGAATTAAAGCAGGGGCAAATGCGATTACCCTTTCAAAGGCGCTGACTGTAACAGAAAACAAGCAGCTTTCCGTCAAGGTTACAGACGCAGAAAAGAAAGTAGTTACAGCAAAGACCGGCGCTTATACTTTTGTATCTCCATATTACTACGGTGCGATTGCAGCAGATGCGAATCCGACAGAAGAGCTTATCAAAGCGGCTACTAAAGTAGTGCAGGCAAAAGGAAATAAATCCTTTAACTTTACCTGTGCAAACCAGAAGATGATGTTTGCTTACCCGAAATCTTATGGAAATATCTCTAAGATTCTCGACGCTAACAATTTTGATGTAACCGGCACATTTAACAGGGTTGAAGTAACGGTTAATGGTGTTGCTTACTATGCACTGTCTAACGATGCGTCTACGGTATCTAACTTCAAGATGACATTCAATCACTGAGATAAAAGGAAAGAGAGGGCAAAGATATGAGTTTTGAGAATAAAAAAGGAATTACCGTAGCCTCTGGGTTTAAGTTACAGGCGGAGGCACTTCTGGATGCCAGAGGTCAGGTGGATACGATTCAGGAACGTGATGAACTTGTGACGTTACATGCGGTCACAGAAGGTCTTAATGTTTTTGTAAAAGAGACTAAAACCACCTATGTATGGAATGGAACCGGTTGGGACGAACTCTCCAAAGGTTCTGGATATGTTCATCCGGATGGCCCTGGGCATAAACATATCCCTGCAGGCGGAACAAAAGGTCAGGTATTAAAGAATAAGGCAGACGGAGCAGCTGAGTGGGGATCTCTGACGGCAGCAGATGTGGGAGCAGCATCCCTGGATGAATCCGGTAAGGTTCCGGCGGCGCAGTTACCATCTTATGTTGATGATGTACTGGAAGGTACATATGTAAGTAATACCGTTTTTAATAATGAAAAAGGAACACCGTATAAGGCAGAATCTGGAAAGATCTATGTTGATACAACTTCCAGAAAAACATATCGCTGGTCCGGAACACAGTATGCGGAGATTTCCGCCTCACTCACTTTGGGCGAGACATCTTCTACAGCTTTTGCTGGCGACAAAGGTAAGGTAGCTTATGACCACAGCCAGTCAGCACATGCACCAGCCAATGCTCAGAAGAACGTACAGGCAGACTGGAATGAAAGTGATTCCGAATCTGATGCTTTTATTAAAAACAAGCCAACAGCTCTGCCGGCTAATGGCGGTAATGCGGATACGGTAGGCGGTCATACAGTCGAGGCAAACGTTCCGGCTAATGCGGATTTTTCCAAATACGAGCACCCGGAGAACCATCCAGCTACAATGATCACAGAAGATGCAACACATCGTTTTGCAACAGACGAGGAAAAGAAAGCCTGGAATGCAAAAGCGGACATCTATTTCGGAGCAGAACTCCCGAAAGAGGCTCCGGTTGGCGCTTTTTGCTTCCTGACAAAATAATATCTCTTAAAATGATGCCCTCCGGAGGAAATCTGTCTTCGGAGGGTTTTGAAAGGAGAGCGAAAAATGGTAACAAGACAGATTAAACATAAGCAGGAGGACGGTTCTGAGGTCACTCTGGATATTGGAGCGCTGGCTGCGAATGTGGAAACAGACGAATCACACCAGTTTGTAACACAGCAGGAGAAGGAAGCCATTAAATCTCCCTCTACATCCAATATCACAGACTGGAATCAGGCAGTAAAAAATGGTTGGTATGCCGCTGCGAATGCTGCGAATGCTCCGGTTGAGAGCGCAAGTTTTTATGGTTTTGTGGTTTCTCAGGGGGATTTTGTCCGACAGATTCTTTATCAGTATGCTGTGGACGGGAACGTAGATGGAGAGAACTGTGATAAGTATGAGCGCATTATGCACAACAAGGTCTGGGGACCGTGGGTAAACACCTCTGTAAAGGCAGAAGTCCCGAATCTGGATTTTTCCGAGTACGCCAGAAAGCCCAAAACCCTCAATGTCACTATCCCACACACAGCCTGGACAGCCTCATCCGCTCCGTACACAGCCACAATCACAGTGGATGCTCTTACCGGAGCGGAGACAGAGTATGTAGAGGTATTTGTCCCCTACGAGGCGACCACGCAGCAAAAAACAGCGTGGGCTGAGGCAGGTGTGGCTTCTGGAGATAACAAGGCAAAACAACTCATTTTGGAGGCGCTGGGGGATAAGCCAGGGATAGATATACCGATTACACTAATAGTGAGGGAGGAGTAGAGATGGCAGTATGGAACAGGGACTTGATAGTCCAGAAAATTGATAAAGTCTTAGGCGATACCAAGCAGATTTTAACAGCCTTATCTGGTGGGACGGGTGCGGTCAAGAGTGTGCAGAGAGGGACGGCGAGGTTTACGGGGAAAGTCACGCACGTCCATTCTAACAATATTGAACAGATTAATACATTGGATATTAAAATCGACGAAGTAAATCCGGCAAAGTGTGTTGTGTTAATTGATGGTTGGGCTTTCGATAAAGGAATAACCGGAGATGTTTCTTCGGAAGTAAAATCAATACGAATTTGTGTTGCAAATATCACAACAAACACGCTGACACTAAGAACAACTGTAAACGATATTATATCAGGTATGTACGACGAAGAATATTTTGTTTTTGATGATTCGTCGCTTAAAGTAGGGGACATTGTTCCGTCAACTGCAACTTTTGGCTGGCAACTTATCGAGTACTATTAAGGAGGGCAAGGTATGAGATATGCACAAATCACAGATTCCGGCTATGTCATTTCGGACAGCCACCTTACTGACAAGGTTGAGCTTCCGGATATGATTCCCATTCCGGAGGATTTTGACCTTACCAATAAAAAATACGTAGGCGGCAAGTGGGAGAGTTACACCCCAGTGCCGCCACCCGAACCACAGCCGTCGGAAATTGAAAAATTGAAAGCCCGTGTAACAGAAATCGAAAACGGACAAAACGCTATGATTTCTGGTGCTCAGGAAGCTGTAAAAAACGAATCAAGTCAGGCTGACGCCTGAGAAAGGAGAAATATATGTTTATGTTTACCCCCCCCCCAGACTAAAATAGTCTACTTTAAGGAAAAGAGGTGCTATGCCGGTAGTTATCCAGAAAATTAAGAGTGGAACGATTACAGCGCCTCAAGAAATATCTTATTACTTCCGGGAAATAGATGTAATTACCAATGATGACGAAAAAAATGACCTTACGGTTACTTTTTACGACAGAAGCGGCATACAGGCTGGAAGTTTTGCTATAAAGCCAGGCGAATCCTTAAATGATGTAGAGTTTCCAGGCAGCAAAATAGGCTTTGCCGGAACAAAGGTAAATGCCAGATATATCCTTCTGGGTTAGGCGGTGCAGTATGGGATTAGATAAACCTAAAATAAAATATGTAGACCCGCCACACACAGACGCTACAGCCATTCCCGAAGATGTAAAGAAAGGAAAGGTTTTTTACAATAACAGCGGAAGGCAAATTGGAAACCTTGAAGGAATTACACTCAATTTATTAAAGGTAATTTATGGTAATGTGAAAACTCATGTTTTTAACAAAAACAATGGGGTAGGGACAGAATATGGGGACGTGCATTATGACATTGTTTTTAATGAAAATATGGAAGTGACGAATTTCAATTCTTATGGATACCTTTATACACAGGTTTACCAAAGAGCAACGCCTAAAATTAATGGAAAAATAGTGGCTTTAGAATGGAATGGAAAAATGATTTTGATCCCCTCTAACTTATACTCATGGAGTAGTGATGGAGAAACAGATACAACAGAATTTTCGTTCCCTAAATTTTCAATTTTTCAGTATACCAGCGCAACAAGTTCTACGGAAATAAGTCGTGTGAGAAAGTTTTTCGCAGAGTTCAAAACAGATTCGACTGATACAGTAACAGTATATTATGTTTAGGGGGTGCAAATTTTGGGCGTTTTAAACTCGAAAGTAATCATAAAAACATCTTCTCAAGAGGACGCAACGGCAATGCCAGATGATGTTATAAAAGGGAAAATTTTTTACAATAAAAAAGGAAAACAGACCGGAACGCTGAACAAACTTTCTTTAGAAAATTTGAGAGCTATTTATGGTTCTGATTTAAAAAGTGTTACTGTAAATAAAAATCAGATGGTTTCTGTTCCGACAATTACGGAAAAAGATTATTATATTAGAGTTACGGATTATGGACAAGGACTTGCTATAGGTGACGTCTATGAGGGGCATTCCAATATAACAATTAATAAAGCATTTACCTTCACAGGTAAAATTATTGGGATTGAGTTTCAAAGTGATATTTTAATTTTACCATTTGCTACTAATTTTCCTCAAAATTTATATGGAATAAATATTAAGGAGTCGTCTACAAATCCAATTATTATTAGACATTCAAAATCTGATAATAAAAATTATGTATCATTTTTTCAGTCTGATGATACTCGCAGTATTACAATTTTTTACAAATAAACAGGAGGTATTTAAAATGCAGGTAATTTACGACAACACAGGCTACATCTATTTAGCAGGAGAGGGCTTCCCAGAACCACAGGGAATCCCTTTTTTAAATGTGGAAATTCCGGAAGGCAAACTTCTGAAATCCATTGACGTTTCTTCTGAGCCGCACAAGCCGGTTTTTGAGGATATTCCAAAGTCAGAAATGGAACTTATGGAAGAAAGAGTTAGTACACTAGAAGCACAGAACGCAGCGCTCATTGAAGGAGCGCAGATTGGAGGTACAGTATGAACAAAGAAGCAAAAGAAGTAAAGAAACCAACCGTTGAGGATTTTCGTGAGTTCGGAAAAAAGGTAGGCGAGACAGCCAAAAGCGCTACTGAAAACAAAGATGCTACGGCGGAGCTGTCCACAACAGTAGACAGCATATTGACAGAGATACTGCCATCCCTTATGGGTATGTAACATATAAAAAACAAAAATTAAAGGAGAAAAGGAGAATGAACAGTATGACAACATTTATTGCGAGAATGATTATGGAGCAGGCAGACAGAGCAACAGAGAAAGGACAGGACAAGTACAGAGCATACTTTGTACGCACAAAGCTTTATGAAAAATGGAGAAAAGATGTGGAAACCATTCTGGAAGCAGATGGCTACGGAGATTGCATCGTAACTGAATGAAGCATCGGGATGGCAGTATTCAGGGAGGTTTTTACCTCCCTGAGCATTTTATACGATGCAGTTAAGAGGAGGTAAAATTGGACGCGTTTTTAAAATTATTTGGAGATTTAAAAGTGGCTACCGTAGTCCTTGTGATTGCGGCAGTTATTTTTTTGGCAAAAATCTATAAAATTGTTGCCGCACATTTTCGGGAAAAATACCGAATTGAAATGGAAAAGGAAGAGCAGATGAAAGGTATTCTGGAACAGGTGAAGATGTACCCGAAATGGCGCGAACAAAGCATCGAGAGACAGAAGGAGTTTACCCGTGCCATTGATAATTTGCAGAAAAATCAAGCGGAAATAACTAAGGAATTGAAAGACATTGAGGAACGCCGGAAGAAAACGAAGCGGAACGAGCTTCGAGACCGGCTTTTGCAGACATACCGGTATTTTACCAACAAGGAAAAAAATCCATTATTAGCATGGAG